>JAHBYM010000061.1 GCA_019635975.1 Parvibaculum sp. | reverse complement strand
CTCCCGCATCGCTGAACCGGCGTCACGACATGCTCATCGGCTTCGTCTCCTCCCGCCAAGCCAACGTTGCTGCCTCCTGACCTCCCGTCGCCCTGAAAGAAATCGCCGCGGCGAATGTCCGGTGTCCCGCCAAGACATGGCTCTGCCATACGGCGCTTCAGGGCGGTGATCGAGAACTACATGGGACTCTATTTCGTGGTGTAGCCGCCATTGACGAGGATCGTCTGGCCCGTCATCCACCAGCCGTCCGAGACCATGAAGCGAATATACGGGACGATGTCCTCAATGTCGGTAAGACCGGTCTTCGAGTATCCCGACAGAGCTGCGGCGGTCTTATGGTAGGCGACGGCATCGGCGCCTTCGGCCGGATAGAAGAACGGCGTATCCATCGGTCCTGGACCAATTGCCGTCACTGAGATGCCGCGCTCGCCGAACTCCTTGGAGGCTGCGCGGGTAAAATGTTCGACCGGAGCCTTGGTGCCGGCATAGCTCGAATAGAAGGGCGTGAAGGCACCGAGAAGCGAGGTGACCAGCGTCACCAACTTACCGTTGTCGTTCAGGTGCTTGCCCGCTTCCTTGATGAAGAAGAAAGCCGTCTTGGAATTGACGGCGCTCATCCCGTCATATTCGGCCTCGCTGATCTCGACGATGGGCTTCTTCAGCACCTTGCCGACGGTGTTGATGGCGATGTCCGGACGGCCGATGGCGGCGACAGCATCGGCGAACAGTTTCTCGACGGCCCCGGCGCTGGTCAGGTCGGCCTGGAAGGCCACCGCTTCCGCGCCCGCAGCCTTGACGGCGGCAACGGTCGCATCGGCATCCGCCTTGCTGGCGGCGCTGTTGTAGTGGATTGCAATAGCCTTCGCGCCATGCGCGGCGAGATCGCGGGCGATCAGTCCGCCGAGGTTCTTCGCCCCTCCGGCGATGATGACGGTTTTGCCTTTGATGCTGTGATCGGTCATGGGGCGGCCTCCTTTGCCGGGCGCGATCGCACCGGCGACCGCTTTCGTTAGGGCACCATATCGTCTAGGATTTGCCGACAAAGCCGATCATTCTGACATCACTTGTCATAAATCCCGTCCAATTGGAGTTCTGACTGTTTGGACCGCGTTGATCTTTTCCGTATCTTTGCCCGTGTCGTTGAATGCGCGAGTTTTACCCGCGCGGCCGACACGCTGGGCGTCCCACGGTCTTCTGTTTCGGCGGCTGTTCAGGAGCTGGAGGGACGGGTTGGGGCGCGGCTGCTACACCGAACGACCCGCAAGGTCTCCCCGACACAGGACGGCATCGCCTTTTATGAGCGCTGTCAGCGGGTCATCGCCGACGTCGAGGATGCGGAAAATCTGTTCCGTCAGTCGGCGGCGCGGCCATCCGGCAAGCTGCGGATCGATGTCCCGGGCCGGGTCGGACGTCTGATCATCGCGCCGGCACTCCCTGACTTCCTCGACAAATTTCCCGAGATCGATATCGACCTGGGTGTCACCGACCGCGCGGTGAACCTCGTCGAAGACAGCATCGACTGTGTGCTGCGCGTGGGTCCGCTCAGTGATTCAGGCCTGATCGCGCGGGCGATCGGCGAGTTGCCGCTGCTCAACGTCGCCAGCCCCGCCTATCTGGCGCGTCATGGAACGCCGCGCACACCCGATGATCTCGGCGATCATCGAGCGGTCAATTACGCTTCGCCATCCAGCGGAAGGGTCGAGGATTGGGAATGGGTCGAGCATGGAGCACTGCATCGAACGCCGTTGCAGGGCCGCGTGACCGTCAACAGCGCTGAAGCCTATATCGCCTGCTGTCTTGCAGGCCTCGGACTGATCCAGATCCCGGCTTATGACGTCAAAGGGCACCTGGAGGCGGGAGAGCTGGTCGAGGTGATGCCCCGCCATCGGGCGGAACCCATGCCCATGACCTTACTCTATCCGCACCGGCAGCACCTTTCGCGCCGGCTGCAGGTATTCGCCGATTGGCTTGAGACGCTGTTGAAGGGCGGGCTCCTGTAAAGACCAAAGAGCGGCCCGGGCAGCGCAACGCGTTTGCTCATACCGCCTCGATGAGCGATGCGTCCTTGTCAATGCGACGCTCGAAGTGATTTTTCCAGCCATCAGGATTTACCCCTGAGCCCAGATCGGACTGACGCTGATCATGGCGACGACGGACGCAGCGATCCTGACGAACTGAATATTGGCCTTCACAACGACCAACGAGGGACGAGCGCGTTCCTACGTCCAGCTCCCGGCCGCCAACAATTGGATCGCCGACAAGCTCGGCATAAACAGATATTCGCCGCCCTTCATCACGTTGAAGGTTTGCACACCGTCGATGCGCTTGCGCGCAGGCGTCTGCGGGATCGTGAACCGGCCGTCATCCTCATGCAGGCCAACGATCGGATCGCGCTCTTCGCCGAGATCGACGAAATTGCCTCGGTTGATCCACTCCTGCTGCATGAACTCGATCGTGTCGTAGGCACGCGCGCTGATGAAGATGAAGAACAGGCCGCGATCGCCGTTGGCATCGTCCTCAGGCCCCACATCCTCGGAATAAACCGGCCCGAAGGTCGAGGAACGGCGAATGATGCGGTGGATGTTGACGTCGGTGAGCAGCGTCAACTCGGAATCGCGGGGATTCAGCCGTCGCATATGGCAGCCGAGCGGCACGATGCGACCTTTAGGGTCGTCCTTGAAATTGAAGTCATTGTTGCGCTGCGGATCCGCGCCGAGGTCGGGATCGTCATGATCGTGCGCCAGCGTCAAGGGCGCGCCGGAGCGCCAGCGCCCGAACATCTTGGCCGCAAGGCGCTCGCGTTCCTCCGGCGTGTCGCCATGTGCCTTGAGGAAGGCGTTGAAGCAACCGACACGGCTGTTGTACTTGCGCATAACGACGAAGGTGCCGTTCTTGCCCAGCGTAGCGGGCTCGGGCATGCCGAGCGCCTGGCCGTTCTCGCTGTCATAGCCGAGGATGAACTCCCCCGCCTTGATAGGGCGCTCTTCGCCTGGGAGCGGATCGACGCCGCTGCCTTCGACCGCAGGCTGGGAGATCGAATCGCGGAATCCGAACGGGTTTTTCGCACCATCCGGCGCGCCGAAACGATGCTCGCCGAGCAGGGTCACGCCGCTGCTCCGGTCGAGTTCGGTGCGCGCCGTCGCCAGCGCCTTGTCGAGCGCGGCATCATCCACGGCATAGATGGTCAGCGCGAGATGGCAGTTGCCCGGCTTGAACACGTCTTCCCAGTTCTCCGGCGCATTGGGACCGAAGTCGCGCAATTGCTCCGACCGCGCGGCCATGCCCTGCTGGAAGGGGAGTGGGAAGGTCTTGAGCTGGGCATCGGGAACGCCGAGCGCCTTCAGCCCCTCGAAGCTGAGCGCGGCCCCAATCCAGAAATCAAGATCCTCGCTCCAGTTGTCGGCAGATGCGATATGGGGCGCGAGCCGGCCGAGAAGATCGCGCGCGCCCTCCGCCTCGTCGAAATGGAGCATGGCGTGGATGCCGACATAAGGCTCGGGCCGGCTGCGCAGGATCAGCGCCTGAATGTCGTGCAGGTCGAGCGTAACGCTGTCGCGCCGGAAGCGCTCTTTCAGTTTCTGAAGGATCGCCATTGCTCAGCCCACCTTGTCCAGGAATTCGTTGACGGCATGTTCGAGCCGCTGGAGCCGGCGGACATCCACGACGGTCACCTGCGGGTTGGCGACGAACCAGCCGGCGGCAGTGATCTGATGCTCGGCGATGAAGTCCTTGACCTTCGGACTCGCAATGCCCGGCCAGCCCTCGACCGAGGCGAAGATCAGGTCCATCAGATCGGGGATCTTGGTCGCGAAGTCGTTGATATAGGTGTCCCAGTCGCCGTCATAGGCGGTGGCGAACAGGATGCGCGTGTCGTTGTCGAAGAACACGAAGCGCATATTGTGGAGCGTGCCGACCTTCTGCGCGCCGTCGAAATTGCCGTTCACCAGACCGAAGATGCGTTTCAGCCGGTCCGCGCCGCCGGGCTTGAGGTTGGCGATGGCGGTGAGCTCGGAGACATTGCCGGATTGCGCGCCGACACGACCGGCCGAGCCGGCCGTGCCCTTGAGGTCGGGATTGTGCTTCGTCACCATCTGCTCGAGCGCGAGCTTGGCGAGCTGCGGCGCATCGCCGACAACTTCCTCGATCCGACGCCGGATGGCCTGAAGGCGGGTTTCGTCGATCTGCGGGGTTTCTTCGGTTTCGGCCATGGCTGGCCTCCTTTCGTGAGTACGTGTGACGATCGGTGCGTCAGTCCGGAATGGCGTCGATGCTCGCCGGCTCGACGCGCGGCTGGGCATTCATCTCGTGGCGATAGCGGGCGGACCGTTCATAGGCGGCGATGCGCACGCGCATGATCGAGCCGAGCGGCTGATGCTCGCGGATGCCGTGCCAGGGGTTGAACGACAGCACGTCATCGCCATAGACGCGCCGCGCCGGTGAATAGGCGTCCTGCGGCGGGATGCGCAGCGTCGCGATCGGTTGATGCGGCGACAGGTCTTCCGGCCAGAGCACCGCCGCGTCCTCGACGGGCATCTTTTCGAGATCGGTGCAGAGCTGCGCCCTGAGCTGATATTCCGCGCCCTGCTCACGGAAATGCTCGACGACCAGATCGCGCATGGTGGCGTCCTCCACCGCGCCGACATCCTTGCCGGTGAGTGCCCTGACATTGTCGGAGAGCGGCGCTGCGCTGATCTTGGCGATGTAATCACCAAAGCGGATTGCCGCCATCGAGTGGTAGGTCTCGCCGAGAAGATGGGCATTGTCGCGGGCAAGGCCTTTCAACGTGGCGCCCGGCTCGATGCCGAGAGCCTCGACGGCGTGTTCGACACCACGTGCGACACCGGCCATGGCGCGCTGCAGGAAAGCGGGGTTCTGGGCGTTCTTCTCCAGAAGGCCGATGAGCTGGCGATATTTGCCGATCGTGCCAAAGCTCAAGGTCGGGATGTTGACGAGCAGGCGGCCCTGGTCGTCGGGCAGAAGCCGCTCGCCTTCGACGCCGATGACCTTGATCGCCATGCCGCGCGGGGCGGGGATGGTGTCCGAGTGGATATCTCCGGGCGCTGATGAGAGGCGGATAACCACGGAATAGGTGGCCGGGCGAGCGAAAAGCCCCTGACGCAGATGCTCCGGCAGTTCCGGCACGACGAGTTCGCCCTTCAGGAACCCGTGGCTCTTGGCATGGGCGTCGCGCACAGCATGGCGGTGGCGTTCGAACGCCTTGCGGTTGGTACTCGCCATGATCTCAAGGATCTCGGCGGTCAGCCGCTCCTCGTCCTCGCCGAGAACCTCCACGTCCGGGGAATAGCCAATGTAGGTTTGAGCCAAGAGCGCTCCTTCACACTGAGATTTCGTTGCCCAGGACCGATTTCGGGTCGAAATCGCCGTTGATTTCGGATATCAGTTGATATCTGGTTTCACTGAGAACGCGGAACCTCCGAAAAGGTTTCGCACGTCTCGCCCGTTGGTTGGAGAACGAACCCATGCCGCTTACGCGCAAAGACACGCAGCGCCAGACGCGGGACCGGCTGATCGCGGCCGCGCATTCCTCGATTATCGAGGAGGGGGTCGCGGCCATGTCGATTCGCAACATCTGCAGCGCCGCAGGGCATTCGCAGGGCGCCTTCTACTCGAACTTCGCCAGCAAGGACGATCTGCTGGTCGAGATCCTGCAAAGCCATATCCAGGACGAGGTCACACTGCTTCGCGACCTGGTCGCGCACTGCTCCGGCGACGATATCGAGGCGACGCTGCAGGTGCTGGCCGCGCGGCTCGCGAAGTTGGCCGACGAGGCACAATGGTCACTGCTCTCGATCGAATTGCAGCTCCATGCCCGGCGCGATCCGGCTTTCGCCGAGCGGCACCGGGAGGGCAAGGCGGCCTGCTACCGGATGTTCGGTGAACTCGTCGCCGATCTGACGCAACGCTTCGCACTGCGTCCGACCTTGCCGCCGTTGCAGACCGGTATCGGTCTATATGCGCTCTGGATGGGACTGGCGGTCCAGGGCGATGTCGACGGCGCCATGCCGCGCGACGAGATGCTCGTCGGCTTCTTCCGCGCCATGGCAGGACTGGGTTCGTCGCATGAGGAGCAGGCGTATTCGTGAGCGGGATCGTGTCAGATCGTCGACGCATCGGCTGCGATGAGCACGGACACCCACTCGTCGGCGAGGTGGATGAGCATCGGCGCTTCCATATCCGCTTCCGCGCCCGGGACGCCGACATCGACGAACTCGGCCATGTCAACAATGCGGTCTGGGTGACCTGGATTCAGGATGCGTCGGTGGCGCATTGGCTGACGGCCGCGCGGCCGCAGGATCGCGACCGGTTCGTCGCGGTCGTGCTGCGCCATGAGGTCGACTATCGCGGCAATGTCCGGGCGGGAGACGAGGTCAGTGCGATCACCTGGGTCGTCCGAGCGCCGCGGGGTGCCCGCTATGCACGATGTGTCGAATTCCATGCCGAAGACGGCCGGACGATCGTCGCCTCGCTGACCCAATGGGCCCTGGTCGATCGGGAAACCGGCAAGCTGGCCCGCGTCCCGGTGGAGGTGGCGGCTCCGTTTCTAAGTGACGATACCGCGCAGAAGGAAATTGGATGAGCGATATCAGGAAAGTGGCGGTTCTCGGCACGGGAGTCCTCGGGAGCCAGATCGCCTTCCAGACGGCCTATAGCGGCTTCGATGTTGTCGCCTACGACATCAGCGAGGAAGCGCTCGAACAGGCGCGCGCACGGCTGGCGGCGCTCGTCGAAACCTACACGAACGAGGTGTCGGGCGCGGCTGGCGGCAAGGCGGCCGGGGCGCTCAAGCGGATCGCTCTGCTGAGCGATCTCGGCGCGGCCGTCGCGGACGCGGACCTCGTGATCGAGGCGGTTCCGGAGGTTCTTTCGATCAAGCAGGCGCTCTACGAGAAACTGGCGGGGCTCGCGCCGGACAGGACGGTCTTCGCCACCAATAGCTCGACCCTGCTGCCGAGCGACCTGAAGGCTTACACCGGCCGACCGGACCGGTTTCTGGCGCTGCACTTCGCCAACAGCATCTGGAAGTTCAACACCGCCGAGGTGATGGGCACGGATGACACTGATCCGGCTGTGTTCGATGCCCTGATCGCCTTCGCCTCCGCCATCGGCATGGTGCCGATCCCGGTGCGCAAGGAGAAAGCGGGCTATGTCCTCAACTCCCTGCTGGTGCCGTTCCTCAATGCCGCAACCGATCTGGCTGCCGGCGGCTATGCCGAGCCGGAAGATGTCGACAAGGTTTGGCGGATCGCCACCGGCGCGCCGATGGGGCCGTTCCAGATCTACGACATCATCGGATTGAACACCCCCTACAACATCCTGTCGCACGGTGATGAGCACGCACAGTCGCTCGCCGCGTGGCTGAAGGAAAACTACATCGACAAGGGCAGGCTGGGCGTCGCCTCGGGCGAAGGCTTCTACAGCTACAAGCCCTCCGCAGACTGATCCCAACAAGAAGAACAGGAGTTCGCCATGCACTATAGCAGCGGAAACTATGAAGCCTTCGTGCGTCCCCGCAAGCCCGAGGGCGCCGACAGGAAGACGGCCTGGTTCGTCGGCTCGGGTCTCGCGGGGCTTGCCGGCGCGGCCTTCCTGATCCGCGACGGCGGCGTTTCGGGCGAGCGCATCACCATCCTCGAAGAGCTGGAAATTCCCGGCGGCGCGCTCGACGGTCTGGATGTGCCAGAAAAGGGCTTCGTCATTCGCGGCGGTCGCGAAATGGAAGAACATTTCGAGTGCCTGTGGGACCTTTATCGCTCGATCCCCTCGCTGGAGATCGAGGACGCCAGCGTGCTCGACGAGTTCTACCGGCTCAACAAGGACGATCCCAACTTTTCGCTCCAGCGCACGACGCAGAACCAGGGCCAGGACGTGCCCGACAAGGCGCTGCTGACGCTGAACGACAAGGCCCAGAAGGACCTGCTCTCGGTCTTCCTCGCGACGCGCGAGGAGATGGAGAACAAGCGTATCAACGAGGTCTTCGGCGAAGACTTCCTCAAAAGCAATTTCTGGCTCTACTGGCGCACCATGTTCGCCTTCGAGGAATGGCATTCCGCGCTGGAGATGAAGCTCTACCTGCACCGCTTCATCCATCATATCGGCAGTCTCGCCGACTTCTCCTCGCTCAAGTTCAACCGCTATAACCAGTATGAATCGATGGTCCTGCCGCTGGTGAAGTGGCTGACCGATCACGGCGTCAAATTCCGCTACGGCGTCGAGGTCACCGATGTCGATTTCGACATCCAGCCCGGCCGCAAGCAGGCGACCCGCATTCACTGGAAAGAGCGCGGCGTCGAAGGCGGCGTCGATCTCGGGCCAGACGATCTCGTCTTCATCACGATCGGCTCGCTGACCGAGAATTCCGACAATGGCGACCACAGGACGCCGGCGAAGCTCAATGAAGGACCGGCGCCGGCCTGGGACCTGTGGCGCCGCATCGCCGCGAAGGATCCGGCCTTCGGCCGCCCGGACGTGTTCGGCGCCCATATCCCGGAGACGAAATGGGCCTCCGCCTCCATCACTGCCCTCGACGCCCGCATTCCGGCCTATGTCGAGAAGATCACCAAGCGGAACCCCTTTACCGGCAAGATCGTCTCCGCCGGTATCGTCACGGTGAAGGACTCGGCGTGGCTGCTGAGCTGGACGGTTCATCGCCAGCCGCATTTCAAGAAGCAGCCCAAAGATCAGATGATCGCCTGGTTCTACGCGCTCTTCGTCGACAAGCCCGGCGACTTCGTGAAGAAGCCGATGCAGGAATGCACCGGCGAGGAGATCACCCAGGAATGGCTCTATCACCTCGGCGTGGCGGTCGAGGACATTCCGGAACTTGCCGCAACCGGCGCCAGCACCGTTCCCACCATGATGCCCTATATCACTGCCTTCTTCATGCCGCGCCAGGCGGGCGACCGGCCGGACGTGGTGCCGGAGGGCGCGGTCAACTTCGCCTTCATCGGCCAGTTCGCGGAATCCAAGCAGCGCGATTGCATCTTCACCACGGAATATTCGGTGCGCACGCCGATGGAGGCCGTCTACACGCTGATGAATGTCGAGCGCGGCGTGCCGGAAGTCTTCAACTCGACCTACGATATCCGGACGCTGCTGGCGGCGATCGGTCCGCTGAGGGACGGTAAGGGCATCGACCTTCCCGGACCCGCCTTCCTGCGCAAGCTGCTGATGAAGAAGCTCGAAGGCACCGAGATCGCAAAACTGCTCGAAGAGTTCCATCTGATCGAGGAGTGAAGACAGACCAGAAGGCCCGCGAGGCGTGTGGAAGGTGATGAATGGCCGACGACGATCAGAAGAGCGAAAGCGCCGCTGAGGTAGCAGGGGCGCACGGCCATCATCACCATCACGAGCCGGACGGCGAAACGCCGTCCGGCAATTTCTGGCGCGATCCGGTCTGCGGCATGGTCGTCGATCCCGCCAGGACCGCGCACAAGGCCGAGTATGAAGGTCAGCGCTACGTCTTCTGCTCGGCCGGCTGCAAGGCGAAATTCGACGCCGACCCCGTGCATTATGCAGCACTGGCAGCGCATGCCAGACACCACCATGAGGACGCTGCCGCCCATGGCGATCATTCCCACCATAGCCACACACATGCACCTGATACCCATGAGCATCACCCCGTTGCGGCGGTAACGGCAGCCGCAACCGAGGGCACGGTCTGGACCTGCCCGATGCATCCGGAAATCCGCCGGAACGCACCGGGCAGTTGCCCGATCTGCGGGATGGCGCTGGAACCGCTGATCGCGGCGGCGGACGCCGGAACGAGCCCGGAACTTGCCGAAATGACCAGGCGCTTCTGGATCGGCCTCGCACTCGCCTTGCCCGTGTTTCTGCTGGAGATGGGCGGCCACCTGATCCCGGCGCTGCACCATCTGGTGCCGATGCACATCTCGATCTGGATCCAGTTCGCTCTGGCGACGCCGGTGGTGTTGTGGGCCGGATGGCCGTTCTTCGAGCGTGGCTGGGCGTCGATCGTCAACCGCAGCCTCAACATGTTCACGCTGATCGCAATGGGCACCGGTGTGGCCTGGGGATACAGCATCGTCGCGACATTCGCGCCGCAGATCTTCCCGCAGGCTTTCCGTGACGCCGATGGGACGGTTTCGGTCTATTATGAGGCGGCGGCCGTGATCACCGTGCTGGTGCTGCTCGGTCAGGTCATGGAGCTGCGCGCCCGGGAACAGACCTCCGGCGCGATCCGCGCGCTTCTCAATCTCGCGCCGAAGACCGCCCGACGCATCGGGGCAGACGGTGTGGAAGAAGATGTGCCGGTCGAGGCGATTGCGATCGGCGAGCGGCTCAGGGTCCGGCCCGGGGAAACCGTGCCGGTGGATGGCGTGGTCGAGCAGGGGCGCTCATCGATCGATGAATCGATGGTAACCGGCGAATCCATGCCGGTGACGCGCGTAGTCGGCGAAGCGGTCGTAGGAGGTACGCTGAATCAGACCGGCGCGCTCGTCATCCGGGCGGAAAAAGTCGGGCGCGACACGATGCTGGCTCGCATCGTCCAGATGGTCGCGGACGCCCAGCGCTCGCGTGCGCCGATCCAGCGCATGGCCGATCAGGTGTCGGGCTGGTTCGTGCCGGTCGTCATTGCCGTCGCGCTGCTCGCCTTCGCGGCCTGGGGCATCTGGGGGCCTGAGCCACGCCTGGCGCACGGGCTGATCGCCGCCGTTTCCGTCCTGATCATCGCCTGCCCCTGCGCGCTCGGGCTTGCGACGCCGATGTCGATCATGGTGGGCGTCGGCAAGGGCGCGGCCGCCGGCGTCCTGATCAGGAATGCCGAGGCGCTGGAGCGTATGGAGAAGGTCGATACGCTGGTGGTCGACAAGACCGGGACGCTCACCGAGGGCCGACCGGCCGTGACCCGCATCGTCGCCGCGCCGGACTTTGCCGAGGAGACGATCCTGCGGTTTGCCGCAGGCGTGGAGAAGGCCTCCGAGCATCCGCTTGCGCGCGCGATCGTGTCGGCCGCCGAAGAGCGCAAGATCGCCATTCCCGATGTCGCCGACTTCGACTCCCCGACCGGCAAGGGCGCGGTCGGTCGGGTCGAGGACCGGCATGTGGTGCTCGGCAGCACCGCCTTTCTCGCCGAGCATGGGATCGATACAGCGCCGCTCGCGGCGCAAGCAGACGAGCTACGCCGCGACGGCGCCACCGCCATCTATATCGGCGTCGACAAGACTGTGGGCGGCGTCTTCGCCATCGCCGACCCGATCAAGGCGACCACGCCCGACGCGCTGAAGGCGCTGCATGCGGAAGGCGTCCGCATCGTCATGCTGACCGGCGACAATCGGACCACGGCCGAAGCCGTAGCCAGAAAACTCGGCATCGACGAGGTCGAGGCGGATGTGCTGCCGGACCAGAAGGCGGCTGTCGTCGAGCGCCTCAAGTCGCAAGGCAAGGTGGTGGCCATGGCGGGCGACGGCGTCAACGACGCGCCGGCGCTTGCCGCCGCCGACGTCGGCATCGCCATGGGGTCGGGTACGGATGTCGCGATCGAAAGTGCGGGCGTGACGCTGCTCAAGGGCGATCTTACCGGGATAGTCCGCGCGCGACGTCTGTCGCAGGCGGCCATGGCCAATATCCGCCAGAACCTCGCCTTCGCGTTCATCTACAATGCGGCAGGCGTGCCGATCGCGGCCGGTGCGCTCTATCCCACGTTCGGACTGCTGCTGTCGCCGATCATCGCTGCTGCCGCGATGGCGCTGTCGTCCGTCAGCGTCATTGGAAATTCACTGCGATTGCGCGCCTTGAATATCTGACGATCGGGCGATCTCCCATTTCGCGGCCACTGCCACTCGTTGAGGGCGCCGCACAGAAAACTGAGCAGCTATCTTGAACGATCGTTCCCGAATCGCTATGCATGGCTTATGGCAAGACCTCGCGAATTCGATACGGATGCTGCCCTAGACGGTGCGATCACCATCTTCAGCGAGCATGGATATGAAGGCAGTTCCGCGCAGATGCTCGTGGACGCCATGGGCATCGGGCGGCAGAGCCTCTACGCTGCCTTCGGCGACAAGTGGCAGCTCTATTGCGCGGCGGTGCGGCGCTACGGCATGGGCGAATGCGCGGCGCATTTCGAGGTGCTTCGCAGCGGCGCGCGCGCCATCGACGGGATTGGCGCAATGCTGCGCCGCGTCGTGGAGACAGCCGCCACGCCCTGTCTCGGCGTCGGCTCGACCTGCGAGTTCGGTGCATCGCGGCCGGACCTTGTCGATATCCATGCGGCACTGGGCAGGACATTGCACATGGCCATCGTCGCCCGCGTGCGCGACGCGCAGCGCGAGGGTGATGTTGCGGCCAGCCTTGATGCCGAGGCTCTCGCGCAATTCCTGATCGCCAACATCGCCGGGATCCGCGTCGCCGGGCGCGGCGGCGCCGACCGCGCAACACTGGACGCCCTGCAGCAGATGGTCATGCGCGCGCTGCGCTGACCCCCTTTTTTGACTAATTACGGAACGATCATTCAATATAGGAGAAAGACATGCGAGCAGTGGTGATGACAGCGATCGGCGGCCGGGAGGTGCTGGATCATATCGAGCAGCCCGAGCCTGTCGCCGGGCCGGGCGAGGCGCTGGTCGAGATCGCGTTTGCCGGGGTCAACTTCATGGATATCGGCGTGCGTCAGGGGATCGCCTGGACTGACATGCCCAATCCCAAGATCCTCGGCGTCGAAGGCGTCGGTCGAGTTCTGGCAGTCGGCGAAGGCGTCGAGACCGTTCAACCCGGCCAGCGCGTCGCCTGGGTCTATGCGCCCGGCAGCTATGCCGAGCGGATCGCTATCCCGGCGACGTCGCTGGTGCCGGTTCCCGATGCGATCGACGATCGAACGGCGGCCTCGATCATGATGCAGGGGCTGACTGCCAACCATTTCGCGACTGACTTCTATCCGGTCCAGCCCGGTGATATCGCCTTCGTTCATGCCGCGGCAGGAGGTCTCGGCCTGCTCCTGACCCAGATCATCAAACTGCGCGGTGGCCAGGTGATCGGGCGGGTCTCATCTGAAGAGAAGGTCGCCGTCGCCCGGGAGGCGGGCGCCGACTATGTCATTGTCGACACGCAAGGGCGATTTGCCGAGGAGGCGCTGCGCCTGACTGACGGAGAGGGCGTCCATGTCGTCTATGACGGATCGGGTCCGACGACGTTTCAGGGGTCGCTCGATATCCTGCGCCGCTCGGGCACCTTCTGCTGGTATGGCCCGGTGCTGGGCGGTCCAGGGCCACTCGATATCATGAGCCTGCCCAGGAGCATCAAGATCGGCTACGCCGTCTTCTTCGACCACATCCATACTCCGGTCCTGCTCCGCAAGCATGCGGAGCAGCTCTTCCAGTGGGTCGCGGACGGCAAGCTTAAGGTCCGCATCGGCGGCGAATATGCCCTCGCGGATGCGGCGAAGGCCCACGCGGATATGGAGAGCCGCAGGACCACTGGAAAGCTGGTGCTGATCCTATGAGCGCCCCGGTCGCCATGGTGTTCGGTGGATCGCGTGGCATCGGCGCCGCGATCGCAACCCGGCTCGCCAGACATGGTTTCGATCTGGCCATGACCTATGTCTCGCAACCTGATCGCGCCGCTGAGGTTGTTGAAGCGATCAACGGCCTGGGACGCAGCGCCATCGCGATCCAGGCTGATAGCGCCGATGCAGATGCTATCACCGCCGCAGTGGCGCATGCGGTCGATCGGCTGGGCATGCTCGACGTCGTGGTCGTCAATGCCGGCGTTCTTCGCCGCGCGACAATCGAGGCGTTCACGCTCGAGGATCTCGACCTGATGCTCGACGTCAACATACGTGGTGTCTTCCTTGCCATCCAGGCTTCGACAGCGCAGATGCGCGATGGCGGACGCGTGATTACGATCGGCAGCAACACGGCTATTCGGACCGGATCGCAGGGCAGCAGCGTCTACGCCATGACCAAGGCCGCCGTCGCGACCATGGTCAAGGGTATCGCTCTCGACCTCGCGCCTCGCCGGATCACAGTCAACAATGTCCAGCCGGGGCCGATCGAAACCGATCTGACGGCTGCGATGGTTCCGCGCCTGCGCGACCTCATTCCACTTGGGCGGGTCGGCAAAGCGGAGGAGGTTGCGTCGCTCGTTTCCTATCTGGCTGGCCCGGCGGCTGGTTACATGACGGGTGCGAGTCTGACGATCGATGGCGGGTATGTGCTCTAGCGATCGCCACGAGATACTGCAGTTCGGTCGATGACGACGAGAATTGCCGGGCGCCCTTCTCATGATTGACGTTCTGCGCATTCTCTCAATTCTATTGGACGTCGACTGGGTAAGGCATCGCCCGCTTGCTTTGAAAATGTAGTTCAAGT
>JAHBYM010000060.1 GCA_019635975.1 Parvibaculum sp. | reverse complement strand
CCCGCAACGGCGTCCGGTGCATCCACACAATGATGCTGGCCGCGACCGCCATGCCCTTCTAGGATAGACGTCCGGTTGCCGAAAAGGCGGTGCGAGCGGACCGTCGAAGCGGGGTTGGATGAACGGCGCAGAAAACACCGAGCCGATATCGCTGGATTTCGGCGGCGTTATCAGGTCCCTCGAGGTCTGGGCGTCGGACCATATGTTCACCTGGCCCGTGCTCGCGCAGGCCGCATTACTCGGCGTTATTCTCTTTGCCGCATTCTTCGTTCAACGATGGATCAACCCCTCCTTCGACCGGCTTATTCAGAGAACGGCCCACAATCGCATCATCAACCGTCCGCTGGCGCGGCTCCGGCTTGTCGTGCCTGCGCTGGTTGCGACACCGGTTGTCTGGTTTGCCTACGCGGTGGCGCATTCGGTCGTTTTGCCGGGCGACGTTTTTCGCATAACCGCAACGTTATTGACTGCATGGGTCATTATACGCCTGGCGACAAGCCTCATCCGCCAACCCGGCTGGGCATCGCTCGTCGCGACGGTCGTCTGGGGTATTGCCGCGCTCGCGTTGCTCGGCCTGCTGGAGCCATCTTATCTCCTCCTCGACTCGGTGGCGTTCAGCGCGGGCGAATTCCGTATTTCGTTGCTCGGTATCGTCAACAGCATCATTCTTTTCGGACTTTTCATTCTAGCCGCCAACTTTCTGATCCGCCTTGCCGATGATCGCATGGCGCGGCTCGAGGGCGTTTCGGCGGCGGCGCGGGTTCTTGTCGTCAAAATTTTGCGCATTGCATTGATCATCGCGGCGGCGATCGTCGCGCTGACGTCGCTCGGGGTCGACCTTACCGCCATCGCCATATTCTCCGGGGCGGTTGGCGTCGGTGTCGGTTTTGGATTGCAGAAAGTCGTATCCAACCTGCTTAGCGGAATTCTTCTGCTGCTCGACCGCTCGCTCAAACCGGGCGATGTTATCGAAGTGGGGGACGCCTATGGCTGGATCGAAAAGATGGGCGCGCGCTACATCACCGTCGCGACGCGCGACGGCAAGGAGTATCTGATTCCCAACGAAGATATTATTACCCAGCAAGTCATCAATTGGTCGTACAGCAACCGCGCTATCCGGATCAGGATCGGCGTCGGAATTTCCTACCGGTCGGATGTACGCAAGGCGATGGACCTGATGGCCGAAGCGGCCACCGCTCAACCCCGCGTGCTGAGCGACGACGCACACAAGCCTCAGGTGCGCCTCGTCAAGTTCGGAGATTCCTCGGTCGATCTCGAGTTGCGCATCTGGGTGCTCGACCCCGAAAAAGGCATGGTAAATGTCACGAGCGACATTCGCCTCGCCATTTGGGACAAGTTCCACGACAACGGTATCGAGTTTCCGTTTCCTCAGCGCGACCTCCATATTTCCTCGGCCGGTGGTCTAGAGGCGCTGGCGCAAAGGCTGGAGAAGACCGGGGGTCCCGGCGGCCGGGATCAGACCGGTGCGGGACGTTCGAGCGACTGAATCGGTGGACGAGCCGGGGCTCGCCGTCGGATTTCGGCGCCCTATCTACCTTTCGAGATCACACCGCGCGGCATGGAAGGAGATGCATCATGACCAATGTTCTGGTTTCGCTTCGCAAACACCTCGTCGCCGCACCGCTTCTGTCTTTTGTGAGGCGGGTTCTCCCTGCCATATCCGAAACGGAGCAAGCGGCGCTCGACGCTGGGACCATCTGGTGGGACGCCGCGCTTTTTTCCGGAAATCCCGACTGGCGGGCGATCCTCGACACGGCGCCTGCCGCGCTGAGCAGCGAAGAACAAAGTTTTCTCGACGGCACGACCGACGAACTCTGCGCGATGCTCGACGATTGGCGCATCTCGAACGAATTCGAACTGCCGGAAGACGCCTTCGACTTCATGAAAGCCAGGGGCTTCTTCGGGATGATCATCCCCAAGGAGCATGGCGGCCTCGGCTTTTCGGCGGCGGCGCAATCTGCCGTCGTTGCGAAATTGTCGACATGCAGCATCACGGCTGCCGTAACAGTGATGGTGCCCAACTCGCTCGGTCCCGGCGAACTGTTGCTGATGTATGGAACGGATACCCAGAAGCAACGATATCTGGAGCCGCTGGCACGCGGCGAAGAGATACCTTGCTTTGCGCTCACCAGTCCGGTGGCCGGATCCGATGCTGCGTCGATGGAAGACGAAGGTGTCGTCTGTCGCCGCGAGGTCGATGGCGAGCAGGTGCTGGGCATAAGTCTGACTTTTTCGAAGCGCTATATCACGCTTGCGCCCGTCGCAACCGTGATGGGGCTGGCTTTCAAGTTGCGTGACCCCGACGGGCTGCTCGGCGGCGCGGAAGATCGCGGCATTACCGTTGCGCTCATTCCCACCGACACCAAGGGCGTGACGATCGGGCGGCGTCATCTGCCGAGCATGCTCGCTTTCGCAAACGGCCCGATCGAAGGCAAGGATGTTTTTGTTCCACTGGACGCCGTGATCGGCGGACGGGAACGCATCGGCGACGGCTGGCGAATGCTGATGGGCGCGCTTGCGGCGGGGCGCGGGATATCGCTGCCGGCCCTTTCGACCGGCGGGGCGCAGTTCGCGGCGCATACGACAGGTGCCTATGCGCGCATCCGCGAGCAATTCGGCCTGCCGGTCGGCAAGTTTGAAGGTGTGCAGGAAGCAATGGCGCGCATTGCGCGCATCGCCTACGAGCTCGAGGCTGCGCGGCGGCTGACTTGCCAGGCGATCGACGCCGGCGAGAAGCCCGCAGTGATTTCGGCGATCATGAAATACCATGCGACGGAGCGCATGCGCGATGCCGTCAACGACGCGATGGATGTGCATGGCGGCAAGGGAATTTGCGACGGGCCGAAGAACTACCTCGGGTCGGCATATCGGGCCATTCCCATCGGTATCACCGTCGAGGGCGCCAATATCCTGACGCGCAGCCTGATCGTGTTCGGCCAGGGTGCGATCCGCTGTCATCCCTATCTGCTGGCCGAGATGGAAGCCGCTCAAGACGAAGACAAGACGCGGGGACTTGCGACTTTCGACGAAACGGTATTTCGACATGTCGGGCATGTGTTCGCGACGTTCGGCAGGGCAATGCTGCGGGCGCTGACGGCCGGCGGGTCGGCAAAGGTGCCGGATGCCGGACCGCTGACCGGAGATGTGAAGCGCCTGTCGCGCTATGCCGCGGCGCTGGCGCTGGTGAGCGAAGTCACACTCATATCGCTCGGCGGCGCGCTGAAGCGCATGGAAAGCCTGTCCGCGCGGCTCGGCGATGTGTTGAGTGAACTCTATATCTCGTCTGCCGTCGTGGCGCGCTTCGGGCATGACGGACGTCCCGAGGCCGATCTGCCGCTCGCGCGCCTGTCGCTGGACAGTTCGTTCCACCGGATCGAACAAAGCCTCGACGGCTTTCTGGCAAACTTCCCGAACCGGTTTCTGGCGACCTTCATGCGGTTGGCCGTCTTTCCCTATGGCGTGCGGCGGCGGCCAGCGCCGGATGCTCTTGCCTGCGAATGCGCCGAATTGCTGCTGGCGCCCTCGGCGACGCGCGACCGCCTGACCCGAGGCATCTACGAACCGCGCGGCGGCGACGAGGTCGCCCTGCTGACCCAGGCTTTTAGCCGGGTTCACGAAACAGCCGAGGCCCGGGCGCGGCAGCGCAAGGGGGAGACGCTGAGCGAAACGGAAATTCGGGCACTGGCCGAAGCCGACCGGCTGGTGCGCATCGTCATCGGCGTCGACGATTTCGACGCCGGAGAACTCTCGCTCCGGCACGTGGAGACGCCACCGGGGGCGACGCAGCAACGCAGGGTCGTGTAGGCTTTCCTGAAGATTCGCTCTTCCGGACTTCTCATTGGACGCCTCACATATGACCCAGGACCAGGCCGTCATTCTCGCCATACTGGCGGGCACCGTGGCGATGTTCGTGTGGGGGCGCTGGCGCCACGACATGGTGGCGCTGGCCTCGCTGCTGGCCTGCGTGCTGGCCGGACTTGTGCCGAGCGCGGCGGCTTTCGCGGGCTTCGGGCATCCCGCCGTGATCACCGTTGCCTGCGTCCTCATTCTCAGCGGCGGATTGCAGCAGTCCGGAGCGGTCGATGCGCTTGCGCGCGTCGCCTTGCCGCAGTCGGCCGGCGCACTCACAACCATCGCCGCCTTGACCGGCTTGGCCGCCGTTCTTTCGGCCTTCATGAACAATGTTGGCGCGCTGGCGCTTCTGATGCCGGTCGCGGTTCAGGTCGCGGCGAAGCAGAACCTGCCGCCTGGCAAGGTGTTGATGCCACTGGCCTTCGGTTCGATCCTTGGCGGAATGACCACACTGATCGGCACGCCACCCAACCTGATCGTTTCGGGCTTTCGCGCCGAAACCGGTGGTGGCAGCTTCGCCATGTTCGACTTCGCCCCTGTCGGGCTGGCCGTCGCGGCGGTCGGCGTGATCTTTGTGGTGATTTTCAGCCGCTGGCTCGTTCCGGTGCGTGAGCGCGCCGGCGCGGAAGGCTTCGAGACCGGCGCCTACCTCACCGAAGCGCGCGTCACCGAGAAAAGCAAGGCCAAGGGCATGACCTTGCGCGAGATCGATAAGGTGCTGGAGGAAGCCGACGCCCAAGTGATCGGCCTTGTGCGCAATGAGGTGCGCATTCCAGCGCCAAGTCCCTTTCGCGAAGTGACGCGCGGCGACATCCTGGTTATCGAAGCGGAGCCCGAGGGGCTCGTTTCCGCGCTATCCGCACTCGGCCTCAAGCTGGAAGAGGATGTTCGAAGTACCGGCAAGGAAGAAGCTGAAGAAGGCGATGAGGCCGGCGACGACACCGCAAGCAAGGATGCCGACAGTGAACCGGCGGACGCAGATGACTCTGCGGACAAGCGCCGCAAAGCAATTCAGTCCGACGACGTCGTCCTGATGGAATTGGCCGTTCTTCCCGACTCTACCTTTGGCGGGCGATCCGCTTCCGACATTCGTCTGCGCACACGCTACGACATCAACCTTCTCGCCGTTTCTCGGCAAGGACGGCGTTCGATGGCTCGGCTGCGCACCATGACGATCCAGCCCGGCGACGTTCTGTTGATGCAAGGCCGGCCGGAGACGCTGAACGAATTCGCCTCGCAGTTCGGCTGCGTACCGCTGGCCGAACGCGCGCTGCGCATTCCCGAGCCACGACAAGCCCTGACCGCGAGCGGCATCATGGCGGTAGCGGTCGGCGGCGCTGCCTTCGGCCTCGTCCCCGCCGCAGTTTCCTTTGCCGGCGGCGTCCTCGCTTCTATGGCCTTGCGCGTGACCTCACCGCGAACCATCTACAATGCCGTCGACTGGCCCGTGATCGTCCTGCTCGGCGCTCTCATACCCGTGGCAGGCGCCATGGCAACGACGGGCGCCGCCGATCTTATCGCCCGCGTCATGCTCGAGACGCTGGCACAGGGACATGCCGTGATCGCCCTGACGCTGATCCTGATCGTGACCATGACCCTGTCGGACTTCATGAACAATGCAGCGACGGCGGCGGTGATGTGTCCCATTGCGATCGGGACCGCCGAACAACTTGGCACAAGTGCCGACCCGTTTTTGATGGCGGTCGCCGTCGGCGCTTCTTGCGCTTTCCTGACGCCGATCGGGCACCAGAACAACACGCTGATCCTCGGGCCCGGCGGCTTCGGCTTTGGCGACTACTGGCGCCTCGGCCTGCCGCTCGAACTTATCGTCATTGCCGTCGGCGTGCCGATGCTGCTGCTGGTCTGGCCGCTCTGATCCATCAGACTTTCAACCGATAGCCGGTCTTGAAGATGTAGACCAGCGCCGCAATGCAAAGCGCGAGGAAGCCGAAGGTCATGGCCAGACTGATACCCAAGCCGACATCGCCGCTGCCGTAGAACGCCCAACGGAAGCCGCTGATCAGGTAGACCACCGGATTGAAGAGCGTCACGGTCTGCCAGAAAGGCGGCAGCATCGAAATCGAGTAAAAGCTGCCACCGAGAAAGGTCAGCGGCAGGACGATCAGCATGGGGACGAGCTGCAGCCGTTCGAAGCTGTCGGCCCAGACGCCGAGAATGAAACCGAACAGGCTGAACGTGATTGCTGTGAGCACGAGGAAAGACAGCATCCAGAAGGGATGTGCGACCTCGTAATCGACGAAGGCGCGCGCTGTAATCAGGATGATGACGCCAAGGATGATCGATTTCGACGCAGCGGCGCCGACATAGCCGATGACGATTTCGAGACCGGAGACCGGCGCCGAGAGAACCTCGTAGATGGTGCCCGAATATTTCGGCATGTATATGCCAAACGAGGCGTTGGAAATGCTTTCGGTCAACATGGTCAACATCAAGAGACCGGGAATGATGAAGGCACCATAGGGAATGCCGTCGATCTCGGTGATGCGCGAGCCTATGGCGGCGCCGAAGACGATGAAGTAGAGCGAGGTGGAGATGACCGGCGAGACGATGCTTTGCAGCAGCGTGCGGAAAGTGCGCGCCATTTCGAAGGTATAGATCGCGCGAACGGCATAAAGGTTCATGGCCGCGCCCTCACGAGACTGACGAAGATGTCCTCGAGCGAGCTCTGGCTGGTCTGCAGATCCCGGAAGTCGATCCCGAGATCGCCGAGACGTTTCAGCAATACCGGGATGCCGGTGTCCTCGCTCTGCGCGTCGAAGGTGTAGACAAGCGCGCCGCCGCCCTCGACGAGTTCGAGCTTGTAGCCGTTGAGCCCTTCCGGCACGCGTTCGATGGGCGTTTGCAAATGCAAGGTCAACTGCTTCTTGCCGAGCTTCGCCATCAGCGCATGCTTTTCTTCCACCAGCACAATCTCGCCATTGCTGATAACGCCGACGCGGTCGGCCATTTCCTCGGCTTCCTCGATGTAGTGCGTCGTCAGGATGATCGTGGTGCCGTTTTCGCGCAGGCGGCGGACCATCTCCCACATGTCGCGCCGCAGTTCGACATCGACGCCGGCGGTCGGCTCGTCGAGAAACAGGATTTCCGGTTCGTGGCTTAGCGCCTTGGCGATCATCACGCGCCGCTTCATGCCACCCGAGAGCGTCATGATGCGATCATCCTTCTTGCTCCAGAGTGACAGGTCGCGCAGCAGTTTTTCGATGTAGCCGGGGTTCGGTGGCTTTCCGAAGAGGCCGCGGCTGAAGGTTACCGTCGCGAGCACGCTTTCGAAGCCGTCGGTTGTCAGCTCCTGCGGTACGAGGCCGATCAGCGAACGGGCCGCGCGGAAATCGCGAACAATGTCGTGGCCGCCCGCCAGCACGCGGCCGCCGCCCGGATTGACGATCCCACAAACGACGCTGATGAGCGTCGTCTTGCCGGCACCGTTCGGGCCCAACAGCGCGAAGATTTCACCCTTGCGGATCTCCAGATCGACGTTCTTCAATGCCTGAAAGCCGCCAGCATAGGTTTTCGAGAGATGGGCGATGGAAATGATGGGCTGCATGGGTGCGCGGCTTTCGACTCACAAGACCGGTTTCCGGTGGGCCATGGAAGATGGGCCCTCCGGATTCGATTTTCAACGATGGTTTTCGAAGGCTCTATTGCTTCGGAAAATCCTCACGCCGCATAGGCTTGTTTCAGCGCTTCGATGTCGAACTTCTTCATCTGCATGAAGGCCTTGACGACGCGTTGCGATTTCGCAGCGTCGGCATCAAACAACATTTCAGGCAAAACGGTCGGCACGACCTGCCAGGACAACCCAAACTTGTCCTTGAGCCAACCGCAAGAACTCTCCTCGCCGCCTTCGGAGAGTTTCGACCAAAAATAGTCAATCTCGTCCTGTGTGTCGCAATGGATCTGGAACGAGATCGCCTCATCGAACTTGAAGACCGGGCCGCCATTGATGGCGACGAATTTCCGGCCTGCGATCTCGAATTCGACCGTCATCACCGAACCGGCCTCGCGGCCGTGGATGTCGTGTCCTTCCTCTCCATAGCGTGTGATCCGTCCGATCTTCGCGTCATTGAAGACCGACATGTAGAAATTCGCGGCCTCCTCGGCTTCGGAATCGTACCAGAGGCAGGACGTGATCTCTCGAGCGGGCAGTTTCATCGGATTTCTCCTTCGATACGCCTGGACAACGCGGAAGCGCGAGTGCTATTCCGCCGCGCAACAGGACCCGGCATTGCCGGTGTGTTCATATTCGTCGTGAAGCTTGACCCAGCTCATGGTGCCGCTCTCGTTGCGGCCCTTCGGCACCATGTCGAGATAATTGAAGGCCCCGACGATCGTTTCCGAGCCGCGCGCATATGTCGAATAGGTGTGGAAGATGTCGCCGGCCTCGTTTCGCGCGAAGACGCTCATGCCGTGCAGGTCCTCGAGAGCATAGGGAGACGTGCCGTAATTGTAGCCGGCATTTCCGCTTGCCACCTGCTCGGGCGTGAAAGAAACGCCGAAGTCGTAGTTGAACGAGGTTCGATGAGAGGAAACCCAATCGAAGCGCCAGCCCATCCGCTTCTTCACGGCTTCGATCTCGGGTAGCGTGGCGCGGGAGATTGCGACGAATGACAGATCGGCCTGTTCGAAGTGCTGGCGCGCTGCATCGACATGATCGGCACCCAACGCGCAACCGTTGCAAATGTGATCCGAGCCGGGCGTCAGCATGAAATGCTGGACGACAAGCTGGCTGCGCGGACCGAAGAGGTCGACCAACCGGCGCTTGCCGGCCGGCGTCTCGAACACGTAGTCCTGTTCCACTTTCACCCAAGGCAATTCCCGGCGCAGCGCGGCCACGCGGTCGCGCTCGCGCGTCAGCGCCTTCTCCTCGGCCAGCAAAGCCTTGCGCGCAGAGAGCCATTCGTCGCGCGAGACGACGCGATGTTGGGCCGTTTGCATGTTTTCAGCGAGATTGGTCATGATTGCTTCCTCCAGACTGAGGGATTTCGGGCTCACAGAAGCGTCGATATTTCACGTTTGGCAGTCATCGCGGGCGGTGGCGCGCCGGTGCAAAGCGGCTGTGCCAAAATCTCCGCCAGGAGGTCGCGACCGCTTTCGGCCGCCCGCGCCTGGTAGTGACCGAGATGCAACCCGGTCGGAACCGAAAGCATGGCGGCGATGGCACCGATGCCGAGTACGCCGAGCGCCTTCCGGAACCGGTTCCGCCACGCCGGCAGGGTCGCCATCGTCAGAATGCTTGCAACACAGCACAACATGGGTCACCCACGTGGTTCGGCGGCCGGTTTACAGATCGACCTTCGCCTTGAAGCCGCCATACATCATGCGCTTGGGATCGAAGGGCATCGATTGCGGCATCTTGCCAAGGCGTGGATCGGCCATCACTTTGGCGTTCACCCGATCGCGATGCGCGCGCGACTTATAGGTGATGAAGGCGAAGATCACTGTCTCCCCGGCCTTGGTCTTGATGCCCTTCGGAAAGGTCAACACACCCTTGATGTTGAGGTCGTCGCCGGCACATTCCTTGTAGGAAAGCGCGCCATGCTCTATCCATATCTTGCCGGCCTTCCGCGACATGCGCATATAGGCGTCGACATTCTTTTTCGGGACCGGCACAACAAATCCGTCAACATACGTCATCTGGTTTCTCCTCACTCAGAGCAAAGACACGGCAATCGGCGCCTTCATTACGCGAAGAATTCCTCGAGCTTGTTGAGCGAACCGGTCCAGCCATGCTCGTGGCCGGCGCGCGACGCTTCGTCGAACAATTGCTCGTGATGGAGCGTCAGGATCGTTTCGTCGCCATCGGGCTTCAGCGTCACCGTGACCTGCGACTGACGCTCCGGCGTTGTGATCCATGACCAGCTGAAGACGAGCTTTTCGTTCGGCACCAGTTCGAGATAGGTGCCCCCGACCTCATGGCGGTCGCCGGTATTCTCGATCATCACGGCACGGAAGCTGCCACCGACGCGCGGATCGCACTCGGCCTCCTTCATGACCACGTTTTCAGGCCCGAACCACTGCATCATTTGCGCGGCGTCCGTCCAGGCGGCGTAGACGCGGTCGGGCGAGGCCCGGAGCCGCTTTTTGAGGGTGAGGCTCGGCCGCGCCGCGGGAGTGGAATCACCTTGGATGTCGGCTTTGGGGACGTTGGCGTTGGCGGACATTCGTCTTCCTCCAGAAATGCGGCAAGCCTGTCGAGGGCGCCGGACCAGAAGCGCTGATAGCGGATCAGCCACTGCATCGCTTCCTCCATGGGCCCTGCATTGAGTTCGCAGGTTACGGTGCGCCCTGTTTTGGTTTTCTCGATCAAACCGGCATCGGACAATACGTCGAGATGCTTCATCACCGCCGGCAGAGACATCTTGAACGGTCTGGCGAGTTCGCTCACCGACAAGGCATCCTCCCCTTCGAGACGGGCAAGCAACGCGCGTCGCGTGGGGTCGGCGAGCGCCGCGAAAGTCCGGTCGAGAAGGGCATCTTGATACTTAACCATGTAGTAAAGTATTGGGGCGCGCGCCTACTTTGTCAAGCGCTTGGCTGCGTGGACTTCAAAAAAGAGGCAGGAGACGTTTCCGTCTCCTGCCCTTCGGTCTTATGCGATCCGGTGCGGAGTCAGCTCGCCAGTTTCAATGGCTCACGCGGCGCAGGGTTCGAGAATTCCATCGCGCTGTCTTCAATGCTGCCGAATTTCAGCGACACGATGTCGAGCGCGTAGTTCTGGTAAAGCTTCCACGGCGCCCTGGTGCCCTGCTTCGGAAATTCGTTGATCGAACGCTGCACATATCCCGACGTGAAGTCGAGCCACGGTTCTTCTTGCAGCGCCGGATCGGCGACGCGGGGCGTCGCCTGCCGCAGTCCGGTCTTTTCCATATGGTTGAGCAGGCGGCAGAGATAGGCCGATGTCAGGTCGGCTTTCAGCGTCCACGAGGCATTAGTGTAGCCGAAAGCGGAGGCGAGGTTCGGGACGTCGCTGTACATCATGCCCTTGTAGGCAAAGGTCTTCGAGAGGTCCATTTTCTTGCCGTCGACCGTCACTTCGAGACCGCTCAGCAATTGCAGCTTCAGCCCGGTCGCGGTGACGATGACGTCGGCTTCAAGTTCCTTGCCCGATTTCAGCTTGATACCGGTTTCGGTGAAGGTGTCGATATGGTCGGTGACGACGGATGCGTCGCCTTTTTTGATCGCCTCGAAAAGATCGCCGTTCGGCACCAGGCACAGACGCTGGTCCCACGGGTTGTATTTCGGCGTGAAATGCGTGTCGATGTCGTAGTCGGGCCCAAGCTGTTCGCGTACGCCCTTCAAAATGAATTCCTTGGCGCGCTCCGGCTTCTTGCGGCACATGTTGAAGAAATACATGCCGAGCAGCACATTCTTCCAGCGGGTGATGCCGTAGGCCGTCATCGCCGGAAGACGGCGGCGTAGCCAGTTGGCGATGGCGTCTTCCGCCGGGCGCGAGACGACATAAGTCGGCGAGCGCTGCAACATCACGACATGCGCGGCCTTCTTCGCCATTTCCGGCACCAGCGTCACGGCGGTGGCGCCACTGCCGATGACGACGACGCGCTTGCCGCTGTAGTCGAGATTTTCCGGCCAGAACTGCGGATGGACAATATCGCCCTTGAAGCGATCGGCGCCGGCAAATTCCGGCGTGTAGCCCTCGGCGTAATTGTAGTAGCCGCTGCACATGAAGAGGAAATTGCAGCTGAACTGCACCAGTTCCTTTTCCGGGCCGCGCTCGATGTCGACCGTCCAGGTCGCGGTGTCGGTCGACCAGGCAGCACGCTTCACCTGATGGCGGTAACGGATGTGCCGGTCGATGCCGTGGTCGCGGGCGGTCTGTTCCAGATAGTTGAGGATCGACGGGCCGTCGGCGATGGCCTTGGCTTCCTTCCAGGGGCGGAAGGAATAGCCGAGCGTGTACATGTCGCTGTCGGAGCGGATGCCGGGATAACGGAAGAGATCCCATGTCCCGCCGAGCCGCGCGCGGCCCTCGAGAATGGCGTAGGTCCGGTTCGGGCTGTAGGTCTGCAGGTGATAGCCCGCGCCGATGCCCGAAATGCCCGCGCCGACGACCAGCACGTCGAAATGTTCCAAGGCCATTGACCTGTTTCCTCGCCGATTTTCTGTTTCTGACAATTTATCAGTTTTGATGATGCAATCTAGGGCTAAGCCGCCCTTGCGTCAATCGGCCGGTTGGGGCCGGGCTGCCCGCCGCCGGGCCAGGCGCCGCTCCAGACCCGCCCGCAAGCGCCTTTGGCGCTCATGGGTGATCGGATAGCGCAGGATTATAGCAATGGAGATCAACCAGAGGATAAGGGGCACGATGCAATACATGGCCAGCAGCGCAAACAGCGCTTCCGGCGAATTGTCCTTTGATTGGGCGTTGAAGCCGGCCCAGGCGAGGAGCGGCAAGGCGAGGCCCACGCCCATCGCCTCGAAGGTCTTGCGGACCATGCCGAGAAAGGCGAACAGGAAGGCCGCCCGCGGCTCGCCGCTCTTGATTGTGTCGAGATCGACGACGTCGGCCATGATCGAGGGGCCGAGAATGGGCGCCGCGCCGAGCGCGAGACCCTGCACAATGTTGATTGCGAGCAAACACCAGAAGACCGCTTCGGGCGCGACCGGCTTGACGAGATAGATGACGGCCGGCACCAGCGTGAAGGCGAACATAGAGGCAAAACCGGCGATCGCAATGGCGGTATGCTTGCCTACGCGTCCGCCCATCCAGACCCAGAACGGCGAACCGGCAACGCCGGCCAGAAAGAGCACGAATATCAAGATCGTTCCGGCTGCACCGATTTCCGCCACGTGATCGAAGAAAAAGATGACGACGCCGATATTGATGGACCCCGCCAACGCCCCGAAAATCGAACTGAAGAGTACGATGCGGAACGGGCCGTTCTTCATCGCGACACGCAGCCCGCGCCGGAACGGAATGGTGCTGGTGACGGGCACTTTCGGTTCGGGAACCGAGGTGAACATCACCAGCGCGCAAAGCGGCAGGAGCCCGGCGGTCAACCAGCCCAGCACACCAACGGCACTACGGCTCGCAGCGCCGCTTTCGGTGTCGCTCACCTCACCGCTCATGTAAGCGCCGACAATGGGTGCCGTGATGGCGATCAACAGACCGATCAGCAGGAATATTTCGCGGCTGCCGGTGATGCGGTTGCGTTCCTGATAGTCACCCGATAGTTCCGCGCCCCAAGCCCCGTAGGGAATGGTGATCAGGGTGTAGCCGAAATAGATCGCCGCGATCCAGATCAGCAGATAGAGGTTGGTGACCTCGCCCTGTGGCACGAAGAGCATCAGCGCCGAAATGACCATCAGCGGCACACCGGCCGCAACCCAGGGCCGGCGCCTGCCCCAGCGCGTATGCGTGCGGTCCGAGAGGCGGCCGATCAACGGATCGGTGATGACATCGGTGATGCGCGCCAGCATCAGAATGAAACCGACCGCCGCAAGATCGAGGCCGAGTGTGCTTGAATAGAAGGGCGGGATATAGACGGCGACCGGCAGGCCGATAACGGCGAGCGGCATCACCAACTGGCCATAGGCGACAAGCTGCCATGGCGTCAGCTTCGGTACCGCTTCTCCATCCCTCGGACCCATTCACCCCTCCCCGGGCTTTGCGCCTTCAACTAGTAAATTTATTTTACGAATTAAAGGCGCGGCGCATAGGCTCAATTTGCACTTTTTCCGGTTCAGCCTGCGTTCAGGTTCAAAACGCCATTGTCGGTCTCAGCCGATGGTTCGAGAGGTCGTCGGTCACGTTTCACCCAGACTTTGTCGAGTACGGGAAAACGTTGGGCGGCGTCCATTCCGTACCCCGTGGACGCCGCCTTTCCTTTATGCAGCTGCGCTGGGCCGCGCCGAGACGCGGGCATGCCAGGCGCGCAGATTGGCAGCGTCGTCCGGCATTTCGAGACCGGCGAACTTCGCAAAATCCACCGTGCAAAGCGCCGTGACATCGGCGGCCGAGAATGCGTTGCCGGCGATGAATTCGCGGCCGGCCAGTTCGCGGTCGAGCCAGCGGAAGGCGGCCGCAACCGCTTCGCGATTGGACTCACCGAAATCGTTGAATTGCTTCACGATCTTGGCCGTGAAGGGATGCGCGTGGCGCCAGAAATTTCCCACAGGGCCCATCAGCACAAATTCGACGCGGCGCAGCCACATGTCAATCTGCGCGCGCTCAAGCGCGGTGCGGCCGAAGAGCGGCGGCTCGGGATGAAGCTCCTCCAGATAGCGGCAGATCGAGACGCTTTCGGCGATCACATTGCCGTCATCGAGTTCAAGGATCGGCGTTTGGCCGAGTGAGTTCTTCTGCCGGTAGTCGTCGGATTTGTGTTCGCGCTTGATCAGCGACACTTCCTCAAGGGGTAGATCGATACCCTTTTCGGCAGCGAAGATGCGGACACGGCGCGGATTGGGCGCCGGCATGGCCGAATTGTAGAGCTTCATCGGGGTCTCCGTCGTTGCGCTTTCAGATTGGAATTTCAGACGATGAGGCCGATCACCGCGCCCGTCATCGAAGTCGCGAGCGTGCCGGAGACGAGCGCGCGCGGCGCCAGTTCGACGATCTCGGTGCGGCGGGCCGGAACGATGGCGGCAAGCCCGCCGATCATGATGCCGACGCTTGCCGGATTGGCGAA
>JAHBYM010000006.1 GCA_019635975.1 Parvibaculum sp. | reverse complement strand
CCGCTTCCCCGGCGCAGGCGCAGCAGGAAGGTCTCGGCCTGATCCTCGAGATGATGGGCGACGAGAAGATCTCCCGCACCGGCCTCACGGCACGCCGCGGCGAGCAACCGGTAACGCGCCTCGCGCGCCGCCGCCTGGATACCGCTACCGGTTTTCGGCTCCTCCCATGTCAAAATACGGTGAGGCACACCGAGCATGGCGGCGAGCCGCGCCGCTGTCATGGCTTCCGCGGTCGAGCCGGCGCGAAGACCGTGATCGACGGTCAGCGCGACGAGCCGTACACCCGGCTGACCGCGCGCCCACGCGGCGGCAAGGATCAGCAGCGCCAGCGAATCAGGCCCGCCGGAAAATGCGACGGCAATGACGTTGGATGGATTGTGACGGCGCAGCCGTCCGGCGAATTCGCCCGGCAGAACGGGAAGCTGGCCGGCCGGCGCCAGATCTTCTCGAACATGCATCGGACTTCATCCTTCTGCGGTGGCGGCCCTCGGCCGGCAATCAGCAGCCGGCCTTCTCGCGCTCCAGCTTGTTGCGCGCGACGACGGCGGGCGAAGCCTGCGGGAACCGTGAACCGAGCTCGCTCCACACCGTGCAGGCGGCGTCCTTGTTGCCGAGTGCGTTGAGGCTCATCCCGAGTTTCAACAGGCTGTCGGGCGCCTTGTTGCTTGACGAATACGTGGTGTAGCCGGTCAGAAAGGCGTCGCCCGCTTCCTTGTGACGGTTCTGCGCATAGTAGGTCTCGCCGAGCCAATACTGGGCGTTGCCCGCCAGCGTATCGTTCGGATGGAGTTGCAGAAACTCGATGAAGGCCGCCCGTGCCTGGTCGTATTGGCCGCGCTTCATCAGATCGATCGCAAAATCATACTGCACTTGCGGCGTGCCCTGCGGCAGCACGGAAGCGACCGGCGCGGTACCAAGCGTGCCTTCGGCCGTCGCCGGGCCGGGCCCGCGCTCGCCATCATCGTCGACAGGCGCCATGGCGCCGCCCGACGCGTCGCTGACGGCGGCGGAAGAACCGCCTCCGCCTTGCGCATCCTGAAAGCGCAGCTCCGTGTCGGCCTTGAAGCGTTGCAGCTCCTGGCTCATCTGCTCGATGCGATAGCCCATCTCTTCCAGATTGCCATTGAGACGGCGGACCTGCTCTTCGAGTTCGAAAATGCGCGACTGCGCATCGGCCGCGCCTGCGCCGCCGCCGCTGAGCGATGTCGGTGCGCCGGTCGATCCGCCGCCGCTATAGCTCTGCCGCTGAAGGTCGGTGATTTCGCGCTCGATCCGGTCGAGCCGGTTGCCGATCGCGCGCATGTCGAAATCCCCGCCCGACTGCGCGCCTGCATTGTCCGCGGCAAGCATCGGTAGTCCCGCCAGGGCCATCACGACCGCGGCCCAGAGGACGGTATATTTCGGCTGGAAACCGGAGCGCAATCGAACCTCCAATGCGTGTCTCACTCGATCCTCCGCATCCTAGCTGCAACTACGACAAAATTGGGGCGTGAACATTCCGGGCCCGAATCGAAGAAGCGCCCTTCCGCGATGTGCGGAAGAGCGCTCCCGATTGGACGTGCTGCCCGGCAACGAGACCGTTTAGCTCGCGACGCCGGACGCAACCACCGTCACAGCGCGACGGTTCTGGCCCCAGCAGCTCTCGTTGGAGTCGAGGCAGACCGGACGCTCTTTGCCGTAAGACACGGTGTTGATACGGCCGGCATTGACGCCGAGGCTGACGAGATAGTCTTTCGCCGCGTTGGCACGACGGCCACCGAGCGCAAGGTTGTATTCGCGGGTGCCACGTTCGTCGGCATGACCTTCGAGCGTGAAAGTCAGGTTCGGGTAGAGAGCCATCCACGCCGCCTGACGCTGCAGGGTGGCGCGGGCTTCATCGCTGAGCGACGACTTGTCGGTGTCGAAGAAAACGCGGTCGCCGACATTGGCAACCAGATCTTCCTGCGTACCGGGGGTGATGGCGCCTGCCCCTGAGGACGAACCGCCAGTATCCGTGGCGGTCGAGCTGCAAGCGGCCAACATGAAGAAAGCAGCGGCCACAGCGGCAATCCGCAGGCCAGCATTCGGGGACTTCATTCGGGTGATCTCCTTTTGATCTCAGCGGCCATGGCGCCTCAGCGCTCAATCGATTTGCTACTTTTGCACGAGACGCCCCCCGACAAAACAGGCAGCGCCCGATTTATCCGGAGAAAGCCGCGTACAAATCCTCACTGGCCCGGGTACCCCCGGGGGCCAGCTCGCATCGCCCACAATTGGCCGACGCTGGGGGTTGCTGTACCGCAACAGCATATGTGCCACAGCACAGAATCTTGCGCAAGAAGCGCCTGCTATTCCTAGACTTTTAGATCAAACTAACGTGACATTTTTACATCAATGATGAGACCTACGGCTTTTTTTGCCCATTTTGGACAGCCAACCCGGCAACCGGCTACTGAATCCGGGGAGACCAGGCCGGATCGGATGCGAAAGTCGGGGTCGGCGCCGGCCGCTCATTGTGACCGGTCACATCGACCGACCAGAGGCTCGGACCACCCTGCGCGCCCCGCGTTTCGCGGAAGAACATCAGCACCCGTCCATTCGGCGCCCATGTCGGCCCTTCATTGTGATAGCCCTCAGTCAGCACACGATCGCCAGTACCGTCCGGGCGCATGACGCCGATGACGAAGCGTCCGCCCGAAATCTTGGTGAAGGAAATCAGGTCGCCGCGCGGCGACCAAACGGGCGTGGCGTAGCTGCCCTGACCGAAACTGATGCGCCGCTGGTTGGAGCCGTCCGCGTTCATCACATAGATCTGCTGCGAACCGCCGCGGTCGGATTCGAAGGCAATCTGACGTCCGTCCGGCGAGTAGCTCGGCGACGTGTCGATGGCCGCTGTGTTTGTCAGGCGCGTCACCTGGCGGCTGCGAAGGTCCATCGTGTAAATGTCCGCATTGCCGCCGCGTTGCAGGCTCATGATGATCTTCTGGCCGTCCGGCGAGAAGCGCGGCGCGAAGGTCATACCGGGAAACTCACCGACCACTTCCTGCTGGCCGGTCTCGATGTCGAGCACATAGACGCGGGGCGCGTTGTTGCGGTAGGCGAGATAGGTGATCTCCTGCGAGTTGGGGCTGAAGCGCGGCGTCAGCACAAGTTCGCGGCCATTGGTCAACATGCGCGGATTGTGGCCATCCTGATCCATAATGGTCAGGCGCTTGACGCGGTTGTTCTTCGGTCCGGTCTCCGAGACATAAACGACGCGCGTGTCGAAATATCCGTCCTCGCCCGTCAGCCGCTTGTAGATCGCATCCGAAATCAGATGCGCGATGCGCCGCCAGTTGTCCGGCGTGGTGAAGAACTGAAGACCTGTAAGCTGCTGCTCGGCATAGACGTCCCAGAGCCGAAATTCGACACGCAGGCGTCCATCGGACTCCATCCGCGCCTGGCCGGTGACAAGCGCCTGCGCATTGATGATGCGCCAGTCACCGAAGCGCGGCTGAACGTTGATGTCGCTCAGCTTCTCGATGAAGGCCGCCTTGGGCAAAGGCCGAAAAAGACCCGAGCGCTCCAGATTGTTGGTGACGACACCGGCAATATCGGCGCCGACCGAACTCTCCTGATCCGCCGCCCCGAGAAAATCGACGATGGCGATAGGCAAGGGGTCGACATGGCCCTCGGTGATATCGATCTGCAGCGCAGCGCGCGCCGGCATGGCACAAGCCATTGCCATAACGAACGTCGCAATCGCCAGTCGATAGAGCCCCCGCCCATCTTGCAGTCGTATGCGAAAATCGGTCATAGCATTTAACTCCCGATGACGGGCTATCCGCCCAACATTTCTCTTGGATCGAATCTCAGATCTATTTCCCGCCAGCTTGCAAATTTGTCCGCGGGCATTGTGAACGGTTGGCAAAGGCGTATGGCGCGCATGGCGCTGTCGGCGGCGGCCTGATAATACGCCCCACCCGTGATCAGCTTCGTGCGGTCCATCAACTCCGGCGGCCGCGCCAGCGACCCGTCCTGGTTGAGATATACCTTGATCCTGACAACCAGCTGCTCGGCATTGGGCGCGCCGGCCGGTACGCTCCAGCACCGGCGCATCTGCACCTTGAATGCATCCATCTCGCTGAGCGTCAGGCGCATCGACGGATCGTCCGTTCGCGGAGCGTCAAATGCTTCCTCGACCCTGGGTGCGGGTTGCGGTTTCGAGGCCGCATCGGGTGCCTTGTTGAGTAGCGCGGCGATTTGGTTCGGATCGAATTTCCGCTCCGGCTCCTTCTTCGGCGGGGCAGGCTTTTCGACCTTCTTCTCCACGGGCTTTGGCGGGTCTTTCTTTTCCACCGTCTTGTCCGGAATGGGTTCCGGTTCCCTTTCGGGAGGCGGCGGCGGCGCAGGTGTGGGACGCGTTTCGGCCTGTGGACGCTCGATCGCCTTTGGCGGCTCGGGCTCCTCGACCGGCGGCAATGGCTTTTCGACCTTCTCCTGGCGCTTCAGATTGGTCATCTCGTCGATCGTTATCAGGTCCACCGGCAGCGCGCGCGTCGACACCGAGGGCAATTCCTCGGGTGTCGGAAACGTCACCAGCGCCAGCACGACAACCGCGCTATGCGCCGCGACTGAAAAGAGAACCGAATTACGCATTCTCGCCGTTTATCTGCTTCCGGACCCGCTCGCCGGCTTGATCTCGGATTCGGTCACAAGTGCAACACGCGTAAAGCCCGACGAGCTGATGACACCCATCACCTTCATCACCTCCGAATAGGGAAGCGACCCATCGGCGCGCACAAAGATGCGTTGCTCGTAGCCATTGTCGGCAATCGCCAGAAGCTGCTCGACCATGGCGTCGAGTTGCGACGGCGTTTCCTGCACGAAAATCTCGCCTTGTCCATTCAGCGTAATCGTCAGTGGCTCGTTGTCGCCCGAAATCGGCGCAGCAGCCGTTTTCGGCAGGTCCACCGGCACACCGACCGTCAGCAACGGCGCGGCCACCATGAACACGATCAGCAACACCAGCATGACGTCGACAACCGGCGTCACGTTGATTTCGGACATCGGCGCTCTCGCGAAACGGCCGCGTCGCGCGCCATTGTTTCCGACGGACATACCCATCGTTCAGCTCCGCTCGTCGAGTTGCCGCGAGAGGATCGCGGAAAACTCGTCGGCAAAACTCTCCATCCGGCCACCAATGCGCGACAACTGATTGGAGAACCGGTTGTAGAAGATAACCGCCGGAATAGCCGCAAGAAGACCGAGCGCGGTTGCAAAGAGTGCCTCCGCGATGCCCGGCGCCACAACAGCAAGGTTGGTATCGCGGCTGATCGCGATCGACTGGAACGCATTCATGATGCCCCAGACCGTGCCGAAGAGACCGATAAAGGGCGCGGTCGCGCCGACGGTCGCGAGGAAAAGGAGCCGGCTCTCGAGATTGACGATCTCGCGGGAGATCGTCACCTGCATGACCTTGTCGACGCGTTCCTTGAGGCCGATAAAGGAGCTTGAAGCGATATCCTGCGACCTCCGCCACTCGCGCATCGCCGCGATAAAGAGCACGGAGAGCGGATGCTGTGGCCGATGCCCCATTTCCTGATAGAGATCGTCCAGCGACCTGCCCGACCAGAAGATGCGCTCGAACTGGTTGGCGCGCCGTTCGACACGGGCAAACCGCCACCACTTGTCGAAGATGATCGCCCAGGACCAGACCGAGGCGAAGAGAAGACCCAGCATCACAAGCTTGACGACGATGTCTGCGCGCAGGAACAGCCCCCACATGGAGAAGTCCATGGCGGCGGCGTCGACCGTCGTCTCGGTGATGATCTGGGCAGTGGTCGCGGGATCCATCAGATTGCCTCTCCGTGCGTTCAGGCTCGATGCAGGGAGCGGCACATCGCTGACGCGGCGTCCGCATCCGGGCAACTCGCCCGCCGCGCCTCGCCGTTGAATGTGTGCCCCCGAATTGAGGCCGAAGTTAGTCTGTCAATTATGTCATTACCGTGGCGTGCGTTCGGATAATGGGTGGCATCTCAAGAGGTTAGCCCTGCTGTGTTGCGGGCCGACAACATCGTAGGGACGAAACTCTTACTTCCGTGTTTAACCGCTTTCAGGAGCGACGAACGGCGCAAGCGCCTGCCGCACCCCGGCGGGAAGGCGGCGCGGCCGGCCCGCGGCGTCGAGACAGGCCGCAAAGACCCGGGCCCGCCAGATCGGCTCCGTATCGGCGCCATCGGCAATGCGCAGGATCGTCTGCTCGGCTTCGATCCGCGCGCCGCTGGCACGTACGTATCGCGTCCGGACCTCGAGCCGGTCGTCGATACGGGCGGGCTTCAGAAAATCGATCTCCATGCGATGAACCGCGAAGGCAAGTGGATCGGCGCCCTCGAAAAGATCGGCGTGATGGACCCCCGCCAGCCGCAGGAAGTCGGACCGGCCCCGCTCGGCAAACCGCAGATAATTCGCGTGATAAACGATGCCCGAGAAATCCGTGTCTTCGTAATAAACCCGGACGGGCAGGCGATGCACCTGGCCGTCGATCCGGCCGGCAAGGTCGGGCCACGCACTCATTTGCCGCCGCCGCCTTCATCGCCGCCGAAAAGCGCGCCCTGCTCGGCCGGCCCGCCTACTGGAGGCGCAATGCCGAGATGGGCGAAGGCGGCCGCCGTCAACACCCGCCCGCGCGGCGTCCGGTTCACCAGCGCTTTCTGGATCAAATAAGGCTCGATGATCTCCTCAATGGCATCGCGCGGCTCGGACAATGAGGCGGCAATCGTCTCGACGCCCACCGGCCCGCCCGAAAACCCGATGGCGATGCAGCGCAGATAGCGATGATCGAGCGCATCGAGCCCCAACTCGTCGACCTCGAGGCGCCGCAGCGCCTTGTCCGCCGTCTTCGCATCGATCGACCGCGCGCCTTCGACAACCGCAAAATCGCGCACCCGGCGCAACAGCCGGCCGGCGATGCGCGGCGTACCGCGCGCCCGGCGCGCGATTTCATGCGCCCCGTCCGGTGTCATCTCGACACCGAGCACGCCGGCGCCGCGCCGCACGATACTTTCGAGTTCGGAGATTTCGTAGAAATTGAGCCTGACCGGAATGCCGAAGCGGTCGCGCAGCGGCGTCGTCAGAAGCCCGGTGCGCGTCGTCGCACCGATCAGCGTGAAGGGTGCAAGCTCAATCCGGACCGAGCGCGCGCCGGGGCCTTCGCCAATGATGAGGTCGAGCTGAAAATCCTCCATCGCCGGATAGAGAATTTCCTCGACCGCCGGCGCCAGCCGGTGAATCTCGTCGATAAACAACACGTCGCGCGGTTCGAGATTGGTGAGAAGCGCCGCAAGGTCGCCGGCCTTGGAGATCACCGGCCCCGATGTCGCGCGAAAATTGACGCCAAGCTCGCGCGCGACGATCTGCGCCAGCGTCGTTTTTCCGAGGCCGGGCGGTCCGGCAAACAGCACGTGGTCGAGAGCCTCGCCGCGGGCCCGTGCCGCCTCGATGAAAACCGACAGGTTTTCGCGCGCTCGCGCCTGCCCGACGAAATCGGCAAGCACCTGCGGCCTGAGCGAGCGTTCCAGTTCGTCCTCCTGCCGTTTCGCGGCGCCGAGAATACGTTCCGTCATCGCGCCAGTTCCTTCAGGCCCTGCCGGATCAGCGCCTCGGCGCTTGCATCGTCATCCAGCCTGCGCGCTGCAGATGAAACGGCGCCGGCCGCCTGCGCTTGCGGATAGCCAAGATTGACGAGCGCAGACACCGCGTCGCGCATCGGTTCGGATTGGGGCGACGCATCGGCACCGCCTGCGCCGTTGAGAACGACGGCAAGCCCCGCGCCGGCCGGCGCCTTGTCCTTCAGTTCGGCAACGATCCGTGCCGCGACTTTCGGACCGACGCCGGGCGCGGCCGACACCGCTTTCTTGTCGTCGAGAGCGATCGCGCGTGCAAGATCGGCCGGCGTCAACGCGCCCAACACACCGAGCGCGACGCGTGTGCCGACACCCTGTACGCCGAGCAACAGACGAAACCATTCGCGCTCGCCATCGCTCGTGAATCCGATCAAGCGAATTGCGTCGTCGCTCATCTTGGTTTCGATGGAAAGCGTCACGGCGCCGCCTGGCGACGGAAGCGCCGCCAGCGTTCGCCTTGAACAGGTGACGTGATAGCCGACGCCGCCGACATCGACGACCACCCAGTCCTCGCCCGTCGAGTCGACCATGCCTTTGAGCTTGCCGATCATCGCGCGACACCGGTCCGAAGCAGCGCCGCCGCGATCCGCTCGTCGGCGCCGCCCGAATGCGCATGACAAATGGCAATCGCAAGCGCATCGGCCGCGTGTTCGGTGGCAGGCCGCGCCCCGGGCAACAGCATTTCAACCATCAGCGCGATCTGGGACTTGTCGGCGTGACCTGCGCCGACAACCGACTTCTTGATCCGGTTTGGTGCATATTCGGCGACCGGCAGGCCTGCCCGCGCGACGACAAGCAGCGCAATGGCCCGCGCCTGGCCGAGCTTCAGCGCCGCCGAAGCATCCCGCGCCACAAAGGCCTGTTCGACAGCCGCGGCATCGGACGCATGGCGATCGAGCACATCGAGAAGCCCCGCTTCGATTTCGACCAGCCGCTGCGCGAGCGGCGATTTCGAATTGGAAACGATGGTGCCGTTGGCAAGATGGACCAGCCGCGAACCTGCGGTCTCGATGACGCCCCAGCCGGTCGCGCCGAGCCCGGGATCAATGCCGAGAATTCTGATCGGTGCCGGCATGGGCGGCGGGTCCTCCAAACAGATCGGCGCCGGCCGTCTGTCGGGTTCACATCCTGGACGGAAGCCGGAATGCTCCAGCATGGACCGATCCGGAACGATCACTCAGGCCGACATTTTCTCCAGCACCGAATCGGACATCTCGAAGTTTGCATAAACCTGCTGCACATCGTCGTTGTCGTCCAGCGCTTCGAGCATCTTGAGCACCGTCTCGGCCTTCTCGTCGTCGAGAGAGATGGTATTTTGCGGTTTCCAGACGATGCGCGCCGAGCGCGGTTCGCCGAACCGGGCCTCAAGCGCCTTGGAAACCTCATGCAGCGCGTCGGGTGCGCTGTAGAGATCGTGCGTTTCCGGACCCGACTGGCAGTCGTCGGCACCGGCATCAATGGCCGCCTCGATCATCGCGTCGGCACTGGCTGCGTCCGCCGGATATTCGATCAACCCGAGGCGGTCGAACATGAAGGACACCGAGCCGGTTTCGCCCAGATTACCGCCATTCTTGGTGAAAATGGCCCGCACTTCGCCGGCCGTCCGGTTGCGGTTGTCGGTCAGCGTCTCGACGATGACGCCGATGCCGCCGGGCCCGAAGCCCTCGTAGCGCACTTCCTCGTAGTTCTCGCCACCCTGATCGGTGCTGCGCTTGATGGCGCGCTCGATATTGTCCTTGGGCATGTTCTCGGCGCGCGCTGCCTGAATGGCGGCCCGCAACCGCGGGTTATATTCCGGATCGGGCAGGCCCATCTTGGCCGCCACGGTAATTTCCTTGGCAAGCTTGGCGAACATCTTGGCGCGCTTCTTATCCTGCGCGCCCTTGCGGTACATGATGTTCTTGAATTGCGAATGGCCGGCCATTCCGTCTCCCAACACCCGTCGATGCAAGCTGGATTCGGGCGCTTTTATAGAAGCCGCATCGGCCAAAATCCAGCACTGCCCACTGTCGCCCGAATACACGCATTGCGTGTTTCAATAAAAATGATACTCTTTTAACGTGTATGTAATGATTCACCTCTAGTTTCAGGTTGTCGCCGGGACCCGGAGGTTCGCCCAACCTCCCCACAACACCGGTGACACAAGCAGCAAGCCCGGCTTCGCGGCCTCGCCCAAGTCCGCTACCGGGCAGCCCACGCGCAACGCGTAGGCAGGCCGCCCCGTCCCCGCCGCCTGACCCACCTCGGGAGGCCGGGGCGGGGCGTTGCTGCTTTTAAGATTTCAGTGGCTGTGAATTTCGGTCGGCCAGGCATAGGCACCGGCCGGCACGCGATCGAAGACCGCTTCTTCGATGAAACGCGCCACCAGCACTTCGCTGAACAGCGCGTGATAGCGAGCATGCCCGTTGCGCGCGACGCGCTGGCGTTCGCCGTCATTTTTCAGAAAATAGCGCAGCCGTTCCGTTAACTCGTCTAGATCGCTGTAGAAGACAAATTCGTCGTCCGAAAAAATCTTGTCATATCCAGTCAACCGCGAAACGAAGACGAGCAGTCCGTTGCCGGCATACTGGGCGAAGCGATCGGACGAATAGAGAAAATGGTCGTCGGCCCGGTTGAGATTGAGGCCCATGCGCGCCGATGCGATCGCCTCGAAATAGGCGCTGCCATAGACGTAAGGCCGCTCTGCCAGCCCATAAAACGCATAGCGCGCCTCCGGCACCCGGGCTGCGATCTCGCGCATGAACTGGCCGCGCCTCGGCGATGTCCGTTCGGTTCCTATCGTGCAAAGAAAGTCGAACGGCTGATCGTCGCGGGCAAAACATTCAAGCGTCTCGATAGAGCGGTCGGCCGGATTGGGAATGAAGGCGACACGATGTGTCGGTGTAACAAACTGGCGAAGATGGTCGCCGGCCGTCGTCAGGAAAGTCGCGTCGGCGACCTCCGCCTGGCGGCGGACGCGCTGGACATTGTCTGCGACAAAGAGTGCATCGAGATTGACCATCGCGACCCGAAGCGCAGGCAGCATGGCACGCAGTTTACGCACTGTGTCGTTTCTGACCTTGTCGGCATGAAGCATCACCAGCAGGTCCGGCCGGAAATTCTCGCAAAGCTCCAGCAAACGCCGGTTGACATGGCCCTCGCCGCCACGTCCGATGCCGAAACGGCTCTCTTCGCGCGCCACGTCGCGATCGCTGAAGGGTATCACCAGATGACCGTTGCGCACAAAACCGTTCGTCAACTTGCGAACCGTCGCATAGAAATTCGCGCCTGCCCGCTTCTCATTATAGTTGCCCGCCAGCACGATCCGCATCTGCATCACTCCCCCGGCAATGCGGTGCGCAGGCGTCCGCCGATGCGAACCGGTTCGACACGCCGCGCAAGCCCCGACGCCGCGTCAGTCTCGACGAACACGCCGCACAGCGTTGCCGGCCCCATGGCCGGCTGAAAGCGGCCGCTCGGAATTTTAGTGATGAAGCGGTTGAGCGGTTCGTCTTTCTCCATACCGATAACCGAATTGTAGTCGCCGCACATGCCCGCATCGGTCTGGTAGGCCGTACCGCCCGGAAGCACTTGTGCATCCGCCGTCGGCACATGACTATGCGTACCGACAACGAGCGACACGCGGCCGTCGCAGAAATGTCCCATCGCCATTTTCTCCGACGTCGCTTCGGCATGCATATCGATCACGATAGCGTCCGCCGCCTGTCCCAGCGGACAGGCATCGAGTTGGCGGTCGACCGCCTCAAACGGGCAATCGAGCGCCTCCATGAAAACGCGGCCGAGCGCGTTCACAACCAGCACGCGTGCGCCGGACGCGCTCTCCACCAGCGTCGCGCCGCGTCCCGGCGTACCGGATGGATAGTTGACCGGTCGGATCAGCCGTGGCTCCCGCTCGATATGAACCAGCGCCTCGCGCTGATCCCAGGAATGATTGCCGAGCGTGATGACATCGGCGCCGGCATCGAACACCTCATCGCAGATCGCACCGGTGATGCCGAATCCGCCGGCGGCGTTCTCGCCATTGACAATGACGAAATCCAGCCCGAGTTGCCGCCGCAACCCCGGCAGTTCGGCAACCAGCGCATCCCGCCCGCTGCGGCCCACAATATCGCCGAGAAACAAAAGTCTCATCGTCACACTCCGCGAGGCGCGGCGGCGAAAGCGCGCGCGCCTGTTTCGGTCACAACCCAGTCGAGCCGGGCGTCGAATTCTTCTTCCGGCAGGTCTTCGGCCTCCTGCGCCGAGAAGGCAATGCCGACCGCCACTATTCCGGGGCCCTCGCGGCGGAGCGCTGCCAGTGTCCGGTCGTAGTATCCACCGCCATAGCCGATGCGGCGACCTAGGGCGTCGAAGGCAAGCAGTGGTACGAGCACGACATCGGGACGGCAAGGGCGCGCGCCCGGCGCAGGCTCGCGCGTCCCGTGCGCACCGGCGACAAGCGCATCGCCGGGCCGCCACTGAAGAAAGACCAGAGGCGCGTCCTGGAGCGCGACGCGCGGCAGCGCGCACACGTGCCCCTTTGCCGAGGCACGCGCGATGACCTCCGTCGGATCGGCTTCGCTTCCCATCGCCACATAGCCGGCGATCAAAGCCTGCTGCGACACCGGAACGGCCTCAAAAAAATGATCGGCAATGCGGGCACCGGCCTCCGGCCCGGCTGCACCCCGCGCGGCATCGCGACGCAGGACCGCCGCCGCGCGCGCCGCGCGCTTCGCCGCACTCATGCCGCCGATCCCGAAAAGGGTGAGAAAGGCGGGGCCACCTTGGCCGTTGGAACTTCGTTCCCCGGAGACCTACTAACGTAGGTGGGCGCCGTGTGAAGGAGACCACGGTCTCCCTCAGGGACAGCTCCCTTGAGGACCGTAAGGCCCCGAGAGTATGTGTTCCTGACGTACCAGGCAGCACCCGGTTCTATTCTATCGGCCTTCGAGGCCCTCCGGGTCAAGCGCATAGCGTCCGGACGGAAAGGGACGAGGCTCACGCCGCCTCGATGCGCTTGGCAAGATCCTCGATGCGGCGCGCCGCATTGTCGAGCACGTCGGCAAGCGCGTCCTCCGCCTCCCGCGACCGGTCCAGCGCCGAGGAGCGCGCGCCGGAGAGATTTTCGATCTCCTGGTCGAGCATTTTCGTCTTTTGCAGCGCTTCCGACAATTCGTCGGTAATCAGCAACCCGGCCATCAGCAACAACCGCGCATCGCCCACCTGCCCGACTTCCTGCGCCAGCGCTGTCATATGCTTGTTCATATACGCGGCAAGTTCGCGGACGTGATCTTCCTCGCCATCGCCGCAGGCAACGGTGTAGGTGCGATCGTTCAGCGAAACCTTGACCTGTCCCATCGAAATCCCTTTCGGCGCGGCCCCTCTCAGGCGTCCGCCAATACCTCGCGAATGCCTTCGATGGCATCCGCCAGCGTCTCCGACGCGCGTTCGTTGAGTTCGTTGAGCCGGCGCGCTTCCGACCGCATCTGGTCGAGCTCCTCGGCAAGCGCGGCCCTGTCTTCCTTGAGCGTATCGGTTTGTGCCTGCAGGCTCTTTGCCGCCTGCAGCCGCACCACCTGACGATTGATCGTCGCTTCAAGCCTGTCGACCGCGCTTGAGAAGCGCTCCATCGCCGAATCGAGTTTGGTCATGCTTTTGTCCGGCTTCGAGGCTCCGTTCGGCCTCGCGGCCCAAGATAGGCGGGGCGGGGAAACAAGGTCAACGGCGGCCCCGCGAATAAGCGCGCGGAAGTCCTGCGAAATCGCAGGACGATAGGCCCGAATGCAGGCGCCGGGACGGCCATTCCGGCATTGACTCAACCGGGTCCCGTGGTCATTGTGGCGCCGCTCTCGGGAGGGCCCGATCCGAGCCAAACTTGCGGTTTCTAGACCCCGCGACCTCCATGCCCGCTCAGGCCCGCCTGGGCTACAGAGTGACACATGACACCAACCGAAAAATCCGCCCTCGCCGCGACGGTGGAAGCCTCAGCCGGAAAAGCGCCGGCGGCTTCCCATCACAATCTCGCCAATGCCATTCGGGCGCTGGCGATGGACGCGGTGCAACAGGCCAATTGCGGTCATCCGGGCATGCCGATGGGCACGGCCGACATCGCGACGGTCCTCTTCACCCGTTTCCTGAAAATCGACCCGCGCGCGCCGCACTGGCCCGACCGCGACCGCTTCGTGCTCTCGGCAGGCCACGGTTCGATGCTGCTCTACGCCCTCAACTACCTGCTCGGCTATGAAGACATGACGATCGAGCAGATCCGGAATTTCCGTCAGCTCGGGAGCATCACCGCCGGCCATCCGGAATACGGTCACGCGGCGGGTGTCGAAACCACGACAGGCCCACTCGGTCAGGGCATCGCGACGGCGGTCGGCATGGCGCTGGCCGAACGCCTGCAGGCCGCCCGTTTCAGCGACAAGATCGTCGATCACTACACTTATGTGCTGGCCTCCGACGGCGACCTGATGGAAGGCGTCAGCCACGAGGCGATCGGGCTTGCCGGCCACCTGAAACTGGCGAAGCTGATCGTCCTCTACGACGACAACGGCATCACCATCGACGGCGCGTTGTCGCTTTCGGAATCGGGCGACGCGCTGAAGCGTTTCGAAGCCGCCGGCTGGGACGCCATCCGCATCGACGGTCACAATCCCGACGAGATCGCCGCCGCCATCGAGACGGCCCGCAAGTCCGACCGCCCGACACTGATCGCCTGCCGCACGGTGATCGGCTATGGCGCACCCAACAAGCAGGGCAAGTCGTCCGCGCATGGCTCGCCGCTCGGTCCCGACGAAATCGCGCTGGCGCGCACCACGCTTGGCTGGTCGGCCGAGCCTTTCGTCGTCCCGAGCGAAACGCTGGACGCATGGCGCATTGCCGGGCTGCGCAACGTCAAGGCGCGCAAGGCCTGGGAAGACCGGCTGGCCGCGCTGGACGCGCCCGCTCGAACCGAATTCGAACGCCGCCTCGCCGGCGACCTGCCGGCCGAACTCGGTAAGGCGATTGCCACTTTCAAGGAAAAGCTTGTCGCCGAGAAACCGAAATGGGCAACGCGCAAATCCTCCGAGGAAGCGCTGAACGTCATCAACGCCGTGCTGCCGGAAACGATCGGCGGGTCGGCCGACCTGACCGGCTCCAACAATACACGCTCGAAAGAGCAGAAGGTCGTGACGGCGGAGGACTTCTCGGGTTCCTTCATCCATTACGGCATTCGCGAACACGGCATGGCCGCCGCGATGAACGGCATTGCGCTGCACAAGGGCCTGATCCCTTATTCCGGCACGTTCCTCGTTTTCACCGACTACTGCCGTCCGGCAATCCGCCTGTCGGCGCTGATGGGCCAGCGCGTCGTCTATGTGATGACGCATGACTCGATCGGCCTTGGCGAGGACGGCCCGACGCACCAGCCGGTCGAACATCTGGCGAGTCTGCGCGCGATGCCGAACCTTCTGGTCTTCCGCCCCGCCGATGCCGTCGAGACGCTCGAATGCTGGCAGCTTGCGCTCGAAGCGAAGGACACGCCCTCGGTGCTGGCCCTGACGCGCCAGAACCTTCCGGCCGTCCGCCTCGAGAATTCAGAGAAAAATCTTTGCGCGCGCGGCGCCTACGAACTTTCGCCGGCCTCGGCCAAGGCCAAGGTCTCGCTGCTGGCGACGGGCTCCGAAGTCGAGATCGCCATGGCGGCACAGGCGCAACTTGAAAAAGACGGCATTCCGGCGCGCGTCGTCTCGATGCCCTGCCTCGAGCTCTTCGAACAACAGTCGCGCGAATTCCGCGCCGGTATGCTCGGCGAAGGCACCGTGAAAATCGCGATCGAAGCGGCGGTCCGCTATGGCTGGGACCGCTATATTGGCGCCGATGGCGACTTCATCGGCATGGAAGGTTTCGGCGCCTCGGCGCCGGCGCCCGATCTCTACAATCACTTCAACATCACCGCCGAGGCGGCCGTGGCCGCGGCCAAGGCGCGGCTGGCGGAAATTTCGTAAGACAACACAAGGCTCGGGAGAACAAAATGGCTGTGCGCGTTGCGATTAACGGATTCGGGCGGATCGGGCGGCTGGTGCTGCGCGCCATCGCGGAATCGGGCCGCAAGGACATCGAGGTCGTCGCGATCAACGATCTGGGCTCTGTCGACGCCAACGCGCTGCTGCTGAAATACGACAGCGTCCACGGACCCTTCCCCGGCAAGATCAAGACGACGAAATCGTCGATGGATCTGGGCCGCGGACCGATCAAGGTGATTGCCGAGCGCGATCCGTCGAAACTTCCGTGGAAGGAACTCGGCGTCGACATCGCGCTCGAATGCACAGGTCTCTTCACCGCCCGCGACAAGGCGGCCGCCCATCTGAAAGCCGGCGCGAAGAAGGTGTTGATTTCGGCGCCCGGCGAAGAAGCCGACCTGACAGTTGTCTACGGCGTCAACCACAAGGATCTGAAGAAGTCGCACAAGATCGTCTCCAACGCCTCCTGCACCACCAACTGCCTCGCGCCGGTGGCGCAGGTGCTGCACAAGTCCTGCGGCATCGAACAGGGCTACATGACGACGATCCACGCATATACGGGCGACCAGAACACTGTCGACACGCTGCACAAGGATCCGCGCCGCGCCCGCGCGGCCGCCGTCTCGATGATCCCGACCTCGACCGGTGCCGCCAAGGCCGTCGGCCTCGTGCTGCCGGAACTGAAGGGCAAGCTCGACGGCACCTCGATCCGCGTGCCGACCCCGAACGTCTCGGTGATCGACCTCGTCTTCACGGCAAAGAAGAAAGTGACAGCGGAAGAAGTGAATGCCGCCATCATTGCCGCCTCGAAGGGCCCGCTGAAAGGCATTCTGGCGACCACCAACGAGCCGAACGTCTCGATCGACTTCAACCACAACCCGGCCTCCTCGACGTTCGACCTGACCCAGACACAGGTCATCGACGGCAAGCTGGTGCGGGTGCTCGCCTGGTACGACAACGAATGGGGCTTCTCCAACCGCATGGGTGACACTGCCGTCGCGATGGGCAAGCTTCTCTGATCGGAGCCTGAACGCCAGATGGCCGGTCACAAAACGCTCGACGATCTTTTCGCAACGGCCGACATCAAGGGCCGTCGGGTGCTGGTCCGCGCCGATCTCAACGTGCCGATGCAGGACGGAAAAGTGGGCGACGCCACGCGGCTCGAACGCGTGGCGCCGACCCTGACCGAACTCGCCGGACGCGGTGCGAAGGTCGTCGTGCTGTCGCATTTCGGCCGCCCCAAGGGCAAGCCGGACGCCAAATATTCGCTGAAGCCTGTCGCCGAGGCGCTTTCCGCTCACACCGGTGGAAGGGTCGCCTTCGCCGACGACTGCATCGGCGAGGCCGCCCAGCGCGCCATCGAGGCCCTCGCGCCGGACGGCATTCTGGTGCTCGAAAACACGCGCTTCCATGCCGGCGAGGAAAAGAACGATCCCGATTTCGCCGCCGCGCTGGCGAAAAACGGCGACATCTATGTCAACGACGCCTTTTCCTGCGCCCATCGCGCGCATGGCTCGACCGAAGGCATCACCCGCTTCCTGCCGTCTTATGCGGGCCGCGCGATGGAAGCCGAGCTGACGGCGCTCGAGGCTGCGCTCGGCACGCCGAAACGCCCAGTGGTGGCGGTTGTCGGCGGCGCAAAAATCTCCACGAAAATCGCGCTCCTCGCCAACCTCGTCAAAAAGGTCGATGCCCTGGTCATCGGCGGCGGCATGGCCAACACGTTTCTGGCGGCGCAAGGCAAAAAGATCGGCAAGTCGCTCTGCGAACCCGATCTTTTCGACACAGCCCGCCATATTCTCGCCAACGCCCGCACCGAGAATTGCGACATTGTGCTGCCGACTGACGTCGTCGTGGCCGCCGAGTTCAAGGCAGGCGCCGCGGCACACACGGTTTCGGCGGATGCGGTGCCGGAGGACATGATGATCCTCGATGTCGGACCCGATACACTGAAACATCTGGCCGGCCGCTTCGAAACGGCGAAGACGGTGGTCTGGAACGGGCCGCTCGGCGCTTTCGAAATCCCGCCCTTCGACCGCGGCACCGTCGAGGCCGCGCGCCTCGTCGCGATGCGCAGCAAACAGGGCGAGCTTGTGTCGGTCGCCGGCGGCGGCGACACGGTGGCGGCGCTCAACGAAGCAGGCGCGGCCGACGATTTTACCTATGTATCCGCCGCGGGCGGCGCCTTCCTCGAATGGATGGAAGGCGTGGAACTGCCGGGCGTTGCGGCGCTGGCGAGAAGTTGAGCCGAAAGGCGAGAACTGGGAGAACGATGAAATGACTGAGACCCTTGAATCGATTGCCGAGGCCATGGCCGCGCCGGGCAAAGGCATTCTCGCCGCCGATGAAAGTTCGGGCACGATCAAGAAGCGCTTCGACAGCATCAACGTGGAATCGACGGCCGACAGCCGACGCGACTACCGCGAAATGCTGTTCCGCACCGAAGAGGCGATGAAGAAATATATCTCCGGCGTGATCCTCTACGACGAAACGATCCGCCAGAAAGCGAAGGACGGCACACCGCTGGTCGAGATCATAAAAAAGGCGGGCTCGATCCCCGGCATCAAGGTCGATACCGGCGCCAAGGACATGCCCGGTTTCCCGGGCGAGAAGATCACCGAGGGCCTCGACGGCCTCGGCGAGCGACTGGCGGAATACCACGACCTCGGCGCACGCTTCGCGAAATGGCGCGCCGTCATCGACATAGCGCCGGGCATCCCGACCCGCACCTGCCTCGAAGCCAATGCCGAGGCGCTGGCGCGCTACGCGGCGCTTTGCCAGCAGGCGAAGATCGTCCCCATCGTCGAGCCCGAAGTGCTGATGGATGGCGGCCACGATGTCGACCGTTGCTTCGAAGTCACCGAGGAAACGCTGCGCATTCTCTTCGATCGCCTCGCGGCCCATCGCGTTCGTCTTGAGGGCACGGTGCTGAAGCCCAACATGGTGATTGCCGGCAAGAAATGCGGCAAGCAGGCCAGTGTCGAGGAAGTTGCCGAAAAGACCATCGCCTGCTTCAGGCGCACGGTTCCGGCGGCAATCCCCGGCATCGTCTTCCTGTCGGGCGGCCAGTCGGACGAAGACGCGACCGCGCATCTCAACGCGATGAACGCGATTGGCGGCTTCCCGTGGAAAATGTCCTTCTCCTATGGCCGCGCGCTTCAGGCAGCGCCGCTGAAGGCATGGGGCGGCGAGGCGCAGAACGTGCCGGCCGGCCAGAGGGCCTTCCTGCACCGCGCGAAGATGAACGGCCTCGCGACGCTCGGCGACTGGAAAGCGGCACTCGAAAAAGCGGCCTGAACCGGACGCGGCCCATGAAGGGGACGTGCACGAAGCCCCGCTTCGCGCTACAAACCCGCCCATGACCGACCCGAATGCCGAAACACCCTGCCGCCTCTATCTCATCACGCCGCCGCGTTTTGAGCCGCGCGCCTTCGCCGACACGTTGAAGTCCGCGCTCGACGCGGGCGATGTCGCGAGCCTGCAACTCCGGCTGAAAGGCGAAAACGAGGCGCCGCCCGCCGACGACGACATCCGTCGGGCAACCGAAGCCTTGATGCCGCTTGCCCATGCACGCGATGTCGCTTTCATCGTTAACGACCGGCCCGACCTCGCGGCGGAACTCGGCGCCGACGGTGTCCATGTGGGCCAGACGGACACGAGCTATGCCGAAGCCCGGAAAATCGTCGGCGCCGACCGGATCGTTGGCGTCACCTGTCATGCCTCGCGCCACCTGGCGATGGAAGCGGGCGAGGCCGGTGCGGACTATGTGGCTTTCGGCGCCTTTTACGAAACCGACACAAAAACCCCTATAAGTAGGGCCGAACCGGAAATCCTGACCTGGTGGTCGGAGACTTTCGTGGTGCCTTGTGTGGCGATCGGCGGCATCACGGTTCAAAATGCCGCAGAGCTGGTGCGTGCCGGGGCGGATTTTCTGGCCGTGTCGTCAGGCGTCTGGGCCCATGCCGAGGGGCCAGCCGCCGCCATGCGCGCCTTCGATCGAATTCTGGCCGAGGAAAGTAAGTCCCGATGAGGCATCTAGTTGTTGCGTTGTGTCTGGCCATCGCATCGGCGTGGGCCGCAATGCCCGACGCGTCCGCGCAGAATGCGCCCTCCCCGCGCGCAGCGCAGGCAAAGCCGGGTTCCGACGCGATGGCGCCGGCGATGGCGGCCTATCGGGAAGAGCGCTACGCAGAGGCGCGGCGCCTTGCCCTGCCGCTTGCCGAAAAAGGCGACATCGCCGCACAACTGATGCTCGGCTCGATCTACAACAATGGCGAAGGTGTCGCCCCCGACGGCAACGAAGCCGCCAAGTGGTTTCGCATGGCGGCCGACCAGGGCGACGCCAGCGCGCAATACGCGCTCGCCATGCTGATGGAATATGGCCGCATCGACGGTGCCACGCCCGAAGCGGCGCGCAAGCTCTTCCAGAAAGCAGCCGATCAGGGACATGCCGGCGCCGTCACCGAACTCGGCATGATGTACACGACCGGCCATGGCGGGCCGCGCGACATCGGTATGGCGGCGTCGCTCTTCGAAAGTGCCGCAAAAACCGGCCACGCCGACGCGCAATACTATCTCGGAACGCTTTTTGCCGCCGGCCGGGGCAAGCCGCAAAATCTCGGCGAAGCGGCGCGCTATTTCCGGCTGGCAGCCGATCAAGGCCAGCCCGAGGCCAGCTACCAGCTCGGCCTGATGCTGCAGGACGGCGTAGGCCTGTCGAAAAACCCGGCCGAGGCGGCCCGGCGCTTTACAGTTGCCGCAGAAGGCGGCCTGCCGGAAGCACAAACGGCGCTGGCCTTCGCCTATCTCGGCGGTGAGGGCGTCGAACGCAACGACACGACGGCCGCCAGATGGTTCACCGAGGCGGCCATGCGCGGCGATCCGCTGGCGCAGGACCGCCTGGCGCGCCTCTATTTTCTCGGTCAGGGCGTCGCGCGCGACGTTGCCGCCGCCCTGCTCTGGCTGACGCTCGCAGAGCGCGGCGGATATGAGGACGCGACGCTTCGGAACTCCATTGAGCCCGAAATCACCCCCGAAATCACTGCCCAGGTCGAGGAACAGCTCGCGAAATGGGACAGTGCCGCCAGGGGCGGCGCGGCGGCGAACTGAACGCCAACCGTCCGGCCGGCATACGCCTTTCGGCCGAAAGGCTCTGTCCATTGCCCGCGCATGGTGTTATCAGAACGCCGGTCGAGCCTCACCGGCAAGCCCCGACGCCCTTTTCCAGATTCAGCAATCCCCGAATTCGAGCATCCCATGAAGATCAACGGCAACGAAATCCGCCCCGGCAACGTCATTGAGCACGAAGGCGGCCTCTGGGCTGCGGTCAAGGTCCAGCATGTGAAGCCCGGCAAGGGCGGCGCTTTCGCGCAGGTCGAGCTGAAGAACCTCGTCGATGGTCGCAAGCTGAACGAGCGCTTCCGCTCCGCCGAAACGGTCGAACGCGTGCGGCTCGAACAGAAGGACTACCAGTATCTCTACGAGAACGACGGAATGCTGACTTTCATGGACAATGAAAGCTACGAGCAGATCGAACTCGCGAAGGACTGGGTCGGCGAGCGCGCGGCCTTCCTGCAGGACGGCATGAAGGTGACCGTCGAAAGCCACGAAGGAAAGCCGCTCGGCATATCGCTTCCCGATCAGGTGGTGCTGGAAATCACCGAAACCGAACCGACCGTGAAGGGACAGACGGCGGCCAGCTCCTACAAGCCCGCCCTGCTTGAAAACGGCGTCCGCGTGATGGTGCCGCCCTTCATCACCACTGGCGAGCGCATCGTGGTCGACACGAACGAAGTCACCTATCTGCGCCGCGCCGACTGATCCCTGAGCCGGTAAAACGCATGTCCCGTCACACCCCTTCGATGGCCGTCATGGTCGCCGCCGCCCGCAAGGCGGCGCGTGGACTGCAGCGCGACTTCGGCGAGGTGGAAAATCTGCAGGTCTCGCTGAAGGGCCCGGCGAATTTCGTCACCGCCGCCGACCGGAAGGCCGAGAAGGTTATCTTCCAGGAGCTGTCCAAGGCGCGGCCCGGCTACGGCTTCCTGATGGAGGAAGGCGGTGTCGTCGAAGGCGCCGACAAGTCGCACCGCTGGATCATCGATCCGCTCGACGGCACGACGAATTTCCTGCACGGCATTCCGATGTTTTCGATCTCGATCGCGCTGGAGCGCGAAGGCCAGATCGTCGCCGGGCTCGTCTACAACCCGATCTCGGATGAAATGTTCATCGCCGAAAAAGGCCAGGGCGCCTTTCTCAACGACCGGCGCATCCGCGTCGCGGTGCGCCGCGAACTGGCGCAAGCCGTCGTCGGCACCGGCATTCCGCATATCGGCCGGCCCGGCCATCAACGCTTCACGGCCGAGCTTGGTGTTGTGATGAACGAGGTCGCGGGCGTGCGCCGCATGGGATCGGCAGCACTCGATCTCGCCTGGGTCGCCGCCGGACGTCTCGACGCCTATTGGGAAGCAAACCTCGCCGCCTGGGATGTCGCCGCCGGCATTATCCTCGTGCGCGAAGCCGGCGGCTTCGTCACCGATCTCAACGGCCGCGACACGATGCTCGATACGGGCGGTATCGTTGCAGGCAACGAAACGCTCCACCGCCAGCTCGCCGATGTGCTGAAAAAAGCGCACAAGCCGGCCTGATACGAGCCGTATTTCCGCCCGAATTCCTCTCTACGCCTCATCCGCCAAGGTCTGTTCGCATGGCGCGAACGCGCCTAGACTGGGCCGCGACAGTTTCGACGCTCATGCTCGCTCACGACCCGCCCACGGATGACCGCATGATATCGCGTAGCAGGACCGGCCTAGCGGCAATCGCCATCCTCCTTGCGAGCGCTCTGCCGGCCGTGGCCGCCGAGGGGCCCTTGCCCTTTCCCGAAACGGCGCTGCTGCGCATCGCCTTCGCGCCCAATGAATCCGCTCTGAGCCCCGCCGCCCACGACGAAATCGCCGCTTTCGCGACCGACGTCCGGCGGCAAAGCAGCCGCCTGCTGATCAAGGCCTATGCCGGCCCGCCCCATGACGCCTCCTCGACGGCACGCAAACTGTCGCTCCGCCGCGCCGTGGCGGTAATGCAGAAGCTGGTCGGCGAAGGCGTTGTCGGCGACCGGATTCGCGTCCGCGCACTCGGCGGAACATCGGACAGCGGTCCGCAGGACCGCGTCGACATTGTATTGTCCGGCGGCTGACCCATCCGAACATGAAAAGGGATTGACGACGCATGGCGAAGGAACACAAGGACGGCATAGCGCTGTCGCGCCCGCACCCCTATGTCACGCGAATGCTGCTCTTCATCGTGCTGGTCTGCTTCGTTGCGGCGATCCTTTTCCCCCAGATCGAAACCGCCTTCATGGCCAATCCGGGGTTGAACGGGCTGATCATCGGCGTCCTCGTCATCGGCATCCTTTATGCGTTTCGCCAGGTGCTGAGCATCAATCCGGAAGTACGCTGGGTGAACGAATTTCGCCGCGCCGATCCGGGCCTCACCATTCCACCGGCGCCGCGCTTGCTGGCGCCGATGGCCACCATGCTCGGCGACCGCAAGGGCCGCATGCAACTCAACGCGATGTCGATGCGTTCGATCCTCGATTCGCTCGGCTCCCGCCTCGACGAACAACGCGAAATCTCGCGTTACGTTATCGGGTTGCTGATCTTCCTGGGTCTGCTCGGCACGTTCTGGGGGCTGCTGATCACGGTTTCGTCCGTCGCCGGCACGATCCAGAGCCTCAACGTCGAAACGGCGGAGGCCGCGACCGTCTTTTCGAACCTGAAGGCCGGGCTCGACGGGCCGCTGCGCGGCATGGGTACCGCCTTCTCCTCCTCGCTGTTCGGCCTTGCAGGCTCGCTGGTGCTCGGTTTTCTCGATTTGCAGGCCGGCCAGGCGCAAAACCGCTTCTACAACGAACTCGAGGAATGGCTCTCGACGGTCACGAATCTGGCCGAGACCGACCCCAATGCCCCCTCGATGCTGGGTGAAACGGCGCGCCGCCTGCGCAACATCGAACAGGCGCTGGCCGGCGGCGGAGGCGAGGGCGCCAATGCCGCGCTGATGTCGCTGGCGGGCCAGATCACGGCGCTGACCGAGCAGTTGCGCGGCGAGCAGCAACTGGTCCGGCAACTGGCGCAAAATCAGGAAGCGCTGCGGCCGGTGCTCGAAGAACTGGCGCGCCGCCTCGACGGACGGGATTGACCGAGCATGGCCCTCGCCAGCAAACGCATTCGCGGCCGCGCGCCCACCGGCGACTACTGGCCGGGCTTCGTCGACGCCATGTCGAGCCTGCTGCTGGTGCTGATTTTCCTGCTGACGGTTTTCATGATCACCCAGTTCTTCCTCGGGCTGCTGGTCAGCGACAAGGATTCGGCGCTGGACAATTTGCGCAGCCAGATCGCCGAACTGGTCAACCAGCTGGCGCTGGAGCGGCGCGAAAAGGCCGACCTCGAAGTCACGATCCTGTCGCTGCAGGATTCGCTGGCGGCCGCCAGCGCGGAAAGCGAACGCCTCGCCGCCATGACCGAGGACGCCGCCGGCGCCGGCGGGCGCATCGCCGAGCTTGAAAGCCGTCTCTCCGACGAACAGCGCGTATCGAACGAAGCGCTGGCGCAGGTCGAGCTGCTGAACCAGCAGATTGCCGCGTTGCGCCGCCAGCTTGCGACGCTGGAGGCGGCGCTGGAAGCGTCCGAGCAACGCGACCGGGAATCGCAGGCCCAGATCGCCGATCTCGGCCGCCGTCTCAATGCGGCGCTGGCGCAGAAGGTTCAGGAGCTGGCGCGCTACCGTTCGGAATTCTTCGGCCGCTTGCGGACCATTCTCGGCGACCGCACAGACATCGAAATCGTCGGCGACCGCTTTGCGATGCAGTCGGAAATCTTCTTCGCCTCGGGATCCGCCGACATCAACCCTTCAGGGCAGGAACAACTCGACAAGATCGCCGTCGCGGTGCGCGAAATCGCCGCCGAAATTCCCGACGACATCCCCTGGGTCCTGCGCGTCGATGGCCACACCGACGCCAACCCGATCGCGACGCCGCAATTCCCGTCGAACTGGTATCTGTCGAGCGCGCGCGCCATTGCCGTCGTCGATTACCTCGTCGCGCAAGGCGTCCCGGCACGAAACCTGGTGGCGGCGGGATTCGGCGAGCACCACCCGCTGGTGGCGGGACGCACGGCCGCCGAAAACACGCGCAACCGCCGCATCGAATTCAAGCTCACCGAGCGTTGATCACCAGGCCTTCATCTCGGTCGATTGCGAACAGACCAGCACCTCGGGCTCGAAAACCTGCCCCAGCAGCATGACGTCGCCATAGCCGGCTGCAACGCTGATACCCGAAATCTCGGTACCGAGATTGAGATAGATGGTGCCGGCCTTGCCGCCGCCATTCTCACCGGGTTCGACGCGCACGACCTGGCTCGGCGACAGCGCCGCCGGGTCGCCGGCATGGGCGATGAAGTCGATGATGTTCGGATGCGCACCGATCAGCAGCGAACCGTCCGGTTGAACGTCGATATTGTCGATGCCCGTGCCGAGCCGCGCCATGTCGATGCCCCGAAGGTCGCCCGTCGCCGCGTCGCGCGCGAAAACATGCAAGCTCATGCCCATCACATCCGCGACATAGATTCGGCTGCCATCGGCGCTGACATTGATGCCATTGGCATAGACGAACCTGTCGGCGGCAATGCGCGCAGCCGCACCGTCGTGATAGACGACATTGGTGTTGCGAAGCAGCAGGACATTGCTGAAAAGCTGGTGCAGCCCGTTCTTCGACGCATGGTCGTTGGTGGCGTAGAAGCTGTCCGGCCCGACCGCCACGACATCGTTGAGCGACACGAACAGCGGATCGGTGACGCTCCTTGCGTGCACAAGCGTACCGTCTTCGGCAATGTCGAAAATCTCGACCGTTTCGGTCCCGGACGCCGGATGGCTGACCGCGAAAAGACGCCGCGCACCATCCGCTCCGACATGAAGGTCGATACCGTGCGGCCGGAAATCGACGGGGTTCGACGGTGTCACCGGATAAAGCGCCCATTCGGCCTGAGGCGCATTAAGATCGATTGCATAGATGCCGCCGCGAATGGCATCGGCGCCGGGTGCGCCGGCCTGCACTGCCCGCCGGTCATAGGCCGACACATAGGCAATGCCGCGTTCGCGGTCGATGACAATGTCTTCCGGTCCCGGCACCGCCGCGATGGCGCGGCAATCGGCGGCGATTTCCTGCCGGATACCCGTGAAATAGCCGGCCGCCGCCAGAAAGCGCCAGGCGACGACGCTGACGACAATGACAAGAGCCAACGCGACGTAGCCAACGATTTGCCAACGCTTCGACATGAATTTCCCCCGATTTATTGTACGCGTCCGGCGGCCGCGCTGATCGTGCCGGGCAACGGCCCGGACGGTTCGCCCGCAAGATCGCCGGTAAATTGCAGTCGCGCTAGCCGCGCGTAAAGCCCGCCCTGCCGCAGCAATTCGTCATGCGTGCCGGAGGCGACGACGCGCCCCTCCTCCATGACGACAATGCGGTCGGCCTTGAGCACCGTCGCCAGCCGATGCGCGATGACGAGCGTCGTGCGATCGCGCATCAGCCCTTCGAGCGCCTGCTGGACCGCCGCTTCGCTCTCGGCGTCGAGTGCGCTGGTCGCTTCGTCGAGAAGCAGCACCGGCGCATCGCGCAGGATCGCACGCGCGATGGCAAGACGCTGGCGCTGGCCGCCCGAAAGCGTCACACCACGCTCGCCGACCTGTGTGTCGTAACCGTCCGGCAAACGGGCGATGAAATCGTCGATGCGGGCGGCCCGTGCCGCTGCCTCGATTTCGGCGCGGCCCGCATCCGGCCGTCCATAACGGATGTTCTCGGCAATCGTCGTTCCGAAGATCACGGTCTCCTGCGGCACCACCGCGATGCGCGCCCGGACATCGCGCGGATCGGCGTCCCGCACATCGACACCGTCAAGCGCGATGCGGCCCGATTGCGGATCGTAGAAGCGCAAGAGGAGCTGGAAGACGGTGCTCTTTCCGGCGCCCGACGGTCCGACCAGCGCCACGGTTTCGCCGGGATCGACATCGAGCGAGAAGCCGCGAAGCGCCGAGATACCCGGCCGTGCCGGATAGGCGAAGGTGATGTGCTCGAAACGGAGCTCGCCGCGCGACGGCGCCGGTAATGCAAGCGGCGCCGCGGGTGCGGCGATCTGCGGCTCGACATCGAGAAGCTCCATCAGCCGCTCGGTGGCGCCGGCCGCCATCTGCATGTCACCCCAGATTTCCGAAAGCGCGGCCAGCGCGCCGGATGCGAACAAGGCGTAGAGGATGAACTGCGCCAGCGAACCGCCGCTCATCTCGCCGGCCATGACGTCTTTCATGCCGAACCAGATGACGCCGACGACGCTCGACAGTCCGAGAAAGAAGATCAGCGCCGTCAGCACCGAACGGGCGACGATACGCGCCCGCGCGGTGTCGAACGAACGCTCGACCGTGTCGAAAAACTGCTTCCGGTCGTGCTCCTCATGCGTGAAGGCCTGCACGGTCTGGATCGCGTTGAGGCTTTCGGTGCCGAACGCACTCGTATCCGCCAGCCGGTCCTGCGCCGAACGCGACAGCCTCCGCACCCAGCGACCGAGAAACACCAGCGGCAGCACGATCATCGGGATGGCGAAGAGGACGAGACTTGAAAGACGCGGGCTGGTGAAAACCATCATCGACGCTGCGCCGACAAAGAGGAAGAGGTTGCGCAATGCGATAGATGCCGAGGAACCGACGACCGTCTTGATCAGCGTCGTGTCGGCGGTAAGCCGCGACAACACTTCGCCGGTGCGCGTCAGCTCGAAAAACGCCGGCGACAGTTTCAGCACATGCGCATAGACCGCTTGCCGGAGATCGGCGACCACGCGCTCGCCAAGCCAGCTGACAAAATAAAACCGAGCGGCGCTCGCAACGCCGAGCACCAGTGCCACGGCGATCAGCGCCAGGAAGTAGCGGTCGATGAAGGCCGCGGTTGCGCCATTGTCGGCTTCGTTGAGGAGATCGACCAGCCGACCGCCGGCCATCGGAATGGCGAGCGTCGCCAGCGTCGCCAGGATAAGCGCCAGAACGGCCAGCGCCACCATACCGCGATAGACCGCGAGAAACGGCAGGAGCCGGAGGATCGGGCGGACCCGTTTGGCCGGCCGGCGCCGCTGCGCTTCTTCCTCAATGGCCTCGACGACCGGGTTCGATGTGTCGCTCATGCGTTGGCGCCGGTTCTTCTCGTTTTGCGGGACCGGCCACACTAGCCGCTCGGGATCACCCCGTGGATAAGTTCGCCGCCCGGTATAGCAACGCCCGCCCCGCCGCCGCAATGCCAGTGCCGCCCGGCCACCGCGGCATGAACGCGCAAAGCCTTGATTTTCGGGTCCAAAATGCGTCCCGCATCTCGGCTTGCATGGACCCCGCCCGTTCGCTATAAGCCCCTCAATTCCGGCAGCGCGGCGCTTCCGCCGGGGAGCGCCCGGAGCGCGCCGTTTTCAATTCGGGAAGGCGATAAGCCCATGAAGAAAGAGACCCATCCGGACTATCACTTCATCACCGTGACGATGAACGATGGCACCACCTTCCAGACGCGCTCGACCTATGGTTCGGAGGGCGACACGCTGGTGCTCGACATCGACCCGACGACGCACCCGGCCTGGACCGGCGGCGGCCAGCAGATCCTCGATCGCGGCGGTCGCGTCAGCCGCTTCAAGAAGAAGTTCGGTTTCATCGGCGGCAACAGCTGAGCCGGCGGCACCATCGAAACTGAAAAAGCCCCGCATTTGCGGGGCTTTTTTGTTGCGGCAACGGAAAAACCTCATTCGGGCCGTTTCTTGCGGCGGCCGAATTGCGGACGCGGGAAATCGGCCGAAAGGCTCTCGCGGTAAAAGGCCTCGACGCGCTGCATCTGTTCGGCCAGCGGATGGTTGTGCGCCGGCCCGGCAACGGGCTCGCGCAGCCGCGCATCGAGCCGCTCGACCCGCGCATAGAGGCGCTCGGAACGCTCGATCAGTTCCAGCAGGCGCTGCGGCAGCACATCGGCGCCGGCAAAGCGCGGCTGGCGGGCGATTTCCTTGGTGGCGAGCCGGTATTTCTCCGAATTGGCCTCCTCGGCCGTCATCTCGCCCTCATGCACGGCCTTGCGCACCAGGAGCCAGGAGGCGACCTGCATCAGCCGCGTGGTGAGGCGCATGCTTTCGCCCGCATAGGCGAGCGAGGCCTCGCGCGGCAGCGCCTTGGCGGCCTCGCGGCCGGCCCCGTCGAGATAGGCCGAGGTCTCCTCGACCAGACGCATGCCCTCGCCATAGGTACGCTGGAAGAGCCCCGACGCCATGAATTCGCTCAAGGTGACGCATTCGGCTTCGGCAAAGCCGATTTCGTCGCCGCCCGTGATCTCGTGAACACTCATCCCTCAAACCCCTGATACCGCCCCATTGCGGGACATTCAGGGTCTGAGGGATCAATATCCGTGCCACCGGAACGGGACGGGCGCCATCCGGACAAAAAAGAGCCGCGGGAAAGCCCGCGGCTCAAGTTCTAACAGGGAGGCGTCAAACAGAGTGGATAGGAGCCACTCAGAAATCCAGAGAACTGGATTACGCAAGGTCACCCTAGCGACATCATTCCTAACAGGAAGTTAATCTTGTGGCAATTTGACGCGCTGTCAGTTCAGTCGAGAGAGGTTGAACACTGTGACGACGCAACTAAAAGCGCTGTATTTTTAATGTGTTAACTGAGCGTGTCTACTTTTTGAACAATGCCTCGGCCGCCGACAACGATCCGCGCTTTTTAACGAGTTGATCCCGAATCCGCGCAATTTCACCCTCAAGCGCGGTGATTCGTTCTTCCAGCTCCTCGATCCCGAGCAGGCTCAAATCCTCTTTCGCGAGCGCCGCCAGCGCCTCGTCGCGCCGCTTGCGCGGCTCCAGATCGTCCCTGTCCATATCGCCCCGCCTTCCTCATCGCTGCCGGTTGCCAGTTTGGGGAGGTCCGGCTAGACCTGCAAGCCGATCCCGCCCGCCGGAGGACCGCCCTTGCCGAACCTGCCCGAAACCATGACGGCCATCGCAATCCGCGAGCCCGGAGGCCCGGACGTGCTGGAAAGCCGAAGGATTCCGCGGCCCGACCCCGGCCACGGCGAAATCCTGATCAAGGTGACGGCAGCCGGCGTCAACCGCCCGGACACGATCCAGCGCATGGGCCTCTATCCGCCGCCTCCCGGCGCCCCGGAAACGCCGGGACTTGAGGTCGCCGGCGAGGTCGTGGCAACCGGCCCCGGCGTGACGATGTGGAAAACGGGCGACAAGGTCTGCGCGCTGGTGGGCGGCGGCGGCTACGCCGAATACTGCCTCGCGCATGAGGCGCATGCCCTGCCTGTGCCGCTAGGTCTGTCGATGACCGAAGCGGCGGCGCTGCCCGAAACCTTTTTCACCGTCTGGACCAACGTCTTCGAACGCGGAAACCTGAAGGCCGGCGAGACGTTGCTGGTGCATGGCGGCTCGAGCGGCATCGGCACGACGGCGATCCAGCTTGCGCGCCTTTTCGGCGCCACGGTCATCGCGACGGCGGGCTCGGCCGAAAAATGCGCGGCCTGCCTGAAGCTCGGCGCCGACGCGGCGATCAACTACCGCGACGCCGATTTCGTCGCCGAGACGAAACGGCTGACAGACGGGCGCGGCGCCGACGTGATCCTCGACATGGTGGGCGGCGACTATATTGCGCGCAACATTCAGGTCGCGGCCACCGACGGGCGCATCGTCTCGATCGCCTTCCTCAACGGGCCGGTGGTGGAGGTGAATTTTCTGCCGGTGATGCTGAAACGGCTGACGCTGACGGGTTCGACACTGCGCCCACGGAGCATTGAGGAAAAGGCGGCGCTTGCCCGGGCCTTGCGCGAAAAAGTCTGGCCGCTGATCGAAGCGGGGCGCATAAAGCCTTGTATCGACACGGTTTTTCCGCTGTCCGAGGCCGCGAAAGCACATGCCCTTATGGAAAAGAGCAGCCATATCGGAAAGATCGTGCTGACCCTTTGAGCCGGGTACGCGAATTCGGCGCCAAGGCCGCGAACGGCCTTTCCTTACGCGCCAATCCGCCTTATACAAGCGCCCTACCCACTCCCTTTGACGAGGAAAGGGTTCGTTCGGAAGCCCCGGATGGATCGGAGAAACCGATATGATTCAGCCCCTTATGCCCAAGGCGACGGCCGTCTGGCTTGTCGAAAACACCGCGCTGACCTTCGACCAGGTGGCCGATTTCTGCGGTTTGCACGTGCTTGAGGTGAAGGGCATCGCCGACGGCGACGTGGCGCAGGGGATCAAGGGCATGGACCCCGTGGTCTCCGGCCAGTTGACGCGCGCCGAAATCGAGCGCTGCCAGCAGGACCCGGACGCTCGCCTGCAAACCGCTGAAAGCAAATACAAAATCCCGCCGATCCCGACACGCAAAGGCCCGCGCTACACGCCCGTGTCGCGCCGTCAGGACCGCCCGGACGCGATCGCCTGGCTGTTGCGCAACCACCCGGAACTGCCGGACTCGCAGGTTGCCAAGCTTGTCGGCACCACCAAGCCGACGATCCAGAGCGTGCGCGACCGCAGCCACTGGAACTCGCCCAACATCAAGCCGGTCGATCCCGTAACCCTCGGTCTTTGCACGCAAATCGAGCTCGACGCGGCGGTGCAGAAGGCCGCGCGCAAGGCCGAACGCGAACGCAAGAAGGCCAACAAGGCCGCCGGCATCACCGAAACATTGCTGCCGGCGAGCGAAACCGCGCCCCAGCCCGCCGAACCGCTGCACGCGACCATCGCCGCGCCGGAAAAGAAGCCGGAAGACGAGGAACGCAAGAGCTACGACGCCGACAGCGTTTTCGCGAAGCTGAAAGACGTCAAGATCGAGGAGGATGGCGAGGAGTAATCCCCGCTTTCCGTCGCCCGACTGTCACAAATGAAAAGGCGCGGTTTTCCGCGCCTTTTTCTTTTTCGCCCGCGACTGTCATCGAACTGTCAAAAATCTGTCACAAACAGCCGGAACTTCGATCCGTCTACGGATGATAGACGGGGATAAAAATAATTTATCCCCGGTTTTGACGCTCGCGGCGGCGTCGCGTCCGACAAGAGCGGGGACAAGTGAAGTTATCCCCGGTTTGCGGCACATGCAGTGTCCGGCGATCGGTTCAGCGTAAGGCAGGCAGAACGAGGTGAACCGACGTACCCTTGCCCCACTCGCTCTCGATCCGAACATCGCCGCCGGATTGAGCCATGAAACCCTGGACCATCGGAAGCCCGAGCCCCGTCCCCTCGCCGAGCGGCTTGGTGGTGAAGTAAGGTTCGAAAAGCCGCACCATCGCGTCTTCCGCAATGCCGGTGCCATTGTCCTCGACGCTGACCCGAACGTACCGCCCGCCGGGCAGGCCGGCATAGAGACCCTGCTCGCTCGCGCCAAGCCGCAGATTTTCCGTGACGATCCTCACATAGCCGCCAGCAGCCGGCATCGCGTCGCGCGCATTGGCAACAAGATTGAGCAGGGCCGTCTGGAATTTCCCCGAGTCGAGTTTGACGCAAGGCAGCTCCTTCGCCAGGTCCAGCCGGAGACCCATGCCGCCGGTGAACAGACGCCGCAGCAACGGGGCGGAGTCCACGATGACGCGGTTGACATCGACCCGGCGCGGGCGAAGGTCCTGACGACGTGCATAGGCAAGCAACTGACCGGTCAGCCTGTGGCCCCGCTCCGCCGCCGCTTTCATGGTGCCGGCGAGCTCGCGTTCATACGGGCCAAGGGCGCTGTCCTTCACGAGTTCGTCGGCGCCGCCAAGGAACACCGTAAGAAGATTGTTGAAGTCATGCGCAACGCCGCCCGTCAATTGGCCGAGCGCCTCCAGACGCTCGGTATGCTTGGCCTTCTGCTCCATTTCCCTGCGCTGGGTGGCGTCGCGGAAAACAGTGACCGCCTGACGGCGGCCCGTCTCGTCGGTCATGAGATTTGAGGTCAGGTCGGCCCAGAGCGGCGCGCCGTCCGCCCGCCTGAGCTTGAGTTCGCCGCGGAATATCCCTTGCTTTTCACGCTGAAGCAGGGCTTGCGACAACAGCGGATCGCCGTCGAAGAGGACCTTTTCCCGCGCGCTACCGGTAAGATCCGCGTTCGTGTATCCGAGCATGCGGCAGCCACTTGCATTGACGGCAAGAATTCTCTCGCTTTCGGCGGCACGCCCCTCGATGGTGGTATATATGACGCCCTCGCCCAGGCTTTCGAACAGAAACTGGTAGCGGATATCCGCCTCGGCCAGTTCGTTGCGCAGCGCGATGATTTCCTCCCGGTTCGCGGCGGCGATCTCGAGAGATCGCTCGCAGGCGTTCCGGAGGCCGTTGTAAAAGCCGAGAAGTCTTCTCGTGACCGGCACGAGTTCATGTGGAAAGACGACGAGAGTCGCGACGACGCCCTGCTGCCGCGTTCGGACAGGAAGCGCGATGCCGATCTCGCCGATTTGCCGCTTCGCGCTCACGCCTCCGGGACGAAGGATCTTGATCTGCCGCCGAGGGTTCCCGGGGCGCACGACCTGCGCCCGCAGGCGCGCAACTTCCCTGCGCGCGGAGATACCGATGGACCAGATGGGTTCGCACGGCCTGCCGTCCCGATGCGCGAAAAGGACGGCAGCGGCAACGTCTCTCGTATTGCTGGTGAGAGCGTGTCTCACCCCATCCCACACCTCTTTCGGACTCGCATTTGGCCGTGCCGTTTCCGCGAGCCGGTCCAGCGTCGCGGCGCGGCGTTCATTCCAGACGCGTGTACTTGTGTTGGAGGCGACGGAGAGAAAGCCGGACGTCACTCCGTCGCCACTCCGCAGGGGACTAAAGGAAAATGTGAAGTGGAGTTCAGCGAGTTTGCCGTTCCGCCTCATGACGAGAGGGAAGTCGGTCTGACTGAGCGTTCCGCCCCCGCGCAGTTCCTCGACGGCCGGTGTCAGAAAATCCTCGATCTCGGACCATGTTTCCATCAATGGTCGGCCTAGTGCCGCGGGGTGCTTGTCGGCGAGGATGGGGATGTAGCCATCATTGTATATCTGGACAAGATCGTCGCCGAGCGCGAGCAACATCGGATGCTCGGAATCCAGACAGAGTTGCACTTGTGCCCGAAGCTCGGGCGACCAGTCGCGCATGGGGCCAAGCGACGTGACGCCCCAGTCGGTGGCAGCCACGAGACGGCGCATTTTCGTCGGGCAGAAGGCTATGAGATCGAGAAGCATGGCAACCGTCAAACAAGACGAGCGCGCCTGCCGGGCTCGTCCCGAGCCGGCACACGCGCCGAAAAAATGTCCTCGATCGTCTTCGTGTGCAACGCCGAGGGCTCTTCGCAGGCGGGCAGTATTACGACGCCGCTTGTGAAGGTGACGCCCATGCCGATCGCGTTCATGAAGACGGCAAGAGACGGCGTCTCGACGAGGTAGGTATTGAGGCCGAGCTTCTCGCATTGCAGAACCAGTTTCTTCAAAGCGCACAGAAAGTTTTCCTCATTCACCCCGGCGGCCGGCGCCACGCCGACGGCGCTGACCGCCTTCCTGATTTTGGGCGTGAACATTGCCGTGTTGCCGACATCGATGTCGAGATCGGGCAAGCGCAGGAAAATGGCCCGGCAGAAGGGCTGCAACTGCAGGAGGCTTTGTTCGATCTGGAGCGGCGGCCACGCGGCATGAAGAACAACCTCGACAATGAGCTGCCGCCGAACTTCGTGCTCGATGTTGGAGATGAACTCGAAAAAGGTCCGCCGGTGCACCGCGGAGCGAAAAATCGCGTCGTCAACGGAGACGGCACGGAGCGAATTCTCGCATGAGGCCGCGCCAGCCCGCTTCACCACCGCACGCGCAACGAGGCGGCTTGCAACCGCACGCACTTCCAGATCGTCCTCGATCTCCAGAAGTTCATCGAGCGTCACCGGCAGGTCGCCGAGCCGGAAGCGAATGCGCGCGAGATAGATTGCGACGACGCTACGGCGCGTTTCGAGCATCGGGAGATAGTCGATCGTATAGGAGATCGGCATATCCGGAACCGTCATCCAGCATATATCGTCGTCCGCTGTGGCGTTTCGCGCGGCAAGCGCCTCGAAATGCGCCAAACGCTCTTCGGCGACGGTCAATGTCTGCGACAGACGGGTCAGTGCGTCTTGCCTGCTGCCCGGAATGGCGCGCCATTCCTGAGGCATCTCGAAATCGTACCCATGCTTGAGGCCATCCCATTCGATCGGGAGACAGGAAATTTCCGTGTCCGGCTTCGTTTCGCTGGGTGCCCCCGGTCCCATAAGCTCTCTCTCCAGTGCACGAAGCTGGTCAATAAGGGAACCGAGCCGCCGTATGACCTCCGGCAACCTGTCGGCTGGCTGTTCTTCCGACATGACGGAGAGAAATGCCTCCGCGGCCGCAAGCGACTGTTCGACCTTGCGGTCCAGGGCACTCAACGCGACGGCGTTCCTGCCGGCGCGGTCGAGCGCGGCGCCGGTGACAAGCGCGAGCGCGGAAGAAGCCTCGTGGACCTGCTGTCGATCGACGCCGAACGAAGTTGCGACAACATCCAACTGACCGACCGGGTTGCCGCCCTCGCCGAACGCCTCCGCATCATCGTCCTTGCCAAACAGATGGTGCGATATCTCATCGACGATCCGCTGGCAGGTCGCGGCTGCTTCGTTCGGCGTCAGATGGGGAAAGGCGACGACATAGACGTCCTCACGGCAAACAAAAAAGAAATCGTCAGGACCGAGATGCCGGTAGAGCGTCGTTTCGGTGAGGAGATGGACAAGCCGCTGAACCTTCGGCCAGCGTGCGCCGACCTCTTTCCGGATCTCCGACAGATTCAATAATTGCAGATGGGCGAGCGCGGCCGGCCCACGATCGGATGCATCGGCGAAGAGGGCACGGAGCCGCGCTTCCACGCGCGGCGCGTCCGGTCCGCCGGCACCTTGAGGATCAACCTGTGCAGCAGGCGGGGCCGCCCGGCGTCCGAAAGGCCACAAACGCCCGAACCAGCCGGCGAGCCCCCGTGCGGCGCTGCACATTCCTATGGCCATCCAAAATCCTACGCAACAGGAACAGCCCCCCTTTGGCCAGAAATAAGACAAAGGTCTTAACAGTTCGGAAACAAATTGCTGGCAATGAGGGCCCGTATAAACAAAAGATTAAGAGGGTTCATACATGGCGCATGTGCTGCTGATTGAAGACGACCTTGATGTGGCGCGGCTGCTTAAGTCGGTCCTCACGAAATACGGTCACAGCGTCACTTGCTCGGGCGACGGCGCGGCCGGGCTCGCCCAGCTCAGACGAAGCAACCCTGCGCCGGAGATCGTGGTGACGGATATTCTCATGCCGGTGCAGGAAGGCATCGAGACGATTATGGCGATCCGGCGGATGAACAGCGCGATCCCGATCGTGGCGATCTCGGGCGGCGGCCGCACGAAGCGGCTGGACTTCCTGAAAACAGCCGAGAAACTCGGCGCGAATGCGTCGCTCGCCAAGCCATTCCGTCCGGCCGACCTTGCCCAGACGATCGAGAAACTGCTGACGGTGAAAGCGGCGCCGGCCTCGATGCCGGACAAGAGCCGGCAACGGACGTGATCCGGGCGTCGATACGTGCCGGGCGAAAGCCGCCCTCTCCTACTTCTTCCTCTCGTCGTCCTTCACCTTCACCGGCGGCTGGGCGAGGTAGTTGAGGGAGAGGCGGCCGCCATCGGCATAGATGGTCTGGCCGGTCATGTAGCTCGCGGCGTCCGACGCAAGGAAGACCGCGATGGAGGCGATTTCCTCCGGCTGACCGATGCGGCCCAAGGGCGTGCGCGACATCATCACTTTCTGCGCGCGCTCGTCGCTGTTGACGGCGCCGGCCATCGGCGTCGCGATGGTGCCGGGGCCGATCGCGTTGACGCGGATGCCGTAGGGCGCGAGCGACAGCGCCATCGCCTCGGTGAGCTGCTTGACGCCGCCTTTCGACGCGACATAGGCGGTCTGGTCGGCAATCGCGAGAACGGCGTTGATCGACGACATGTTGACGATGACGCCGGGCGGATGCCCCTCCTCGATCTGCTTGACCATTTGTTGCGCGACCGCCTGGCCGACCAGGAAATGGCCCTTGAGATTGATGCGGATGACGCGGTCGAACTCTTCTTCCTCGAGCGTCAGGAAACTCGCCCCTTTCGAAACCACGCCGGCATTGTTGACGAGAATATCGACGCGCTCGAAAGCGTCGGTCGTCGCGCAGACGAGATTGCGCACGTCGAGCCGCTCGCCGACATCGCAATGCCGGAAGCGCGCCTCGCCGCCACGGTCGGCGATTTCGGCGGCAACCGCCTCGCCCGCTTCCTCGTCGACATCGCAAAGCATCACCTTGGCGCCCTGATCGGCAAAGGCATGCGCCACCGCGCGCCCGATGCCGCTCGCGCCGCCGGTGACGATCGCAACCTTGCCTTTGAGAGTTTCGCCTGCGGCCATGGACGTGCTCCGGGTGTGGGAAGGGGGAGGTATAGCATCTGGGGGGTGCGGTGGGGAGAGGCAAGAGGGCCTGCACCACCTCATGTCATTGCGAGGAGCGCAGCGACGAAGCAACGCAGAAGCGGCAAATTCAGCGCATGTCGCTTCTGGGTTGCTTCGCTTCGCTCGCAATGACGACGTTGGGAGCGGCGCAAGCCTCCCCCCTTACCTCCCCAGCCCCGCCTTCAGCACGGCTTCGATTTCGCCGAGCACCGCCGGGTCGTCGATGGTGGCGGGTGTGTCCCATTTCTCGCCGTCGGCGATCTTGCGCATGGTGCCGCGCAGGACCTTGCCCGAGCGCGTTTTCGGCAGGCGCTGCACGATCATCGCGGTCTTGAAGGCGGCGACGGGACCGATCCGTTCACGGATGAGTGCGACCGCCTCGCGCTCGATGTCGGCGGCGGGACGCGCGACGCCGGCATTGAGGACGAGGAAGCCGACCGGCACCTGGCCTTTCATCGCATCCGCAATGCCGATGACGGCGCATTCGGCGACATCGGGATGTTCGGCCAGCACTTCCTCCATGCCGCCGGTCGAAAGCCGGTGGCCGGCGACATTGATGATGTCGTCGGTGCGGCTCATCACATATAGATAACCGTCTTCATCGAGAAAGCCGGCGTCCGCTGTCTTGTAGTAGCCGGGAAACTCGCTGAGATAGCTTTCGCGGAAGCCCTGTTCGTTCTGCCACAGCGTCGGCAGGCAGCCCGGCGGCAGCGGCAGCTTGACCACGATGGCGCCGGTCGTGTTGGGGCCGACCTGCTTGTTGCTCTCATCCACCACATGAATTTCGTAGCCGGGCAGCGGCACGGTGGGCGAACCGTATTTGACCGGCAGGCGCTCGATGCCCATCGGGTTCGCGACCATCGGCCAGCCGCTTTCGGTCTGCCACCAGTGATCGATGACCGGGCGGCCCGACAACGCCTTTTCGGCCCACTGGATCGTGTCGGGATCGGCGCGCTCGCCGGCGAGATAAAGCACCTCGAATTTCGACAGATCGTATTTGCCGACAAGCGCGGCCTTCGGGTCTTCCTTGCGGATGGCGCGGAAGGCGGTGGGCGCGGTGAACATCGCCTTGACGCCATGCTCGGCAATGATGCGCCAATAGGTGCCTGCATCGGGCGTGCCGACGGGCTTGCCCTCGAAGAGGATGGTCGTGCAGCCATGCACCAGCGGCCCGTAGACGATGTAGCTGTGGCCGACGACCCAGCCGACATCCGACGCCGCCCAGAACGTGTCGCCGGGGTCGATGTCATAGACGTTCTTCATCGACCATTTGAGCGCCACCATATGCCCGCCATTGTCGCGAACGACGCCTTTCGGCTTGCCGGTGGTGCCGGACGTGTAGAGCACATAAAGCGGATCGGTGGCGGCGACGGGAACGCATTCGGGCCGCGCATTGGCGGCGGCCGCCTTGTCCATCTCCTCCTTCCAGTCGAAATCGCGGCCCGCGACGAGCGTCGCCTTTTCCATTTCGCGCTGGAAGATAATGGTGGCCGAAACCTTGTGGGCGCTCATCTCGATCGCCTTGTCGAGCAAGGGCTTGTAGGCCAGCACACGGCCCGGCTCGAGCCCGCAGGAGGCCGAGACGATCAGCTTCGGCGTCGCATCGTCGATGCGGGTCGCGAGTTCCTTCGGCGCGAAGCCGCCAAAGACCACCGAATGGATCGCGCCGAGCCGCGCGCAGGCGAGCATCGCGACGGCGGCCTGCGGCACCATCGGCATATAGATCAACACGCGGTCGCCCTTATTTATGCCGTGGCGCTGCAACACGCCGGCAAAGAGCGAAACTTTTTCGAGCAGTTCGGCATAGGTGAATTTCTTGACGCGGCCGAGCATGGCGCTGTCATAGATGAGCGCCGTGCGCGCGCCATGCCCCGCCTTGACATGACGGTCGAGCGCATTCCAGCAGGTGTTGGTTTCCGCGCCGACGAACCAGCGCGAGAGACCGTTTTTGACTTCGAGGGTTTGGGTCGCCGGCTTGAACCAGTCGATCTCCTTGGCCGCGTCGGCCCAGAAGCCCTCCGGATCGCGCTTCCAGGCGTCGTAGGTGTCCTTGTAACTGGTCATCGCGTGAGCCTCCCCGGTGAGTTTCTTGTTGGGGCGAGACTAGCACAGCGGCTTTCGGGGTCGAGGTAACGACCCGGGGGTCCAGAAGCCGCAAAGCGGCGTCTCTCTTCGAAAAGATTCCTTGAACCAGATGCCGCGAGACCGAAGAAAGTTTTTGCGAAGAGAGACGCCGCGCGGCGCGCAGCTTCTGGATTGCCGGGTCAAGCCCGGCAAAGACGAAATGGGGGTTGGGGAGTAGAAAAAAGCTGATGCAACAAGTGCCAGGATGACACCTTTGGGTGGGGCGAGGCAGAGGTAAAGCCCCGGGGGTGACGAATGTGGGGAGTGTTGGGAGCAACTGTGACGTCGGTGTTGGCCGTTCCGCCCATGGACCCCGGCTTTCGCCGGGGTGACACTTTTACTTTTGGTTTGTTCAGTGCTCAAAATTTGCGCAATGGCATCAACTTCCTCCCACCTTGCCGCTGGCTCACCCCCTTAGTAACGTCGGCGAAACATCCCCTCCCCCGCGCGACGAGGCACTTCCATGACCAACCCTTATGAAACCGGTCTCGACAAGAGCCCGGCCAATCACCAGCCGCTGTCGCCGCTGAGTTTCCTGAAGCGGGCGGCGGAGGTTTATCCCGAGAAACTCGCGGTGGTGCATGGGAGCCTGCGCCGCGACTATGCGACGCTTTATGCGCGCTGCCGGAAGCTCGCCTCGGCGCTCTCGGAACGCGGCATCGGGCTCGGCGATACGGTGGCGGTGATCGCGCCGAACATTCCCGAAATGCTGGAACTGCATTACGGGCCGGCGATGACCGGCGCGGTCGTCAACACCATCAACACGCGGCTCGACGCCGCCGCGATCGGCTTCATGCTCGATCACGGGGAAGCGAAGGCGCTGTTCGTCGACCGGGAGTTCGCGGGGCTGGCGAAGGACGCGCTGGCGCTGGCCAAGGTCAAGCCCTTCGTCATCGACATTGACGATGAATTTTACGACGGGCCGGGCGAGAAGATCGGGGAGACGGATTACGAAAGCTTCATCGCCAAGGGCGACCCGCATTTCAACTGGCAATTGCCGGCCGACGAATGGCAGGCGATCAGCCTCAACTATACCTCCGGCACGACCGGCAACCCGAAAGGCGTCGTCTATCATCATCGCGGCGCCTATCTGCTCGGCATGGGCAACATCGTGACGGCGGGGATGACGGGACAATCGGTCTATCTCTGGACGGTGCCGATGTTCCATTGCAACGGCTGGTGCTTCACCTGGTCCTTGAGCGTGGTCGCCGGTACGCATGTTTGCCTCCGCCGCGTGACGGCGGCGAACATCTTTGCCGCGATTGCCGACCACAAGGTGACACATGGCCGGCGCGCCGACCGTGATGGGGTTCCTGATCAACGCCACGGCGGAGGAGAAGCGGAAGCTGCCGAATGTGGTCAACTATTTCGCCGCCGCCGCGCCGCCGCCCGCCGCCACCATCCGCAAGCTGGAAGCCGAAGGCTTCAACGTGATCCATGTCTACGGACTGACCGAAACCTACGGGCCGGCGGTGGTAAACGCCTGGCACGACGAATGGGACGCACTCGAAACGGACAAGCGCGCCGAAGTGAAGGCGCGGCAGGGCGTCAACTATGTGGTGCTGGAAGGGATTTCGGTGCGCGATCCGGAAACCATGGAGGAAGTGCCGCGCGACGGCGAGACGATGGGCGAGGTGATGTTCCGCGGCAATGTGACAATGAAGGGCTATCTGAAGAACCCGAAGGCGACGACGGAAGCCTTTGCCGGCGGCTGGTTCCATTCCGGCGATCTCGGCGTCTGGCACAAGGACAATTACATCCAGCTCAAGGATCGCTCGAAGGACATCATCATTTCGGGCGGCGAAAACATTTCGTCGATCGAGGTGGAAGACGCGCTCTACAGGCATCCCGACATTCTGGAAGCCGCCGTGGTGGCGCGCCCCGACGAGAAATGGGGCGAGACGCCTTGCGCCTTCGTGACGCTGAAAGCGGGCGCGACGCTCACCGAGAAAGACGTAATCGAACATTGCCGCGCCAACCTCGCGCATTTCAAATGTCCGAAGACGGTGATCTTCACCGAGCTGCCGAAAACCTCGACGGGCAAGATCCAGAAATTCAAGCTGCGCGAGACGGCGGAAGGTCTGTAGGCGGACGCCCCGAAATGCAAAGCGCCGGGCTTGGGGGCCCGGCGCGGGTTGATGTCACTGGTTTGCCTGTTCGTGTCAGGCGGCAACGGGTCTTTCGCTGCCAAGCCTTTCGATTTCTTCCTTCAGTCGAAGCTTCTGCTTCTTCAATTCGGCGATGTGGAGGTCGTCGCTGCTGGGATGGTGTATTTCGGCCTCGATTTCCAGTTCCAGCGCCCGGTGGCGATCACGAAGCTCGGCAATGTGAGACTCCAGAGCCATCTCATTCCGTCCTTTCGTTAAACTTCAGACCCCCAAAGTGTGACTCTTTTTCGGCCCCTTGTCGAACCCCACTCGCAAAGAAAGCCGGGGCATTGTAAAGGTGGGGTTATGAGCAAATCCGGCCGAACTCCGCCTCGTCTTGTTGTGGGAATCTCCGGCGCCTCGGGCGTCGCCTATGGCGTACGCCTGCTTGAAATGCTGGGTTCACTGGGCGTCGAAACGCATCTGGTGATGACGCGGGCCGCCGAAGACGCGCTGGGCTACGAAACCGGGCTGAAGCCGAAGGATGTCGAGGCGCTGGCCCATACGCGCTACCGGCTGGACGATATCGGCGCGGCGATCGCGTCGGGTTCGTTCAAGACGCTCGGCATGATCGTCGCGCCCTGTTCGGTGCGCACGATGTCGGAAATCTCGACCGGCGTAACATCGACGCTGTTGACGCGCGCCGCCGACACGATGCTGAAGGAGCGGCGGCGGCTGGTGCTGATGGTGCGCGAGACGCCGCTGCACACGGGCCATCTGCGCACCATGACGCAGCTATCCGAAATCGGCGCCATCATCGCCCCGCCGGTGCCGGCGCTTTATGCAAAGCCCGCCTCGATCGACGAGATGGTGACGCAGACTTCGGCGCGGATGCTCGACCTGTTCGGCCTTGAGGCGCCCGATACGCGGCGCTGGGGCGAGGACCTGAAGGACGGCCGCCGCAGCCCCGTGCGCAAACCGCCGGGCAAACCACGCAAATGACCGAACGCGAGGAAGAAGAACTGCGCCAGACGCTGGCGACGCTGAAGGAAGAGCATCGCGACCTCGACATGGCGATCTATGCGCTCGAAAGCACGCCGCGCCCCGACCACCTGCAGATCAAACGGCTGAAAAAGCGCAAGCTGCACCTGCGCGACCGCATCCAGGAGATCGAGGACATATTGTTTCCGGATATTATCGCGTGAGGCCGGCGCTCACTCCTCGCCGCGCTTGGCCTCGTACATCGCCTTGTCGGCGCGGGCCAGCGCATCGGCCGCCTCGTCCTCGCCGGTGAAGGCGACGGCGCCCACCGAAATCGACAGCGGCAATTCCTTGTCCTCGAATTTGAGCGGCCGCTCGGCGACGAGCTTTGCAAGCGCCGCCGCCTTGGCCTTTGCCGTTTCCTCGTCGGCGCGCGCCAGAATGACGCCGATCTCGTCGCCGCCGAGACGGCCGACAATGTCGGTCTCGCGGATATTGTCGAGAACGAGCTTCGTCAGGTGATGCAACACCGCATCGCCCGCCGAATGACCGTGCCGGTCGTTGACCTGCTTGAAATTGTCGATGTCGAAATAGACAAGACCCGCCGGCTCGCCATAGCGCCGCCCGAAGGCGATGACGCGGGAAAGCTCGCGCACAAAGGCGCGGCGATTGAGCGCCGGGATCAGCGGATCGCGGTCGGCAAGCGCTTCAGCCTCGCGCAACCGGTCCTGCATGGCCGTCATGTCGCGCCGCAGCCGGTCGACCTCGCCCATCAGCGCCATCAGCGCATCGCGCACCGCGGGCGTGATCTCGGCCTCGGGGATGCCCATGATGCTGGCGCTGTCGCTGACGAGACGGCCCGCGCCGACACCCGCAGCCTCGCCCGTCCGGCCGCGCTCGCGCTGGGTCGAGGAGGAGGTGGTCGATACGGGCCGCGTGTCGCCGATCTTCATGCGGGGGTCGCCTGTCCTCTGCGGCCAAAGCCGCGATTCGCCGATAAAAATGCCATTTTTTCGGGAAAAGCGCCATGCGAACCGGAACCGGCAGGCATGCAGGCCGGGGCTAGGCCGGCGACCCGCCGCGTCCCATAATCGAAAAAACAACCCGCGCCGGAGGAAAAGCCCCCATGACCGCCGAAACACCGAAATTCACGCCGGGGCTCGCCCTCGGCCTCCTCGCCATTGTGGCTGTCGCCCTCGGCGCCTTCACGACGATGCGCGGCGGCCCGGCCGCGGCGCTGCCGACGCTGGCGGCGCTCGAGCCCGGCTGGACCACCATCGCACCCGGCGGCGAGACCTCCTGCGCGCTTGGCACGCCCTTCGAGTTCCATGTGAAGCCGGGCCGCGCCGACCGCCTCTTCGTCTTTCTCAATGGCGGCGGCGCCTGCTGGAACGGCAATCTATGTTCGCTCGATGAGGAGCCGACGCCCTATATCCCGACATCGCAGATCGATCACAACGACCCGCGCAAGCTGAAGGGCGTCTTCGACGAAAGCCATGCGGACAACCCGCTGAAGGACTGGACGCAGGTTTTCGTCACCTATTGCACCGGCGACGTGCATCTTGGGCATAGAGACGTGACTTACGATAGCTGGAAAGAAGAATTCACGGTGCGCCATCGCGGCCGCGCCAATGTCCGCGCCGTGCTCGACTGGGTCTACCGCAATGCGAAGGCGCCCGAGCACGTGCTTGTGGCCGGATCGAGCGCCGGCGGCATCGCCGCGCCCTGGTATGCGGTCGAAATCGCCGAACGCTATCCGGATGCGGGCATCGCGGTGCTGGGCGACGGCGCCGGCGGCTACCGCGACCCGGGTGTTGTACCGCTGATGGAAGGCTGGGGCTTCTTCGACGATGCGCCGGTCTGGGTGAGCGAGGGCGGCGCGCCCGGCAGTTTCGAGGAAATCTGGCGCCGCGCCGCGATTGCCGCGCCGGAAGTCGCGATGGCGCAATTCGACAATGCCTATGACGAGGTGCAGGAAATGTTCCTGAAACTTCTCGGCACCGAAACACGCCTCTATTCGCCCGCGTGCTGAAGCGACGCGGCGATCTCCGTTTCGCCAGCGATATCGCCTCTTATGTCGAGTGGACCCTCGCACTCGTCCTGGCCCGCCCGGATTTCCGATGGACCGCGGAGCGCGCCTCGGACTGGACTCAGCCCTTCGCCGGCTGGCCCGGCACGCGCTACGAGCGGAAGGCGATCGCCGCCGGAAGGGTGCCCACGTATCTCGCCTTCGTCCGCGTCTGAATCGTTCACCTTGGCGTCGGCCGCGCCTATACACGACTTCAACAGTCGGGTATGGAAACGCGATGATTTCCCAGAAAGCCAAGTATGCGTTCAAGGCGCTGTTCCGCCTCGCCGAGCAGCACAACGGCACCTCCCTCCAGATCGAGGAGATCGCCTCCGACGCCGGGGTGCCGCGGAAGTTCCTCGAGCACATCCTGTTGGACCTGAAGCGGAAGGGCATCGTGGAAAGCCGCCGCGGCCGCGCCGGCGGGTACGTCCTGGTGACGCGGCCCGACGAACTCACCATCGGCGCCGTTCTCCGCGCTGTCGATGGCCCCATCGCGCCTTTGCCCTGCATCTCGCGGACGGCCTACCGCCGCTGCGAGGATTGCCGCGACGAGAAGACCTGCGTGGTGCGGCGCCTCTTCGCCGACACCTACACCGCCACGCTTCTGCTGATGGATGGAACCACCCTTGCTGACGCCCTTGCCGGGCGCACGCCCACCGAGGTTGCCCGCGAGCCGGTTCCGGAAATCCTCACACATTGAGATTCGAATTTCCGGAAAGTGCCCTATTTCGGTACTAACTTTCGTTGTTAAAGACGACAGGACATGTCGAGATTACAGGGTCACCAACCGGAGGACTTGTCCCCATGACCCTCTCCCGATTTCGAGCCGTCGCTGCGGCGATGATGCTGGCGGCGGTCGCGCTGCCCGCATCGGCCATCGCCCAGGACGCGCTGACCAACGTTTCCTATGACCCCACCCGCGAGCTCTACCGCGCCTTCAACGAGGCCTTCGCCGCCCACTGGAAGGAGACCACCGGCAAGGACGTGGTCATCACCAACACCCACGGCGGCTCCGCCGCCCAGGTGCGTACCGTGCTCGAAGGCCTTCCCGCCGACGTGGTCACCATGCCGCTGGCCGGCGACATCTACGCCCTTGAGGATGCCGGGCTGATCCAGCCGGGCTGGCAGAGCGAGTTCCCGCTCAACTCCTCGCCCTACCTGTCCACCATCGTCTTCCTGGTGCGGGCGGGCAATCCCAAGAACATCCTGACCTGGAGCGATCTCATCAAGGACGACGTCGAGGTCATCACCCCCAACCCGAAGACCTCGGGCGGCGCGCGCTGGAACTATCTCGCGGCCTGGGCCTTCGAGCTCGAGCAGACCGGTGGCGACGAGGACGCGGCCAAGGAGTTCGTGCGCAAGATCTACGAGCACGTTCCGGTGCTCGACTCCGGCGCCCGCGGCTCCACCAACACCTTCGTGCAGCGCGGCATCGGCGACGTTTTCATCTCATGGGAAAACGAAGCCTTCCTCGCCCAGGCCGAATTCCCCGGTCAGTTCGAGATCGTCGTGCCGTCGATCTCGATCCTCGCCGAACCGCCCGTCGCGCTCGTCGACAAGAACGCCGACCGCAAGGGCAGCCGCAAGGTCGCCGAAGCCTATCTGAACTACCTCTATTCGCCCGAAGGTCAACGCCTCGCCGCCAGGCATTATTACCGGCCGCGCGACGCACAACACGCCGCCGCGGAAGACATCGCGCGCTTCCCGGAGGTCAAACTCTTCACCATCGACGACAAGTTCGGCGGCTGGGCGAAAGCGCAGCCCGAGCATTTCGGCGACGGCGGCGTGTTCGACCAGATTTACCAGCCCGGCCGCTGAGCAGAAGCGAAATGTCGCGCCATGAAACCGGAACCGACGGCGCGCGGCACCACATCCCAGCCGGCGCAGGAAGAACGACCGCGCCTCGTCATGCGCTGGCAAAGGGATGAGAGCGGGAAACTGTTTTGCACATGGGTCGCGGTAGCACGCCAGGACGGAGCGGAACGGAAATGACCTTCGGGCAAATCGCACTGCCGCGCCCGGCGCCCTCCGTGCTGCCGGGCTTCGGCCTGACCATGGGGCTGACGCTGACCTGGCTCAGCCTGATCATTCTCATTCCGCTTGCCGGCGTCTTCATCACCTCGGCCGGTCTCGGCTGGGCGGAATTCTGGCGGCTGGCATCGGACGCGCGCACCGTGGCGGCGCTGAAGCTGAGCTTCGGCACGGCGCTGATCGCAGCCGGCCTCAACGCGGTGTTCGGCCTGCTCGTCGCCTGGGTGCTGGTGCGTTACAGCTTTCCCGGCAAGCGCCTGCTCGACGCGGCAATCGACCTGCCCTTCGCGCTGCCGACGGCGGTGGCCGGCCTCGCCTTCACCGCGCTTTACGCGCCGAACGGCTGGCTTGGCAGCTTTCTGGCGCCGCTCGGGCTGAAGGTCGCCTTCACGCCGCTCGGCATCGTCGTCGCGCTGGTCTTTATCGGATTGCCCTTCGTCGTCCGCACGGTGCAGCCGGTGCTGGCCGATTTCGACAAGGAGCTGGAGGAAGCCTCCGCCACGCTCGGCGCCACGCGTTTCCAGACCGTCCGGCGCATTGTGCTGCCGGCGTTGATGCCGCCGCTGCTGACCGGTTTTGCGCTGGCCTTCGCGCGCGGCGTCGGCGAATACGGTTCGGTCATCTTCATCGCCGGCAACATTCCCTATGTGTCGGAAATCGCGCCGCTGCTGATCGTCATCCGGCTCGAGGAATTCAACTATGCCGGCGCGACGGCGGTGGCCGCCATCATGCTGGTGATTTCCTTCGCACTGCTTTTCGTCATCAACCTGCTGCAGGCGTGGAACCGCCGCCGCATCGGACTGGCCGGCTAGGAGACAAAACCCGTGGCAATCGATCCCCTCGCCATCGACACCGCGCGCATTCCCGCCGGCAATACGCCGCAGCGGGCGCGCTTCCGCACACCGCTCAGCGAAGTTCCGTGGGTGAAGTTCGGCCTGATCGCCATCGCCGTCGCTTTCCTGGCGCTGATGCTGGTGTTGCCGCTGGCCGCCGTCTTCGCCGAAGCCTTCCGTCGCGGCGTCGAACCCTTCCTGGCGGCGCTGGTCGAGCCCGATGCGCTGTCGGCCGTGCGGCTGACGCTTTTCGTCGCGGCGATTTCTGTGCCGGCCAATCTGCTCTTCGGCCTCGTCGCCTCCTGGGCAATCGCCAAGTTCCAGTTCAAGGGCAAGTCCTTCCTGATCACGCTGATCGACCTGCCCTTTTCGGTCTCGCCGGTGATTTCGGGCCTCGTCTATATCCTGCTCTTCGGCTCTTACGGTTTTCTCGGCCCCTGGCTGATCGCCAACGGCTACCAGATCGTCTTCGCGGTGCCGGGCATCGTGCTCGCCACCATCTTCGTCACCTTTCCCTTCGTCGCCCGCCAGCTCATTCCGCTAATGGAGCAACAGGGCACGACGGAGGAAGAGGCGGCGCTCTCTCTCGGTGCGGGCGGGTTGCAAACGTTCTGGAGCGTGACGCTGCCCAACGTCAAATGGGCGCTGCTCTATGGCGTCCTGCTCTGCAATGCCCGTGCGATGGGCGAGTTCGGCGCCGTTTCGGTCGTCTCCGGTCATATACGCGGCAAGACCAACACCATGCCCCTTCATGTGGAGATCCTCTACAATGAATACAATTTCGTTGCCGCCTTTGCGGTTGCCACGCTTCTGGCCCTCCTCGCCCTCGTCACCCTCGTCCTCAAATCCGCACTCGAGTGGCGCTACGGTGGTGAGCTTGCCGCGCACGGGCGGCACTAGAACGATGCCGGGCGAAGGCGCGCGGCGCGCACCGGTCCGCATCGACGTCGAGGAACTCGGCAAGTCCTACGGTTCCTTTGCAGCGCTCGACAATGTCTCGCTGACGGTCAGGCCCGGCGAGTTGCTGGCGCTGCTCGGACCTTCGGGCTCGGGCAAGACGACGCTGCTGCGCGCCATCGCGGGCCTCACCGCGACGGAAGAAGGCACGATCCGCTTCGACGGCGAGGATGCGACGACGCTCAGCCTGCGCGAGCGCCGCGTCGGCTTCGTCTTCCAGCAATATGCATTGTTCCGCCACATGACGGTGTTCGACAACGTCGCTTTCGGACTGCGTGTGCGCCCGCGCGACGAACGTCCGCGTGCCGGCGAAATCGCCCGCCGGGTGCGCCGCCTGCTGGAACTGGTGCAATTGCCGGGGCTTGAAAGGCGTTTTCCGAGCCAGCTCTCGGGCGGCCAGCGCCAGCGCGTGGCGCTGGCGCGCGCGCTCGCCATCGAGCCCAACGTGCTGCTGCTCGACGAACCTTTCGGCGCGCTCGATGCGAAAGTGCGCAAGGAACTGCGCCGCTGGCTGCGCGAGTTGCACACCGAGACCGGGCTCACCACCATCTTCGTAACCCACGACCAGGAAGAGGCGCTGGAACTGGCCGACCGCGTCGTCATCATGCGCGAAGGAAAAGTCGAGCAGGTCGGCACCCCTGCCGACATCTACGACGAACCGGCGACCCCTTATGTCTGCGAATTCCTCGGCGGCGTCGCCCGCTTCGAGACGAATGCAAAAGACGGCGAGGCCGACATACTGGGCAGCACCTTCCCCGTCGAAAGCGACGGTGACTATTCGGGACCGGCACTCGCCTATGTCCGCGCGCACGAAATCGAAATCGTATCGCGCGAGCTCGCCCAAGGCGTTCCGGCCGTCATCCGCGCCGTCCGGCCCTTTGGCCCGACGGTCACGGTGGAGCTTTCCATCGAGGGCCGGGCGGAAAGGATCGAGGCGGAAGTACCGCGTGAACTCCATAGCGGCGGCGAACTGGGGCTCGGTCAGGGCGTCTTCATCCGGGCAGTCTCGGCCCGGATATTTCCGGTGATTTGATCCCCCTCCCCTTTCCTTGCCAAGCCGCGTCCCATGCCTATACTCCCTCGCTTTCCTGATCCGGCCGGGGGCGGGCCCCGGTGGCAGAAATCGGCGGAAAGCATGGCAAAATCCTCCAATTCGGGCCGGGCTCTTGTCGGCATCATCATGGGCAGCCAGTCGGACTGGCCGACCATGAAACACGCCGCCGAGGCGCTGAAGGCGCTGGATGTGCCCTTTGAGGCGCATATCGTCTCGGCCCATCGCACGCCCGACCGCATGGTCGACTATGCGAAGTCGGCAAAGGCGCGCGGGCTGAAGGTGATTATCGCCGGCGCCGGCGGCGCGGCGCATCTGCCGGGCATGACGGCCTCGCTGACGCCGCTGCCGGTTTTCGGCGTGCCGGTCCGCTCGCAAGCGCTGTCGGGGCAGGACAGCCTGCTTTCGATCGTGCAGATGCCGGGCGGCATTCCGGTGGGCACGCTCGCCATCGGCGAGGCGGGCGCCAAAAACGCCGGGCTGCTGGCCGCCGCCGTGCTGGCGCTTTCCGACGAGGCGCTGGCCGAACGGCTGGACGCTTACCGCGCCGCGCAAACCGACGCCGTCATCGACATGCCCGAGGACGAATAGTGGCGGCAATCGCACCCGGCGGGCGGATCGGCATTCTGGGCGGCGGGCAGCTCGGCCGGATGCTGGCGATGGCGGCCGCCGAGCTCGGCCACAAATGTCACATCTATTGCCCGGACGACGAGGTGCCGGCGGCAGATGTCGCCGCCGCGCTGACCCGCGCGCCCTATGACGACGCGGATGCGCTGGCGCGTTTTGCCGAGAGCGTCGATGTCGTGACCTATGAATTCGAGAACGTGCCGGCCGAAACGGCGCAGATTCTGAGTGATCATGCGCCGGTGCGCCCCGGCGCCGCTGCGCTGGCGACCGCACAGGACCGGCTGACCGAGAAGAACTTCCTGAAGCAGAACGGCATCGCCACCGCGCCCTTCGCCGATGTGATGGACACGGACGATCTCGCGGCCGCGCTGGCCGCGATCGGCACGCCAGCGGTGCTGAAGACGCGGCGCATGGGCTATGACGGCAAGGGCCAGGCGAAGATCCTCTCGCCGAAAGCGGCCACCGCCGCCTGGGATGCGATCGGCCGGCTGCCGGCGATCCTCGAAGGCTTTGTCGATTTCGAGCGCGAGATTTCGGTCGTCGTGGCGCGGGGGCTCGACGGCGAAGTCGCGGCCTACGATCCAGTCGAGAACATTCATACCAACCACATTCTCGACCGCACCTTTGCGCCGGCCGCGCTGACGCCGGCGCTGGCGGACGAGGCCCGCGCCATCGCCGCGAAGATCGTTGCCGAACTCGATTATGCGGGCGTGATGGGCGTCGAGATGTTTGTCGGCCGCGACGGGCGGCTGCTCGTCAACGAGATCGCGCCGCGCGTCCACAATTCCGGCCACTGGACGATGGACGCCTGCGCGGTGAGCCAGTTCGAACAGCATATCCGCGCGATCTGCGGCTGGCCGCTGGGTAGCCCGGCGCGCCATTCCGACGCCGTGATGACCAATCTGATCGGCGCCGACGCCGGCAAATGGAGCGCCGTCGCCGCCGAACCGGGCGCCAGGCTCCATCTTTACGGCAAGGCCGAGGCACGGGCGGGGCGCAAGATGGGCCATGTCAACCGGCTCTTTCCGCTCGGAAAGCGTCCGCCGGTTACGCCCCGTTAACCGGCACCCCCCACCCTGTAGGCAGGATGAAACCCGGCAGGCGCCCGAAAAGGCCGCCGCCGGACCGGGAAAACGCCCATGGACTTGGCCGAAAGCCAGACATTCAGCGGTATCGGCGAGGACGCGCGCCGCCTCATGGAAGCGCACGCGCCGAGCGCCGGCCGTGGAACGGCCGCGCCCGCATTCAGTCCGCGCGCGCTCACCGACTTCTTCGCCTACTGGTCCTCGCTGCCGCGCGCGAACGGCGCGCCCCACGCCACCGATTTCGATCCGCTGGCGCTGACACTGTGGCTGCCCGACACGACCATCATGGAGATTCACGGGCCCGGCGACATTCGTTTCCGGCTCGTCGGGACGCGCGTCGCCGAACGCATGACGCACGATCCGACCGGCACCAACATGCTCGAAATGCTGGCGCCGGAAACGCGGGCCCAGGTCTGCCGCGACATGCACGAAATCGCTTACCGGCCCTGCGGCTATCATGCGCGCTATGTGAATGTTTACGGCTCGGGCCGCGTGTCGCATGTGCAGAGCCTCTATCTGCCGCTGGCCGCGCCGGTTGGCCATCCGCCGCGCATGATTGCGGTGCATGCGCCGGAAGAGGCGGTGGAATATCAGCAGCCCGCCGACCGCACGGTCTGCGCCACCTCGATCGACGAAATCGTCTGGGTCGATGTGGGCCGGGGTGTGCCGAGTTAGATCCTGTCCGGCAATCGGCCAGGCTTTCGAGCGCTTGCGGCGCCGGTTCGATGCGTCGAACACCAGCCGGAAATGGAAGCGAGAAAACGAGATGCCCCCCAGTGCGGCCAGTTATGTCGGCGCCGTCGAGATGCCGGAGGACGTCCGGCACCTGCTGCGCACCTGCGACGCGAGCAAGGGCGAGCCGTCTGAAACGCCGCTGCTCGACAACCCCGCCCAGAGCGCGGTGTTTCGATACTGGAGCGGTCTGCCGCGCATAAACGGAATGCCGAATGCGGCGGCATTCAATCCCGCGGCCGTGAAACCGTGGTTTCCAAGCCTGACGGTTCTGTCGCTCAACAGCCCGGAACAGATCAGTCACAGACTGGTGGGAACGGAAGTCACCACGCAACTCGACTTCGAGTTGACCGGTGCGAACCTGCTGGACTTCATTCCGGCACAGACACGGCTTCAATGCAGCCGGGATATGCATGAAATCGGCTACCGCCCCTGCGGCTGGCAGGCCCGGCACGTCACGCGCTTCAGATCGGGCCGCATTTCGAAAATAGAGACGCTCTATCTGCCGATGCATGCCCCGCATCCTCAGCCGCCACGCATTCTGGGCATGCACAGCACGCATGAGACGGCCGGTTACGACGTTACGCTGGACGATACGGTCTTCGGCGCCGAATTCGATCGTATGATCTGGATCGATATCGGCTTCGGCACGCCCTGAGCTATTCCCGGTAGCGCAGGCGGCCGAGAAGCGCAAAGGGGTCCGGCAGCTTTTCGACAACACCCAGAACCGACGCCTTGGCTTTTTCGAAGCGCATCACGTCCTCGATGCGGGCGTCGAGAAAGGCCCATGTGTCGGCGAAACCGTCCGAGCGGTCGGCAAGCCAGTAAAGCGTAACGGCCGAATAGACGCCGGCCAAAGTCGCGCGCTTGGTATAGAAATTGAAATCGGTGGAAGTGTCGCCGGCGGCGCGCCAGATCGCGTCGACCGTGCGGTAAAGCGCGCGGGGGCCGTGGCTGCCCGATGTCGGCAGCGCCAGCAGCGTGACGGCGCGGCGCACCGCCTCGCGATGCGGACCGTCGGCCTCGATGCGGACCCGTACGGCGCGCGTGATGCGTTCGCGCACTTTCATCGCAGCAAGGTCTTCGCCCGCCAACGCTTCCGCCATGCGCCGGTCGCCGTCTGCCAGGAAATAATCGACGAGATCGAGCGCGCCTTCCGGGAAGGCAAGACGCATTTCATTGTGATCGACGCCCGCGGCTTCTGCCGCCTCGCGCATCAGGCGCAGCGTCCAGCCGTCGAAGGCGACATGGGGGAGCGCGGCGGCGAGAATTTTCGCCTGTGACGCCTCGACATGGGTGGGCTTGCGCGCATCGGCGCCGGGGCGGGCTTTTCTATCGGCCATCGGCATCGTCCCTTTCCGCTTCTTCCGCTTCCACTTGGGCCGCCAGCATGGCGCGCGCCTCGCTTTCGAAAATCAGCTCGCCGAGATCGTCCATCCGTTGCGGATAGAGAATGCCGTCGAGATGGTCGCATTCATGCTGCACGACGCGCGCATGAAAGCCGCGCGCCCGGCGCTCGATCGTTTCGCCGTCGGGCGTGACGCCGCGGTAGCGGATGTCGAGGCTGCGCGGCACGAGGCCGCGAAGCCCCGGCACCGACAGACAACCCTCCCAACCCTTCTCGGTTTCGCCCGACAGGATCTCGATTTCGGGATTGATGAGGACGGTGAGCGGCGCCGTGTGATCGAAAATCTCGGCCTCGTCGACCGCCTCGCCCGCCCGCTCGGCCGGCGCCTGGAAAATGACGATCCGCCACGGCTCGTAAACCTGCGGCGCGGCGAGACCGGCGCCATTGGCGTCGATCATCGTCTCGATCATGTCGGCGACCAGCGCCTTCACCACGGGCGCGGTGGGGTCGGGAACGGGCCGGGCGATGCCCCGGAGCACCGGATGTCCCATGCGGGCGATTTTTCGTATGGCCATGGGCGCAATATGAGCCCGCCGCCCTTGCCCGGCAACGGGGCGGATTGCCTCGCTTTTCGGCCCCGCGCCGGTGGACAAAGCCCCGATCCTTTGCTAGACAAGCGGCACTCTTGCGGGGGGCGCGGCCCGTCCGCGCTTAACCCATTGAAACTAGACAGGTTTTTCTCGTGCAGGTACTCGTTCGCGACAACAATGTCGATCAGGCCATGAAGGCCCTGAAGAAGAAGCTTCAGCGCGAAGGCGTGTTCCGCGAAATGAAGCTGCGCAACTTCTACGAGAAGCCCTCCGAGAAGCGCGCCCGCGAAAAGGCCGAAGCCATTCGCCGCGCCCGCAAACTGGCCCGCAAGCGCGCCCAGCGCGAAAGCGGCGTACCGGCGGCAGCCGCCAAGAAATAAACCCGGCGCGTTCAACCGCCGGAATGACAACGCCCCCGAGGTTCGGGGGCGTTTTCATTTTCGGGGAAGCTCAAAGCCGCTCTTCCGCCGCGCGCGAGTTGCGCCTGCCCTCCCATGTCTTCAGCCGTCCGGTGCGCTTGGCCCAGCGATAGGCGGACTTGCCGGCGGCGTTCTGGTGATACCACTGGAAATAGAGCATGGGGCTGAACTTCGGGATCCAGAAGCGCGGCGGCAGCTCGGTGCGCGGCGCGGTGGCGCCGAGCACAATATCGGCGACCGTGACGCCCGCGCCTTCCTGATAGCGCCGGCGCGCGAGAAGACGGCCCTCCCTGTCGATCACCTGCGTTTCGCCCATTAACTGCGTGCGTATCGGCGCCGCGAGACGCGTGCCGGGCAGGACCAGAAACCCGCCCTCAATGACACTCGCATGTCCCGCATGGAGCAGCGGCGCACCGATCAATGCGGCGAAGGTACGGGGCGTGCGCTCCATCAACCGGCCATTGCCCGCGTGAAAGCGCCGCCAATAGCCGCGCGCCCAGTTCCAGCCGGGCTCGCTCCACCAATGGCTGCCCGTCATCAGCAGGCCAACCTTGCCGCGCAGCCGCTTCACTGTCTGCGTCCGGACCGTTTCCCAGCAGACGGCGGCCCCAACCGGCCCGAGCGATGTCTGCATCAACCCGTCGTCGCGCCCGCCGACGTAAAAGGCGTTCTCGACCATTGTCGGAAGGTCCTTGTCATGTCGGTGTACACGGCCGTCGGGCTCGACAAAGACATAGGTGTTGTAGACATCGCCGTCGCGCATTTCGAGATAGGAGCCGCCGATATGAATACGGTGGCGGCGCGCCTTTTCCTTCAGCATGTCGAGCGCCGGGTTTTCGGGCGGCAGCGAGCAGCCGAAGACGCGCTCGTCATAAACGATGCAGGTGGTGAAGAACTCCGGCAACGCGACAAGCGCCGCGCCCCGGCCGGCCGCTTCGTCCACAAGGCGGCTCGCATGTTCGATGTTCCAGGGAATGTCGGCGACGCGCGCCTCGACCTGGATGGCGGCGGCCCGGATGGTCTTCGGCTGTGTCATGAGCGGCGACCCTCAGATCGTGAACCAGGCATAGAGAAGCCAGGGATAGGCGATGCTTAAAAGTCCGAAGGAAATCATCGTCGCGATGTCGATGGCCCGGTGCTTGATGTAGCCCTCCTTCGAGAAGGCATGGACCATGAAAAGCTGTGCGTTGGTCCATGAACCGACAACCAGCAGCCAGCCGGCGACTTCCGGAATCGCCGGATGAACGGCGGCGATCGCGAATTGCAGCAGCGCCATCAGAATGTTGTCGATATGGCACTGGAGAACGCGCTTTGCGTGGACCAGCGGGCCGAAGCGCTTGCGCGGCCCATACATCGCGACCATCACCCAGCCCAGCGCAACGGCAAAGGTGATCTGGATCAGGCCGGAGGAAATCAGGATCGTCTGCATGACAGCCCCTTTGTCGAGATATAACGACAGCTCTTTGAGCCATCGCGGCCACTTCGCGGCAATTTGTTATTTTATTACCTATATCTCTTGACCGGAATTTCATCAACATGGAGAATATCAGAAATATTGTCGAAAATTTTGGACAATCATGGAACTCGAACCGAAACTGGCGGCGCTGGGTCTCGCAGGCAAGCGGGCGCGCTTCTACCTCTCCGCTCTCGAGCTCGGCGACGAGACGGTGACGGCAGTGGCCCAGCATGCCGGCATTGAGCGGACGACCGCCTATGCACTGTTCGAGAAGCTGCTGGAGGATGGACTCGTCACACAGGTCGAGCGCGGCGGCCGGACCCATGTGGTGGCCGAAGACCCTGATGTTCTGGCCCGCAATCTCGACGACAAACGCCGCACACTCGACGAAATCCTGCCCGACCTGCGCGCGATCCATGCCCGCACACACGGTGCGCCGCGCTTCCGCCTTTACGACGGCGCCGATGGCATCCGTACCGTGTTGAATGCGGTGCTGGCGGCGCCGCTGCCGGAAGTTTGCGGCATCCTATCGATGCGCGAACTGCTCGCCGTGCCGGGCCCCAGGGCGCTGCGCAACTTCATCGCCGAACGGGTACGCACGGGGACGCGGCTTCGCGTCATCCGCGCGCAAAGCGAGGAAACCTACGACATCTGGAAAGCGGGAGAAGAAGAACTGCGCGAGGTGCGCTATGCGCCGTCGTCGGATGCTTTCCGTATCACCACTTTCATTTTCGGCGGCAAGGTGGCACTGATCTCGTCGCGGCGTGAAAATTACGGACTGATCGTCGACAGCGAGGAATTCGCGCGGTTGCAACAAGCCCTGTTCGAAACGATGTGGCAGACGAGCAAACCCGCCTGATGCCTAGATGCGTTTCGCCATCAACCGTTCATAGTTGCGGTAGCCTGCTGCATCGTAGACGCGCTGCGCGCGGGCATTGTTTTCGAGCACATAGAGCCTGATTTCGCGGATGCCGGCTGCCTTCGTATGCGCCTCCGCCGCTTCGAGCAGCGCCCGGCCGACGCCCTTGCCGCGCGCGCCCTCATCGACGCTGATGTCCCAGATCAACGCGTGGCGGCGATGTTCCGGCCGCACAAAGGTGCCCGGATCCTCCTCGAAGGC
>JAHBYM010000059.1 GCA_019635975.1 Parvibaculum sp. | reverse complement strand
GTCCCGGCAGAACGTCCATTCAGGCGATAGCCGATCATATGTGCCTGATGCTGTTCAACGGAATCGGGATCGAAGAACCCGCACAAAGCAGGGAAAACGAAACAGTCACGTGACCGAAAACATTCGAGGGAGACGCGCATGGAAGTTCAGAAGACTCGATTCGGGTTTTCCGATGAGGAACTGAAGGCTCTACCCACGGTTTATCGAGCTGATCTTTTTTCGGGGAAAACGGTCGTCGTTTCCGGCGGCGGCAGCGGTTTCGGCAAGGCGATTGCCTGTCTTTTGGCACGACTGGGCGCAAACGTCGCCATATGCGGGCGCAACGAAGAAAAACTTGCCGCGACGGTTTCACTTCTGGAAAGCATGGGCGCGCAGGTCTTCAGCCGGTCCCTGACCATACGCGATCCGGATCAGGTTGACGGTTTTATTGAAGCGGTCTGGGATAAATTCGGCGCGCTCGACCTTCTCGTGAACAATGCCGGCGGCCAGTTTCCGCAAATGGCCCTCGACTTCAAGGTCAAGGGATGGAACGCCGTCATCGACACCAATCTCAACGGCACCTGGTACATGATGCAAAGCGCCGCGCGGCAGTGGGTCGAAAGAAAGACCCCCGGCTCGATCGTGAACATCATCGCGGACATATGGCGCGGAATGCCGGGCATCGCGCACACATGCGCGGCGCGCGCCGGTGTTGCCTATCTGTCCAAATCGGTGGCCGTCGAATGGGCACCGCATCGCATCCGCGTCAACTGCGTCGCACCGGGCGTCTGCGAAACGAGCGGTTTTGCGCAATATCCACCCGAAGGCCTCAAGACCTATCCTGGCGCAAATCCGATGCTGCATGTCGGCGACGCCCACGACATCGCCGAGGCTGTTGCCTATCTCGCCTCGCCGGGCGCCAAGTTCATTACCGGCGAGGTATTGACGGTCGATGGCGGCGAGCAGCTCTGGGGCGACCCGTGGCCCCCCGGACGGCCGGATTATTTCCAGCCAAAGTAATGCCTGGAGTTCAAGCCCGCCTGCGAGGGGAGCGTTACCGATGTTCGATCCAATTCTGACCAGGAAGCGTGTCGAGGCGATGAACGCCGGCGGCTTCTGGCCGGGCAAGACCGCCGCTGACTATCTCGACCGTTGCATCGCCGAAATGCCGGACAAGACGGCCGTCGTCGATTTCAACTCCGCAACGAACGAGGCCACTCGCCTCAGCTACCGCGATTTCGGCAAGATCGTCGAACGTATCGCGGCCGGCCTCGCGGAACTCGGCGTGGAGAAAGGCGACGTTGTTTCCTGCCAATTGCCGAACTGGTGGCAATTCACCGCGCTGCATCTGGCTTGCGTACGGATCGGCGCCGTGACCAATCCATTGATGCCGATTTTTCGCGAGCGCGAATTGTCCTTCATGCTTGGCCTTGCGGAAAGCAAGATACTCGTCATCCCGCGCGCCTTTCGCGGCTTCGATTACCCTGCCATGGTGGCCAACATCCGGGCCGGCCTGCCGCAGTTGAAGGATGTGCTTGTCATCGGCGGCGACGGCGAAACCAGCTTTGAGAAAGTCCTTCTCGATACACCGTGGGAGCAGCGGCGCGACGCCGGCCGTCTCTTCGCGGCGAGACGGCCCGATCCCGACGACGTAACGCAGTTGATGTATACCTCCGGTACGACCGGCGAACCGAAAGGCGTCATGCATACGTCGAATACGCTGCTCTCCAATATCCTCGTCTGCGCCGAGCGCCTCGGGCTCGGCGCGGACGACGTGATGTTCATGGCGTCGCCGATGGCGCACCAGACAGGCGTCATGTACGGGCTGGTGATGCCCATTCTGGCCGGAGCGACCGCCATTTTGCAGGATGTGTGGGGGCCGAAGCGCGCCTCCGCGTCGATCTCCGGCGAAGGAATCACCTTCACCATGGCGTCCACGCCGTTCCTGTCCGATCTGACCGAAACGGTGGCGGCAGACGGGAGCGACGTATCCCGTTTGCGCATCTTCCTGGTGGCAGGCGCCCCCATCCCCCGCGCGCTTGTCGAGCGGGCGCGGCAAATCCTCGGGACGAACATCGTGTCGGCCTGGGGCATGACCGAGAACGGCCTGGTGACAACGACATGCCTCGATGATTCGGACGACAAGGCAATCAATACTGACGGACGCGCGCTGCCAGGCATGGAAGTCCAGGTGGTCGACAGCGAGAACAGACCCCTGCCCGTCGGCGAGGAGGGTATGCTCAAGGCTCGCGCCTGTTCGACTTTTGTTGGCTATCTCAAAAGACCGGACTGGTACAATCACGACGCGGAAGGCTGGTTCGATACAGGCGACCTCGCGCGGATCGACGGCCAGGGCTATATCCGGCTGACCGGACGCTCCAAGGACATCATCATCCGCGGCGGCGAGAATGTCCCCGTGGTCGAGATCGAAGACCTGCTCTTCCGGCATCCCGACATTCAGGATGTGGCGATCGTCGGCGTACCGGATGAACGGCTGGGCGAACGGGCATGTGCGTTCATCGTGCCGAAGCCCGGCCACGAGGTTGGCTTGCGCGAGGTGGTCGCCTTCCTCGAAGAGCACAGGGTAGCGAGGCAATACCTGCCGGAACGGGTAGAAACCGTCGATGAACTGCCTCGAACACCGAGCGGCAAGGTACAGAAGTTCAAGCTGCGCGAGATCGCCGTCGCCCTGCCGGCATGACACTCTGCAGACAACCACTGGCGGGGGACCGGCAACAGGCGTGTGACGGACTGTTCGGAAAGTTGGCGCCCCCAGGTCGCCGCCCGATGAATGCAACCTGACAATCCATGGTAATATGCTTATAATGATTTGGCGGGAGAAAGTCGGCTAACCGGCATCTCATATGTCACGCCTTCTCGGGCTTCCGGAAACACAATGGAGACGCCGTCATGAGTAATACCCTGGCTGCCGATCGAGACAAGTCGATTGCGGACGCCTACGCGATCCCGCTTGAAAAGATCGACGTCAGCGACCCGGAGCTCTTCAGGACAGATACGATGTGGCCGTATTTCGAACGTCTACGCCATGAAGACCCCGTCCATTACTGCAAGGAGAGCGAATACGGCCCGTTCTGGTCGGTGACCAAATATAAAGACATCATGCATGTCGACACCAACCACGGCATCTATTCGTCCGAAGCCACCTTGGGCGGCGTCGCTCTCCGCAATCAGGAAGAAGGTTTCTTCCTGCCCATGTTCATCATGATGGACCCGCCCAAGCACGACGCACAGCGCAAGATTGTGAGCCCGATCGTCGCACCCGGCAATCTGGCGAAACTCGAAAGCACGATCCGCGAGCGCGCCGGCAAAATTCTCGATTCCCTGCCAATCAATGAAACTTTTGACTGGGTGGACCGCGTGTCGATCGAGTTGACGACGCAGATGCTCGCTACCCTTTTCGATTTCCCTTGGGAAGAACGCCGGAAGCTCACCCGCTGGTCGGATGTCGCCACCGCAGGCACCGCCTTCGGCGACGAGGAGGCCGAGAAGGCCCGCAGGAATGAATTGCGCCATTGCGCCGCCTACTTCACCGAGTTGTGGAATCAGCGCGTCAACGCGACCGAGCCGGGAAACGATCTCATCACCATGCTGGCTCAGGGCGAAGCGACGAAAAACATGGGGCCGATGGAGTATCTGGGAAACATTCTTCTCCTGATCGTCGGCGGCAACGACACGACCCGCAATTCGATCACCGGTGGCCTTCTGGCCCTGAACCAGAATCCGGCTCAATACAAGAAGCTGCGGGACAACCCGTCGCTCGTCGAATCCATGGTCCCCGAAATCATCCGTTGGCAGACACCCTTGTCGCATATGCGCCGTACCGCGCTTCAGGATACGGAGCTTGGCGGCAAGCAAATCAAGAAGGGCGACAAAGTCGTCATGTGGTACGTCTCGGGCAACCGGGATGAGGAGGCGATCGAAAACGCCAACAGCTTCATCATCGACCGCAAGCATCCACGTCAGCACCTGTCCTTCGGCTTCGGTATCCATCGCTGCGTCGGCAACCGGCTTGCGGAAATGCAGCTCCGTGTCGTCTGGGAGGAAATCCTGAAACGCTGGCCCGACAAGCCGATCGAAGTGGTCGGCGAACCGGAGAGGGTTTTCTCAAATCTGATCAAGGGCTACTCGATCATGCCGGTCAGAATTCCAGGCTGAAGCAAAACACGGGAACGCATTTCCGGGCATCAGTCACAGGATGTCGCGGGCGGGCTGTGTCACCGACGCTACCTGCAAGGAGAGGGCATGCGAAAGATAGGCCTCGGCATGTGCTGGAACGACCTCACGGTCGGCGAGGAATTCCGCACCATCGGCCGGACGATCACTGAAGCCGATCTGGTCAATTTCATCAACACGACAGGCATGGTAGAAGTGCTTTTCACCGATGTCGAATATCTCAAGGCCCACGGCCCTATGAACGGCCGCGTGGTGCCCGGCGCGTTGGTCTATTGCATGGCCGAAGGTTTGCTCGTCCAGTCGATGATGCAGGAGACGGGCCTCGCCTTTCTGCACATGGAGTTCAACGTCAAGGGGCCGACATTTGTCGGCGACACGATTCATGTGGAATGCGAAGTGCTTCAGGCGCGACCGACATCCAAAGGGCGCGGTCTGGTGCGCACCCGCAACCGGATCGTGACTCAACGGAACGATACGGTGATCGAATATACACCGTTGCGAATGATGGCTGGCCGGTCTGACGCCTCCGGATCATAAAACCCGGCGTCCGACCCTTCAGTGTTCCTCGGGAAATCCCCGGCCCGCGGCAAGAGTGGCCGCCGTGCGCATGGCGCTCAGCATCATCGCCGGATCGGCGGTGCCCTTGCCCGCAATGTCATAAGCCGTTCCATGCGCGACCGTCACATGGAGGTAAGACGGCCCGAGGATGATGGCGCAATTTCCGGAAAAGCCCCATGTCTTGACCGCGATGTGTCCCTGATCGTGATACATGGCGAGGACGATGTCATATCGGCCTTCGACGCATTGCCGGAACACGGCGTCAGGACTTACGGGTCCTTCGACATTGATGCCTTCCGCCCTCGCCCGCGCGACGCCGGGCGCGATGGCTTCGCGGTCTTCATCTCCCATCGCGTGAGGATTGAGACCTGCGACGACAATCCGCGGGCGCGCGATCCCCCAGTTCCGCATAGCACCGTCTATCTGGCGCAAGGCAAGCGCCACGAGATCGGGGCTGATGATTTCGCAAACGCGCCGGAGCGGAATATGGTCGGTCAGATGCGCAACACGGAGCGGTCCGGTCAGCAGAACAAGATAGCTTTCGCCGGGAGTCGGACTGACGATGCTCGGCACCTTGCGGGCAAGCTTGAGGGAGCCGGAACTGATGGGCCCCATGACGCCAGCCGCGATAGCACCGCTAGATGCAAGAGCGCTCATTTCGTCAAGCCACAGCGCCGACGCTTCCCCGCCGCGCACCGTATCCTCCGCGAGCGGCAGTTCGGACACTTTCAAGGTACCTGAATCGATAATGTCGACGATAGCGGGGTCATCGCTCAGATCGTCGACAGATCGGATCACCCGCACGCTGCACGGCACGCCGGTCATTTCCACGGCGCGCTCCATTGCCGCCGCGCTGCCGATCAGGACAGGAACGGACAGCTCATGCACATGGCCGGTCGCGAGGGCGCGGGCAATCACCTCAGGACCGACCCCTGCCGGATCTCCGATCATCGTGCCGATAATCGGTCGCGCTTGCTTGCTGTTCACGTCCTGCTGTCCTCACACGTTGTAGACATCGATCATCGTGTCGGCGACGTCGTTCAGAACGACAGTCTTCTTCCGGGCGATAAGCCAGGTATCGCCGTGCTCCGCCAGATCGTATTCCGCCCATCCATAATAGGTGAGTGTTCGATCCTCGCGAATCGACTGCACTGTCCAGGATGTTCGCACGCTGACGCCACCTTCCCGTCCCTCGACGGAAAGCAGCGTAAACATGTGGCAGGTCCGCATGAGCGGCATCGTCGCGGATGAACGGCGCGATCGGATGCGGTAGATGCGATCCTCCAGACCGGCGCGGTTTGGATAGTAAATCAGCGAGATTTCGCTCTGCGGATCGACCGTGAGTTCCCCGTCATCGTCCCATGCCGGCAACCAGTATTCGGCGTCCTCGCGATAAAGCGCCAGCCAATCATCCCATTTGCGCTCATCGAGGCAAAGCGCCTCCCTGCCAAGAAACCGCTGCACCGAAATCCAGCATTTTTCATCGCTCGTCATTCTGCAGCCCTTGAACGATCGTTTTCGCGAGTAAGGGAGGCATCATCCCGTTCCCGCGCAATTGCGTGTTTCATTCGCTCGATCCATTCCTTGTGCATGGTGACGAACAGTCCTTCATCAGCGACATTGACGCCGCTCAAGGTCGCGTCGATGTTAAGCCCCTTGCCAAATTTCCCCGACCCTTGAACGCCTCTCGTAGCCCCGCGCGACAAGTCGTTATAACGACCACCACCGCTCCCATACGCGATCTGGCAATTATTGAACTCCGTCAAATCGTCGGGCGTGGCCATGCCGCTGGCATTGAAGAAATCCTCATACTGGCGAATACGCAGCGACCGCGCCCGCGCACTTTCTCCCACAGGCGCGATGCAATATGTCGTTATTTCCGTTTCATCGACCGAGATCGGACGCACGATACGGATTTGCGTGCTGACCTGATCCATCAGGAATACATTCGGAAACAAAAGAAGATTTCGCGTGGTTTCGGTCATCCAGCGAGTGCGCTCCTCGCCGAATTTCTGCTTGTACTGATCGACAAACTCAAAACTGGGCCGGGAAGGAGAACTGGCCGACGCGTTCCAGATCAAAGCGTGTCCATGATCGAATGAGAAAAAACCGCCCTGATCTGTCTTCATCCACGCGGATACGTTTGCGCTCTTCGTAGGGTTCGCTGAACCGCCCGTCATCCGGTTTGCGACGGTCAACAGGTAGTTGGAATGCACGGTCGGAACGTGATAGCCGTCGAGACCGTTCTCGGTCTGCATCTTCCAGTTGCCGCGATAAGTATACCGCCCGACCCCGCGGATGATTTCGAGCTTCCCTTCCGGCGACTGGTCCACCATGAGGTCGATGAAGGTCTTGGCACCCGCAAGGTAATCGGTCAGCGGTGGTACGTCCTCCGAAAGGCTGGCGAAAATGAATCCTTTGTAGGATTCCAGGCGTGCGACTTCGCTCAGGCCCAGATCGCTCCGATCGAAATGTTCTGGGTACGCACCATTTTCCTCGTCTGTGACATTCAGCAGTGCGCCGTCGTTGCTGAATGTCCAACCGTGAAACGGGCATGTGAATGTCGTTCGCCTGCCCCGTTTTTCCCGGCACAGCCGCGCACCGCGATGTGTGCATGCATTGATAAAACATTTCAATTCGCCCGACCGGTTCCGGGTCAGAAGAACGGATTGACGACCGATTGTCAGGGTCAGAAAGGCGCTTTCGTTGACGAGTTGGCTTTCATGGGCGAGAAACACCCAGCTACGCTCAAAGATGTGCTTCATCTCGAGGTCGAACAGTTCAGGATCGGTGAATATGGCGCGGTCGAGCATGAAGCGCCCGCTCGACGGGTCCTCGACAAGACACGAATCCAAACTGTGACGAATGCGATCGAATGAATTGCTCGCACCGGATGTACTCATAGCGCTTCCTTCCTCGCCGTTTGGCCGGCCACAAGACCGGCACGCGACTATTTTTCCGCCACAGCGACACCCCTGCTTCGACCTTCAACGAAACCAGAGTCCATCGCATCGCAATTCATCATATGGTCGTGTAGCCTCCGTCGACGACAACCTCGGAGCCGGTCATATAGGACGATTCATCGGAGGCCAAAAACAGGACCGCATAGGAAACCTCGACGGGTTCGGCCGGCCGACCAATAAGCGTGGCGCTCAAAACCTGTTTGGCGACATCGGCATCGCCGAGAAGATCCTTTGTCATATTCGTGCGGATAATTCCAGGGTGTACGGAATTCACACGAATCTTGAAAGGCGCATAATCCACAGCCGTCGATTTCGTCAGCAGACGGACGGCACCCTTTGATGCCTGATACGCCGCCGTGGCAGGCGCGCCTATCAATCCGTAGATCGAGGAAATATTGACAATCGAACCGCCGCCAGCCGCTTTCATCGCGGGCAGTATGTATTTTGTGCCATAGAAAACGCTTTTTACATTGACGTCGAGAACACGTGCGAAGTCTTCATTCGAGGTGTCTTGCACGGCAGAAAAAACGAGAATACCGGCATTGTTCACGAGGATGTCGACGCGCCCGAAAGTGGACATCGCCTGCTGTGAAATCCGTTCCCAATCCGAGACGCTCGACACATCGTGTTTGAAAAATCGCGCCTGTCCACCCTGATCGTTGATCTCCTCGACCACGGCGTTGCCGCCCTTCTCGTCCATGTCGGTCACGATCAGCGTTGCGCCTTCGCGTGCAAGCAGCAAGGCGTGGGAACGCCCCATGCCGTTGGCACCGCCCGTCACAAAGGCGATTTTCCCGTCTACCCGTCCCATGTAGTCCTCCCGTTGCGAGTGCCGCGCGCCGCCTCCGGCGCCGTCACTTAAACCGTCGTCTAGGCAACCCCAAGCTCGCGTTTCGCGAAATCGGTAACGCTCTTGTAGTCGGCCTTGCCGTTCGGCGCGCGAAGAGGCACGGCACCCACCAGAATGCGCTTGGGCGTTTTGTAGCCAGCGAGGTGCGAGCGGACGTGCTTGCGCAAATCCTCTTCGTCAAACTTCGCGCCGTTCGCCAGCGTGACGATGCCGGTGACCGCCTGACCCCATTTCTGATCGGGCACGCCGACAACGAGTGCGTCCTCCACGGACGGGTGCGTCTTCAGAACTTCCTCGATCTCCTCCGGGTAGACCTTCTCGCCCGCCGTGTTGATGCAGACGCTGCCGCGTCCCAGCAATGTCAGGCTGCCGTCCTTTTCCACAACGCACCAATCGCCGGGAATGGAATAGCGTTCGCCGCCAATGGTCTTGAATGTCTTGGCGGTCTTTTCCGGATCCTTGTAGTAGCCAACGGGAATCGGCCCCCCCATGGCGATGATGCCTGGCTTGCCGCTGCCGGGTTCGACCGGCTGATCGTTTTCATCGAACACGCGGCACCGGTCGCCGATCTGGAACCTGGCGGTCTTGACCTCGCCGGCGCCCGTCATGATCGAACTGCCGAAACCGAGTCCCTCCGAGGCACCGAAGGAATCCATCAGAATGACATTCGGCAAATGCCTGAGCAGGCCGCGCTTCACTTCCGTGCTCCACATAACGCCGGAAGAAACGATCGAGACGACGCTGGCCAGGTTGTATTTGCCAGGCGCCTCGTCGAGCGCCGCCAGCATCGGCCGGGCGAAAGCGTCGCCGACGATCGCCAGCGAATTGACACCACGGCGCGAAACCGCCGACCAGAGTTCATGCGCGTCGAGGGTCGGGTTCTCCAGCGTGACAATGCAGCCGCCGCTCATCATATTGCCTATAGCCGTAATGAAGCCGGTGCCGTGCATCAGCGGGCAGGCAGGCATCGACACGGGCCCCGAACCGGAAGTCTTGATAAACTCAACCAACTCGGGAAGTGTCTCCGGGATCGGACCCAGCGCTCGAAGCGTCGTAAGCTGAGCTTCGCGCATGTCGTCGTTGCGCCACATGACGCCCTTGGGCATGCCCGTCGTGCCGCCCGTATAGATGAACAGTAAGTCTTCCGGAGACCGTTCGATGCCGAGCGGCGCGCCATCTCCGCCGGTGACGATCTTTTCGTAATTTTCCGCGAAGGGCGCGGCGGATCCGTCTTCGTTTACCTCAATAAAAGTGGTGACTTTCGTCAGCCGGTCTTTCAGTTCGACGATGATGTCCCGGAACTCGGAACCGTAAACGACCGTTTGCGCATCGGAGTCATTGAAGATGTAGAAAACTTCGTCCGCCTTGTAGCGGTAGTTGATGTTGACATGGACAAGACGGCTCTTGAAGCAGGCCGCCATGGTCTCGACATATTCGGGCCGGTTTCGCATATAGAATGCGACCTTGTCGCCGGGTCTGGCGCCGCGCGCGATCAGCGCGCGCCCGAGATTGTTGGACCTCCGTGCCGTTTCTCCCCATGTGATCACCCGATCGCCATGAATAAGGGCGGGCGCATCCTGCGGCAAAACCGCCGAGATACTGTCGAGGATGTCACCGAAATTCCACGCCATGTAATCCTCCCTGAAAAATCCGGTCCTCGGGGGTCGGCTTTCTTGCGATCAAGCCGTTCCGTCCTCAACCGTCCGTTGTCTCAACCGACCCGTCGCCGGACGTTCCGGCAAGAAGTCAAACCTGCCGGAATGCCGTTCAACGAAAATTCCGCATCATGCGGGCGTAAACACCGGCAGCGCGTATCCGTCGCCGGCCTCGGAGAATTCGACCCTGACTTTCTGCCCGATGCGAATCTTGTCGATTTCGCAGCCGACGATATTCGTGAGCATAGAAACCCCTTCATCAAGCTCAACATAGGCGATGACATAAGGCGGCTTGGCTTGCCTCGTGACCGAATAGCTGTAGATCACGCCATTGCCCGAAGCCTCGACGAACGCCGTGTCATCCGAGAAGCAATGCGGGCAAATAGTCCGCGGATAGTGGTGCGCCTTGCAGCAGGCGTTGCAAGCCCGGATCAGGAGTTGTCCCTTGGCGGCACCTTCCCAGTAGGGCTTACTCTCGGAATTGACTACAAGATTGATCTTGTTTTTCTGATCGGTGTTCATGCGGCTTCATTTCCAAGAATAACGGTTGCGCTGCCCATACGCGATCCCAGAAGCCCGCCGGTTCCATGCGCCAGTGCAATATCGCAATTGCGAACCTGAACCTTCGGATGAGCCTCACCGCGAACCTGACGAACCGCTTCAAGAACCTTGGTCATGCCGCCGCGATTGCCCGGGTGATTGTTGCACAATCCCCCGCCATCCGTGTTGAAGGGCAACTTGCCGACGCCGGAAATCAGATTGCCGTCCGAGACGAACTTCCCGCCCTCACCTTTTTTGCAAAAACCCAGATCTTCGAGCGTTTCCAGCACTGTAATAGTGAAGGAATCATAGACGGAGGCGTATTTGATATCGGCGGGCGTGACGCCGGCTTCAGCGAACGCTTTGGGTCCGCTCCAACGCGCGCCGGAATAGGTCAGATCGACCTGGCCCGCCGCGAGATGCTTGGGCGCCTCACCGGCACCGAGAACCTTGACGCGGGTACGCTTCAGCGACTTCGCCACTTCCGGGCTCACCATCACAATGCCGCCACCACCGTCGGTGATGACGCAACAGTCGAGCCGGTGCAACGGATCGGCAATCATCGGCGAATTGACGACATCCTCCACGGTCACAACGTCGCGGAGCCTGGCATGTTCATTGTGCTGGGCGTGATGGGATGCGGCGACCTTGATCCATGCGAGTTGCTCGCTGGTGGTGCCGTATTCGTACATATGCCGCATCGCACACATGGCGTACATATTCGTGACGTTGGGGCCATAGGGCATTTCGAACGGAAAGTCCGGCGCTTGCTGGTTGTAGTAACGGACGGGCTTACCTTCTTTCGCGTCGGCAACCGGCCTGCCTGCCAGCGTGATCAGCGCCACATTGCAATGCCCCGCGGCTATGGCCTGCGCTGCGTGATTGACATGGACGATGTAGGAAGACCCGCCGGTCTCCGTGCTGTCCATATGACGCACATTGTTGAGGCCCATATATTCGATCATGTTGATCGGGCCCAACCCCGGTGCGTCGCCGGCGCAGAAATATGCGTCAACATCGTCCTTTGAAAGACCAGCGTCCGCCAGCGCGCCCTTCGCGATCTCGGCGTGAAGTTGCGGCAGCGTCTTGTCCAGCGCCGCGCGGCACGGATGCTCGTAGATGCCGACTATGTAGGATTTTCCGTTGATACCCATCCCTATCCCTTATCATGATTTTCATATTGCTTAGCGCATTCAAGGGGGATACGTCCACCCCGTCCACGAAAGGCGGAAGCGCCGGTTATGGCCGATCGGAAGAACAGATCGAGCGAGGGGGGAACGGATTGGGGACGGTGAGGATTGAAAACGTGGGCGGCGTCAGGACCATCACGCTTGCACGCGTCGAAAAGTGGCCTGCCCCCCCCCGAAATGCCACCAATCAAAGGCTAAACCCACCCCAAATTCGGTTTGGCCAACTGAAGTGGTCCCGCAGATGCCCGTGCGGCATAGCCGCCCCGGCATATCTGCCGTCATTCACCCGTGTCGGGGCACTGGATTCCTGATTATCTCCGCGCTCTCGGACCTGCTCAAGAAACCAGCAACTTCTGCTGACGCTTCACCGCACACGCAGAGAACACGCAATCCTCTAAACGACAGCCGACGAAGGTAAATCTCCCAAATCCATCGCTGGACGAACAAGACGCATTTTCTCAAGCACCAAGACGCTCACCGATGTTGACGCGTATTGCGGAGTTAGCACTATTGCGCCCACAACATCCTTTAGTGCGCTCTATCGGTGCACATGGAATGCACACGCGATCGCATTCCATCGCGGACCGGGCATGCGAAATCGCCCATCGAATTTTCTCCACGCCCATTTCATCTTTTTCCGCGCCGACAAAGCCACAACTACGACGAAGCAGGCCCAACTACTTCTAAGTCTTTGATGTGGCTTTGCTTCTTGTTGATCCCCTGCTGGCAATCGCCAGATCTTGATGGTCGCATCCGACACTGGATGCCATGTCCGATGGATGGCAAGATGGCAAAGCGTAATCGAGACGGGCGTCGGCCCGCCGACGGCAATGCGGCAAACTCGGACGTCGACCCTGATCTTGAGAGAATCCGTCTTGCGCTCGTCCCTCTGGTGAAATTGCTTGCTCGGCAAGCAGCACGGGAGTGGTTGCGATCAGCGGCGAACAGAATTACGCCCAAGGAAGAGAAGGAGCAATCAGGACAGGAGTGAGCATGTCCCGTGTCGCCCTCTACGCCCGCTACAGCAGCGACAATCAGCGCGATGCGTCGATTGAAGATCAGTTGCGGCTCTGCCGGCTTCATGCCGAGCGCCAAGGCTGGAAGGTCGTCGATAGCTACTCCGATCGCGCGATCTCCGGCGCTTCACTTCTTCGTCCGGGAATTCAGGAGTTGATCTCCGACGCGCAACGTCAGCATTTCGATACCGTGCTGACGGAATCCCTCGACCGGCTTTCTCGCGACCAGGAGGATATCGCTGGCCTCTACAAGCGCATGCGCTTCGCCGACGTGCGGATCGTCACTCTTTCGGAGGGCGAGGTCAGCGAGTTGCATATTGGACTCAAGGGAACGATGGGTGCGCTCTATCTCAAGGACCTTGCCGACAAAACACGTCGAGGTCTGCGCGGTCGCGTCGAAAACGGAAAATCAGGCGGCGGCCTCTGCTACGGCTACGACGTCGTCCAGCGCTTGTCCGAGAGCGGAGAGCCGGTCCGCGGCGACCGAACGATCAACGAGTCCGAGGCCGCTATCGTCCGGCGTATCTTCCGCGACTATGTCGCCGGCAGCTCATCACGAACGATCGCCCAGGTGCTGAACCGAGAGGGCGTGCCCGGTCCCTTCGGCAAGGCGTGGGGGCCGAGCACCATCCACGGCAATCCAAAACGCGGCACCGGTATTCTCAATAACGAACTCTATGTCGGCCGGCTGGTGTGGAACCGCCAGCGCTACATCAAGGACCCGGACACCGGCAGGCGCGTCTCACGCGCCAACCTTGAATCCGAGTGGGTTGTCCAGGACGTGCCGGACCTTCGGATCGTCGAGCAGGCTCTCTGGGACCACGCCAAAGCGCGTCAGGAAACGATGGCGCTCGGGCCACAAGAGCCGGGCACCAACCCGCTCGTCGACCGACGCCGGCCCAAGTATCTTCTCTCCGGGCTTGTCAGATGTGGCCGCTGCGGCGGTGGCTACTCGTTGATCTCGAAGAACCTGCTCGGTTGCGCCGCGGCGCGGACCAAGGGGACCTGCGACAACCGGCTGAACATTCGTGTCGAAACGCTTGAGGCATCGGTCCTGAGCGGCCTGCGCACGCACCTGATGGAACCGAAGCTGTTCGAGACGTTCTGCGAGGAGTTTACGCGGGAGGTCAATCGTCAGCTCATCGAGCGCCGGACGACACTGGTCGCTCAACGCAAGGAAGTCGAGCGCATCGAACGGGATATCGATCGCGCCATTCAGGCGATCTTCGACGGTGTGCCGGGCGCACAGCTCAAGGACAAGATAGGCGCGCTCGAGACGCGCAAGGCGGAGTTGACGGCGATCCTCGCCGAGGCCAAGGAACCTCCCGCTCTCCTTCACCCCAACATGGCGCACCTGTACCGCAAGCGCGTGGCTACGCTTCATGATGCCCTGCAGAAGAAGGAGGCCAAGAGCGAAGCAAGCGGCGCCATTCGCGCGCTCGTCGACCAAGTGACGCTCGTTCCCGAAAATGGCGAACTGACGATCGTGCTTAAAGGCGACCTCGCCGCCATGCTCTCCTTCACAGCCAACAAAAAACCCGGCTCCATTTCTGGAACCGGGTTGCTTGCATCGCAAGTATCGTTGGTTGCGGGGGCAGGATTTGA
>JAHBYM010000058.1 GCA_019635975.1 Parvibaculum sp. | reverse complement strand
AGCCGACGTCGTTTTTCAGGAAATCGTCGATGGCGGCCAGCACTTCCGGTTCGTCGAGGAAGGGCGCGTGCCCGCGATCCCGGGCGACGACGGATTTCATGCCGGGGTGTTCGACCGCCATGCGGTCGACGATTTCGGATGTCAGCAGATCGGAGTTTTCGCCGCGCACCACCAGCACCGGCATCTGGGCCAGCGCCTTGAACTGGGGCCACATCGTCGGTACCTCGCCCTTCGATGCCTCCATGCCCTTGCGCATCGCCGTGCCTATCTTTGCGTCATAGTCGAGCTTCGGTGCGCCGCCTTCCTCGGCGAAGGTGCGCCGCGCGAAAGTGCGCCATTGCTCGGCCGTCAGATTGGGAAACTCGCGTTCATTCATCATCCGCAATTTCACCGCCGCCTCGTCCCATGTGGCGGGCGTCTCCATGACGCCAACATAGCCGGCAATGCGCGCGATGCCCCTGGGGTCGACTTCCGGGCCGATGTCGTTCAGCACCGCGGCCTTGATGACATTGGGGCGGAAGGCGGCCAGTAGCATGGTGACGAGGCCGCCGCGGGAGGTGCCGACGAACACGGCGCTGGAAATGCCGGCTGCGCCCATCAGGTCGAGCGTGTCCATCATTTCGTGAACAGGCGTGTAGTCGTCCCACTTGTCGCAATACTGGGAGCGTCCGCGTCCGCGAAAATCCGGGCAGAGTACGCGGTGGCGCTTTGCCAGGTGTGTTGCCAGCGGCTGGAAATCCTTGGAGTTGCGCGTCAGGCCCGGCAGGCAAACGATCGGCGGACCCTTGGCCGTGCGCTCGCCATAATCGAGCGCGAAGAGCTTCAGGCCGTCCTGGCTGGTGTAGAAAATTTCGCGAATGGGGGGCTTTGCCATGATCGTCTCCGAGCCAAAGGGAAGGGGATCATGGGCGAGACGCAACGAACCGGCAAGGCGGGATGATGTGTTGTCAGCGAACCGCTGAAACCTCGTCATCCTCCACGACCGGCGCCATGGCGGCTGTTCCCGCGGGCGGTGCGATCGGAGCAGGCACCGAAATCGGCGTCGAGGCCGGCGTCGAGGTGGCAGGCGGTGCGAGCGGTACGCTCGACGGGCGCGGTGTCGGTGCGGGCGTCGAGAAGGGGGTTCCGGTGTGGCGACGCAAATCGTCCTCAATGCGCGTCGGCAGGGCCTCGCCAGCCAGACGACCACGATAGACTTCCAGATTTTCGATGACGCGCTGGACGTAGTTGCGCGTTTCCGAGAACGGAATGGTCTCGATCCAGTCGATGGGATCGACCGCGCTTGAGCGTGGATCGCCGAACTGGCCAATCCATTGGCGGACGCGCGAACCACCGGCGTTGTAGGCGGCGATACTCATAATGTAGGAGCCGGCAAAGTCGTTCTCGATGAGATCGCCCAGATGCGCGGCGCCGAGCGTTGCGTTGTAAACCGGATCTGTCAGACGGTTGGCCGAATAGGGAAGGCCGACCTGCCTGGCGACGATGCGCGCGGTGCCGGGCATTAGTTGCATCAGGCCGCGCGCGCCGGCGGGGCTCAGGGCTTTCGGGTCGAACTCGCTTTCCTGCCGCGAGAGGCCATAGACCAGCGCCTTCTCGACCGGTGGGCCCTTGTGCGTCCATTGGGGCATTAATGTCGTCGGGTAGGCATGTTCGGGCAGGATGATGTTGCGCGAGGCGGCCGACTTGGCGATGCGCAGCGACAATTTCTGGTCGCCGAAACTGCGGGCGAGGTCGGAAAGTGCCGCAAGTTCAGCCGGATCGGTCAGCGTGTCCGCCATGTGCAGCATGACCGTCCAGCGCGTGCGCTCGCGATCGAGGTCCTGAAGGATGCGTGCGGCATGCACCAGCTCGCGATTGTTGAAGCGCTGAATTGCTTCGGCGGAACGCGCGGGGTTGGCAGGAAAATGCAGTTTTCCGTCGCCGCCGGCGCCCGCAAGCGCGGCCGTCGCGAGCTGGCCGTAGAAACTGACGGGATAGGTTGCAGCCTGACGGTAATATCCATCCGCCGCTTCCTTGTTGCCAGTGGCCGAGGCCGCGCGGCCGCTCCAGTAGTAGGCGCGCGCCTTGCTGATCGGCGTCGAGACGCCGTCGCCAAGGCGCTTGAAATGCGCGAGCGCCAGATCGCCCTTGTTGAGAAATTGCAGGGCGATCCAGCCGGCCATGAATTCGCCTTCGGCAAACTCGACGCCTTCGGTCAGTCCATGCGCGGCGCTGAGGTCGTAGGCCTGTTGGTAGAGGCCGCCCGCGAGCGCTTTGCGGGCCAATATCTTGCGTTCGACCCACCAGATGTCCGGACGGATCATCTTGTGCGGCTCGGTCGGGGCGGTCAGCAGCAGCGGAAGCGCGGTGTGGTCGTTGCCACGGCGGCGTTCATAGCGCACCTGGTCGTAGAGCAGGCCCGGATCGGCGCGCAACGCATCGGGGACGCGCGACAAGGCGGTATTTGCCTGGCTGGAGCCGGCGATAAACTGGATGCGTGCGTCTGCCAGCATGCGCGCATCCTGACCAACGAGATTTGCCGCCGTCTTTGCGTCCGTCGTTCGTTGTTCCCAGAGAAGGCGCGCAAGGCGCGCTTTCTGGGTTTCGGCATCGAAATGGCTTCCGTAGGCGGCCAGAATTTCCTTCTGGCGTGCTGCCGAAAAGTCGTGATCGACCCAGCCGCGCCGGATCCAGCTCACGCCTTCGTCGGCCTTGCCGGTGTCGATCAGCGCCTTGCCGTAGCGAATCTTGCCTTCGCCGGTGGCAGGCGGATTGGCCGAGAACCAGGCCACGACGTCGCTGCTCGACATCGGGTAGGCGAGAATCGCGTTTTCGGCGCGAAGGGCGAGCGTCGCGAGCCGCGGCCAATCGGGGTTTTGCTCGCGGAAGGCGATGATCTCGGCGAAGGTCGAGCCACTGTTCTCGGCCTGCAGGCGGGTCCAGAGGATCAGCTTGGCGGCCACGGGATCGGAAATGCGCCCCGCATGTTGGCGTGCAGCGATCCAGTTGGCCCGGTCGGCCTCGGCAAAGGCGTCGCGTGTTGCGGCGAGATCGGCGGCATTGAGTCGCGAGACGGTGCCGGTCGTGGCTGCGGCAGCACGGGTCGCAGGGTTGGCGGTGGCGCTCGGCGGCTTCTGGCCGTCGGGACGCGCCAGCGGAACGGTCGACGCCGCCGCAGCCGAAACGGACAGCATCAGGCAGACAGCCGCAACGGCCGCGCTCCGCGCACGCAATTTCGGGCTAAACCCCATTTCGATTGTCACAACGCGTTCCCAAAACTCCAAAGGCGCGTGGACCGGTCGAAGCGGCCTCCACTGGAGGCTCCTCCGATCCGGGATTTCCGCATCGGACATCCGGCGCGGTCGGCCTCGGCGTCACGGATTATCCACCAATGAGACTACCTGTGTGCTAACGCTCCCGGCAATAGGCCGCAGGCCGCGAAGTTGGCTGTTTTCTTGCCGCTGGTGCCGCTTATGGGTATCTTGCGCGCCTTCGGAGCAGCCGAAGAATTTACCGCCTGCCGGACCGGCCGGGCGGCACCGGAGCCAAAGCCATGTTCAAGGGATCGTATGTCGCGCTCATAACGCCGTTTCGGGACGGCGCGGTGGATGAGGCTGCGTTCGTCAAACTTGTGGAATGGCAGATCGAACAGGGCACACACGGCCTCGTTCCCTGCGGCACGACCGGCGAGTCGCCGACGCTGAGCCATGACGAGCACAAGCGGGTGGTCGAGCTTTGCGTCAAGACCGCCAAGGGCCGGGTGCCGGTGATCGCGGGGGCAGGGTCGAACAACACGCTTGAGGCGATCGAACTGACCAGGTTTGCAAAGAAGGTCGGCGCCGACGCCGTGCTGAGCGTGACCGGCTACTACAACAAGCCGTCGCAGGACGGTATCTACGCGCATTTCAAGGCCGTCAACGACGCGGCCGATATCCCGATCGTGCTCTACAACATTCCCGGCCGCACCATCGTCGATATCAACCTCGAAACGATGACGCGGCTGTTTGAATTGAAGAACGTGATCGGCGTGAAGGACGCAACGGCGAACCTCGCGCGGGTCAGCCAGCAGCGGGCGGCCATGGGACCGGATTTCTGCCAGCTGTCGGGCGAGGACGCGACCGCCCTCGGCTTCAACGCACATGGCGGCGTCGGCTGCATCTCGGTGACGGCCAATGTCGCACCGGCGCTTTGCGCGCAGTTTCAGGCGGCAACACTCGACGGCGATTTCGGCAAGGCGCTCGAGATTCAGGACCGGTTGATGCCGCTGCATCATGCATTGTTCCTCGACCCCAATCCGGCACCGGCCAAATTTGCGCTAAGCCTGCTCGGGTTCTGCGCCAATGAATTGCGGTTGCCGCTGGTGACCGCCTCGGCGGCGACCGAGCAAAAGGTTCGGGAGGCCATGCGGGCCGCCGGACTGGTCAACTGAGACGGCCGAGCAAAGGGCCGGTGAGCCATGTCCTCCAAAAGCGGCGACGCCAAGAAGAAGGCCGGAGACGGCCGGAAGATCATTGCGGATAATCGCAAGGCGCGTTTCAACTACAGCATTTCCGAAACCTATGAGGCCGGCATCGAGCTGAAAGGCTCGGAGGTCAAATCGTTGCGCGCCGGCCAGGGCAGCCTCAACGAAGCCTATGCGCAGGCGACGAAGAGCGGCGAGATCGTGCTCGTCAATGCCTATATCCCGGTCTACCTGCAGGCCAACCAGTTCAACCACGAAACGCGCCGTCCGCGGAAGCTGCTGCTGCACAAGCGCGAAATCGAAAAGCTGATCAACGCCATGCAACGGCAGGGCATGACCGTCGTGCCGTTGAAGATGTATTTCAACGACCGCAACATGGTGAAGGTCGAGATCGGGCTGGCGCAGGGCAAGAAACTTGCCGACAAGCGCGAGACGTTGAAAGAGCGAAGCTGGGCGCGCGACAAGGCCCGGTTGCTGCGCGAGAAGGGCTAGTCGAGAAACGCCCTGACATCGGCGAATACCGAGCGGAACATCTCTTCGGTCAGGCGCCGCGTATTGGTGTTGTAGCGCGAGCAGTGGTAGCTGTCGAAAAGGCGAAGGCCGCCGCCTATGTCGTGCGAGGCGCCATGGCCGAAAGCGGCTGACGAACGCTTCATCCCGCGTGCCGACAATGCGGCGTCATGGGCGATGCGGCCAAGCGCCAGCACCGCCTTGAGGTGCGGCAAGGCGGCCATTCGTGCGGTCAGGAAACCGAGACAGGTTCTGGCCTCCTCTGGCGTCGGCTTGTTCTGTGGCGGCACGCAGCGTACGGCATTGGCGATCATCGCATCGACGAGTTCGAGGCCGTCGTCGGGACGGGCCGCGTAGGTGCCCCTCGCAAATCCGAAGTCCAGCAATGTCGCGTAGAGCAGATCGCCCGCGAAGTCGCCGGTGAAGGGGCGCCCTGTGCGGTTTGCGCCCTGAACGCCGGGCGCCAATCCGACGATCAGCAGGCGCGCGTTTTCGGTGCCGAATGAAGGCACGGGCGCGTTGAACCAGTCGGGATGCGCGGCGGCGTTCTCGCGGCGATAGGCGACGAGCCGCGGACAGAGCGAGCAGTCGCGCGGTGCTTCGGGACCGGGTGTCGGCACGCGGCGCGTCTCAGGCGCGGGCCGGCCGGTCGAGGGGTTCCTCGTCCTCGTCGTCATAGTCGTAGTCGAGATCGTTGCGCATGGGCGCCGCCGCCGCCGCCGGTCGGTCGCTATGGGCACGGCCGACAGCGTCGCGCAACGATTCCAGCTCGATGAACTGATCGGCCTGGCGGCGCAATTCGTCGGCAATCATCGGCGGTTGGCTGCGCATGGTCGAGACGACGGTCACGCGCTTGCCGCGGCGTTGGACCGCTTCGACCAAACGGCGGAAGTCGCCGTCGCCGGAAAAGAGGATCAGATGGTCGATCTGATCGGCCATTTCGAGGGCGTCGATAGCCAGTTCGATGTCCATGTTACCCTTGACCCGCCGGCGGCCGTCGACGCCGGTGAATTCCTTGGCGGGCTTGGTAACGACCGAATAGCCGTTGTAGTCGAGCCAGTCGATCAATGGCCGGAGCGGCGAATATTCCTGATCTTCGAGCAGGGCGGTGTAGTAAAAGGCGCGGATCAGCGTGCCCTTGGCACGGAAATAATCAAGAAGGCGTTTGTAGTCGATGTCGAAGTTCAGGCCGCGGGCCGCCGAATAAAGATTGGCACCGTCAATGAAAAGAACCATGCGTTCATGCGCATAAAAGATCATCCTGAAACTCCTGTGTATTAAACGTTTTCAATCAAAATTCGGCGCTGGAATCGGATAGTCATTCGAAGTGACGGCAAAGCATTACGAGCAAATGACCGAACTCGGCAAGTCTTTCCGCCGTATTTTATGAGGACCGGCGCCATGAACCGCCTTGCTGTCAAAGACATAGAGCGGTCGTCCTTCGCGGCCAGTTCTGTCCTCGTGGCGCTTGGCGGCAATCTGGCAAGCGCCGAAGGCGGGCCGCGGCAAACACTTGAGGCCGCATTGACGATGATGCCGGCTCTCGGCCTCCGGGTTCGCAAGGTCGCACCTTTCTACCGTACGCCTTCGCTTTCGATTTATATACAAGATAATTATGTGAATTCGGTGGCCGGGATCGAAACGGCTTTGCCGCCCAAGGCCCTGCTGGCGGCGCTTCACCGGATCGAGGCCTTGTTCGGGCGCGTCAGGCGGGACCGCTGGGGACCACGGGTGCTCGACCTCGATTTGCTGGATTATCGCGGCCTGATTGTGCCGGCGGTAGGGCGTCGCGGTCCTGAGGCAGGCGCCGGGCCGCTGCCTCTGGCGCTGCCGCATCCGGCGATTGCCGAACGGGCGTTTGTGCTGCTGCCGCTGCGGGACGTCGCGCCATGCTGGCGGCATCCGGTGACGGGGGCGAGCGTCGACGCCCTGATCCGCAGTCTTCCGGCGGATGCCTTGCGGGGAATTGAGCGGTCCGGCGGTTAAAATTGCCGCAGATTGACTTCTAAATGCCTGTTCTTGCTTGCGTTCTGCTATTCTGGCCCCTACATAAAGGGCCAAATCAGGTTCCCGCCCATACTGGAGTTTTGCAATGGCCCGCGTGACCGTTGAAGATTGCGTCGACAAGGTGCCCAACCGATTCGAGCTGGTTCTGCTTTCGGGGCATCGTGCGCGCGCCATGTCGGCCGGTGCCGAGCTGACGGTCGAACGCGACAACGACAAGAATCCGGTGGTGGCGCTACGCGAGATCGCCGAGCGGACCATCCTGCCGGAAGACTTGCGCGAAGATCTGGTCGCCAGCATGCAGAACCGGGTGGAGACCGAGGAGCCGGAAGTCGAGAACATGCAGCTCCTGATCTCGGGCGAAGCGGCGGGCGAAGTCGCCGACACGTTCGGCGCGGCGGAAGGCTCGTCGGACCGCATGAGCGAGGAAGAGCTGCTGCGCGCGATCCAGAGCCAGATCGACTCGCCGCAGCAGAAATCGGCCGACGCGGACGACATGGACGGGGAAGACTGAGAACGGGCGAGGAGGGCTTGGTCCCACCGCAGACGTCAATCGGTTTGAGCGCCGCCCGGCCGGAAGGTGAGGGGCGGCGCTTTTCGTTTGTAAGGACGGGTCGTTTGCACGGGCGGGGCGTTAGGAAGTTGGCAAGAGGCGGCGCAGGAGAATCGTTGGATGTTGCGTCAGTATGAGCTCGTCGATCGCGTGCTCGGCTACGATCCGAAGGCGGACGAAGCCCTGATCAACCGCGCCTATGTCTATGCCATGAAGCAGCATGGCAGCCAGATGCGGGCGAGCGGCGACCCTTATTTTTCTCATCCGATCGAAGTCGCCGGCATTCTGACGGAATTGAAACTCGACACCGCGACCATCGTGACGGCGCTCCTGCACGACACGATGGAAGATACCGGTTCGACGATGGACGAGCTGACCAAGCTGTTCGGTTCACAGGTCGCCGGCCTTGTCGACGGCGTGACCAAGCTGACGCGTCTCGAACTCACCTCGGAACGCTCGAAGCAGGCCGAGAATTTCCGCAAATTCCTGCTCGCAATGTCGAACGACATTCGGGTGTTGCTGGTCAAGCTTGCCGACCGGCTGCACAACATGCGGACACTGCACTTCATCGATTCCGCCGACAAGCGCCAGCGCATCGCGCAGGAGACGATGGAAATCTATGCGCCGCTCGCCGGGCGCATGGGCATTCAGGAGATTCGCGAAGAGCTCGAAGATCTCGCTTTCAAGGAGCTCAATCCCGAAGCGCGCGAGGCATTGTTGCGGCGCCTCAACGAGTTTCGCGAAGAGAGCGGCGACACGGTGAGGCAGATTGCCGCCGAGATCGAAGCGAAGCTCAAGGAGGAAGGTCTTGCCGCCGAGGTGATCGGGCGCGAGAAACGCCCCTACTCGATGTGGCGCAAGATGGAGCGCCGCGGCATTTCGCTGGAACAGCTTTCGGACATTTTCGGTTTCCGGGTCGTGGTCGACGAAGTGCCTGACTGCTATCGCGCAATCGGCATTCTGCATACGTCATGGCCGATGGTGCCCGGCCGCTTCAAGGACTACATCTCGACGCCGAAGAACAACGGCTATCGTTCGGTCCATACGACGATGATCGGACCGCAGAAGAAGCGTGCCGAGGTTCAGGTTCGGACGCGCAAGATGCACGAGATTGCCGAATACGGCATCGCCGCGCATTGGCTCTACAAGGACGGGCCTGTGGACAGCGAAGCGTCGGGTGAGTTCGCGGCGACATTCAGCTGGCTTCGGCAGTTGATCGAAATGCTCGAGCATGGCGGTACGCCCGAAGAATTCATGGAGCACACCAAGCTCCAGATGTTCTCAGACCAGGTTTTCTGTTTCACGCCCAACGGCATGCTCATCACGCTGCCGCGCGGTGCGACGCCGATCGATTTTGCCTATGCCGTTCACACCGAGGTCGGCGACACCTGCGTCGGCTGCAAGATCAATGGCCGTCACATGCCGCTGCGCACGCGGCTCGAAAACGGCGACGAAGTCGAGATCATCCGCTCGCAGGTGCAGCGGCCCTCGCCGGCATGGGAGGCGTTCGTCGCGACGGGCAAGGCGCGCTCGGCGATCCGCCGTTCGATCCGCGCCGCCAAGCAGGTCGAGTTCAGCCGCCTCGGCCGGCAGATTCTCAAAAGCGCCTTCGAAGCGGCCGGCAAGGATGCATCCGACACGATCCTCGAACGCGCGCTCGGCCCGCTCCGTAAGCCCGATGTTGCCGAGCTCCTTGCCTCGGTCGGCGACGGTACGGTGAGCGCCGAGCAAGTGCTGCACACCGTTTATCCCGAGGAGCCCGTCGCCAAGCGCGGCCGCAAGCGGGTGTCCAGGTCGAATGGAAAGGACGAGCGCAACGGTGCCGTACGTGTGACGGGGCGTGGCGCAGGGCTTGGCATTCAATTCGCACCCGATACATTTCCGCTTCCCGGCGAACGCATCGTCGGCATCATGATGCCGGGTGAGGGCGTTACGGTCTATCCGATCGATGCGCCGGCGCTTGAAACGTTCGACGGCGAACCGTCGCGCTGGATCGATGTGACATGGGATATCGACCCGGAAGTGCCTCAAACCTTTCCGGCACGGCTGCGCGTGACGGCGCGCAATGAGGTCGGCTCGCTCGGACACATTGCGACGCTGATCGCCGACTACGGAAGCAATATTTCCAACCTGACGCTGGCGCAGCGCGACGCGGACTTCTACGACCTGCAGATCGATCTCGATGTGCGGGATATCAAACACCTGACCCGCATCATGTCGGCGCTCAATGGACTGTCCTGCGTCAACACCGTTGCGCGCCCGCGCCATTGACCGACACTGCCTCAACATCCGAAAGCCGGTGAGCACAGAAAAATGAAAGAAGCCAAGGTCCTCAAGGAATTCGAAAAAGCCGGTGCGCTGCTGAAGGGGCACTTCATCCTGTCATCCGGTCTGCACAGTCCCGTTTTCCTTCAGAAAGCGCTCGTCTTTATGAATCCGAAGCGGACGGCGCGGCTTTGCAAGGCACTGGCCGCGAAAATCGAGGCGGAAGTCGACGGTCCGATCGATGCCATTATTTCGCCCGCTGTCGGGGGGATCATTCCGGGCTACGAGACGGCGCGTCATCTGGGGGCGCCGGCGATGTATGTCGAGCGGGAGAAGGGCGAGTTCGTTTTGCGGCGCGGTTTTCCGCTGAAGAAGGGGATGCGGGTCGTGATGGTCGAGGACATTGTGACGACGGGGTTGTCGTCGCGCGAATGCATTCAAGCCATCCGCAAGACCGGCGCGAAGGTCGTTGCGGCGGCGTGCCTCATCGACCGTTCGGGAGGGCGCGCAAAGGTCGGCACGAAGCTGATCTCGCTAGCGCGTATCGACATACCGGCTTATCCGGCCGACAAGTTGCCGAAGGAGCTTGCGGCGTTGCCTGCCGAAAAGCCCGGCAGTCGCGGCATCGCCTAGAGGAGACGGTTCCTTGTTTCGGCGTCGCGTCGATCTTCATCCGCTGCGGAAACTGCGTGAGACCTTCTGGCCGAGCGCGGGCTGGAAGCGCGCGATTCAGTATGGATGGCGGCGGGTGTGGCGTTTGTCGGGAACGCCGCATGCGATTGCGATAGGCGTTGCCGCGGGTATCTTTGCGTCGTGTACGCCTTTCGTCGGGTTTCATATTCTGATTGCGATGCTTGTTGCCTGGGTGTTGCGTGGGAATCTGATCGCGAGCGCGCTCGGCACTTTTGTCGGCAATCCGCTGACCTTTCCGGCGATCTGGCTGATCGTTTATGAAGTCGGGAAGTACATGGTGGGCGCGCCGGCGGGGCCAGATCCCGACATTGCGGAGACGCTGCAGAGCGACCGCGCTTTCGACATGATCCTGCCACTGCTGGTGCCGCTGACCGTCGGTGCCGTTCCGGTCGGTATCGTCCTCGGATCCGTCGGCTATGTCATGACGCGCAGCGGTGTCGAGGCTTATCAGTTGCGGCGGCGGCGGCGCTTGGCAGAGCGTTCGCAAGCGCCGGCGCCGTTTCTCGACCCGAATCCGCCGGCTGGCGAGACGCAGGAATAGTCATGGAAAAACAACGGAACCGGCAGCCATGAGTCCGAAATCTCATCTGCGACTGGGCGTCAATATCGACCATGTCGCGACGATCCGTAATGCGCGGGGCGGCGAGCACCCCGATCCCGTGCGTGCGGCGAAACTGGCGGCCGCCGCGGGAGCCGATGGCATCACTGCACATCTGAGAGAAGACCGCCGGCATATCCGCGACGGCGATATTGCGCGGTTGAAGGACGAAACCGGATTGCCGCTCAATCTCGAAATGGCGGCGACGCCCGAAATGCTTGAGATTGCGCTGCGCCACAGCCCGCATGCCTGCTGCATCGTGCCGGAGCGGCGCGAGGAAGTGACGACGGAGGGCGGGCTCGACGCAGCGGGGCTTCACAATCATCTGGCGCCTGTCGTCGCGCGACTTTCCGACAAGGGCATTCGCGTGTCGCTATTTATCAATGCCGAGACGCGGCAGCTTGAAGCGGCGCGTTCGCTCGGTGCGCATATCGTGGAACTTCACACTGGCGCCTATTGCGAGGCGGCGATTGCGCGTGAAAACGCCAAGCGCGACGCGGAACTGGTGCGACTGGCGGAGGCGGCGCGCAATGGCGCGGCGTTGGGGCTGGAAGTCCATGCAGGTCATGGACTTACGTTCGACACGGTGGCACCGGTGGCGGCGATGCCGGAGCTTGCCGAACTCAATATCGGTCACTTTCTGATCGGCGAGGCGATTTTCACGGGACTCGACGCGAGCATCAAACGGATGCGGGCCGTGATGGACGAAGCGCGGCACGGGGCCGGCACCGAAGAGGCAAAGGGCCGCGCATGATCATCGGAATTGGCAACGATATCATCGACATACGGCGCATCGAACAGACGCTCGACCGCTTCGGCGAGCGGTTTATCGGCCGCATATTCACCGACATCGAACGCGCGAAATCCGAAGGACGGCGGATGCGCGCGGCTTCCTATGCCAAGCGTTTTGCCGCCAAGGAAGCCTGCTCGAAAGCGCTCGGGACAGGCTTCCGGCGTGGCATCTACTGGCGCGATATGGGGGTGGTGAACCTGCGCTCAGGGCAGCCGACGATGGCGCTGACGGGGGGGGCGGCGGCGCGGCTCCAGGAGATCACGCCCGAGGGAATGGAGGCGGTCATTCATCTGACGATCACCGACGATCACCCGCAAGCACAGGCTTTTGTTATCATTTCCGCGATATCCCGCGTTTGAACCACGGGGAAGACGCGACGGCGGATTGTGGTATGGTCCGCCGTTTTCGAGGGGCAGGAGCCGAGAGATGACGTTGATGGAAAATGCCAGGAAGTTGCGCAGCGGGTCGCTGGCCGAGAATTTACGGACCATCGGCTATGCGCTGCTGATTGCGCTTTTCATCCGGGCGTTCCTGTTCCAGCCCTTCTTCATTCCGTCGAGCTCGATGGAATCGACGCTGCTGATCGGCGACTATCTCTTTGTTTCCAAATACAGTTATGGCTATTCGCGGCATTCGCTGCCGTTCAGTCCGGGGCTCTTCAGCGGACGGATCATGGGGGCGACGCCGCAGCGGGGCGACATTGCGGTGTTCAAGGTGCCGGTCGACAACCGGACCGATTTCATCAAGCGGGTCATAGGCTTACCCGGCGACACCGTGCAGATGAAGGACGGGGTGCTCTATATCAACGATGCAGCGGTGCCGCGCCAGCGGGTCGACGACCATATCGAGCGCAGTTCTTCGGGCAATGTGCGCCGTATTCCACAGTATCTGGAGACGCTCCCCAACGGCGTTTCATATATTACGCTGGATATGAGCCCCAACAGTGTGTGGGACAATACCGGTCTCTACATCGTTCCGCAGGGCCATTACTTCATGATGGGCGACAATCGCGACAATTCGAGCGATAGCCGGGTGCCGGATGCTGTCGGATACGTGCCATTCGAGAATCTGGTGGGCCGCGCCGAGATCATTTTCTTCTCGGCTGACGGCAGCGCCTCGTTCTGGCAATTCTGGAAATGGCCATCGGCGATCCGATGGGAACGGATCGGCAAGTGGACCGATTGAGCGCCGCGCTCGAACATAAATTGTCCTATAAATTCAAGGACATGGGCCTTTTCGCGCGGGCGCTGACGCATCCGAGCGCCGGCCCGGAAAACTATCAGCGGCTCGAATTTCTCGGCGACCGCGTGCTGGCGCTGACCGTCGCGGACTGGCTGATGCGGCTTTTTCCGGATGCGGACGAAGGCGAATTAGCGATCAGATTCAATGCGTTAGTGCGCAAGGAGGCGTGCGCCGAGGTGGCGGCGCGCATCGACCTCGGCGCCCATATCACGATGGGGCCAGGCGAGGAAAAGGCCGGCGGAAGGCGGAAAACCGCGATTTTAGCCGATGGCTGCGAAGCGCTGATCGCGGCGCTTTATCTCGATGGCGGGATGGCGGCGGCGACGCAATTCATCGAGCGCGAATGGGCGCAACTCGTTGATAAACATACGGAAATTCCGCAGGACGCCAAGACGGCGCTGCAGGAATGGGCGCATGCGCAGGGGATCGCGGCGCCGACTTACCGGCAGACCGGGCGCAGCGGACCGGACCACGCACCGGAATTCACGGTCGAAGTGCTGCTGGAGGGGCACAAGCCCTTGACCGGCAAGGGTAATTCGAAGCGGCAGGCGGAGCAGGCGGCAGCGCAGGCAGCGCTCGAATCCGTGAAAGTGCGAAATCGCTAAGTCATTGATATTACACACTGTCATCAAACTGTCATTCGACTGTCAAAAAACTGTCACGTAACTGTCACAACCGGAATTCCATGCCAAACCAGACCGACCGGACGGAACCGACACGCTGCGGGTTTGTCGCCATAATCGGGGCGCCGAACGCCGGCAAGTCGACGCTGGTCAACCGGCTGGTCGGATCGAAGGTGGCGATCGTCACCCACAAGGTGCAGACGACGCGGGCGCGCATTCGCGGCATCGCGATGGAGGGGCGGACGCAGATCGTCTTTGTGGACACGCCCGGCATCTTCAAGCCGAAGCGGCGGCTCGACCGGGCGATGGTGGACGCGGCCTGGGGGGGCGCGGGCGACGCCGACCTGATCGTGCTGATGGTCGACATGGAGAGCGGGCGCGACAGCGATGTCGAGCGGATCGTCGAGGGGCTGAAAGCCCAAGGCAAGAAAGCCATCCTTGTACTGAACAAGGCCGATGCGTGCGACCGCGAGAAGCTCCTGAAGACGGCGGCGAAGCTCAACGAGACGGGGCTCTTCACCGAGACCTTCATGGTGTCGGCGCTGACGGGGGACGGCGTTTCCGACCTCAAGCGTCATATCGCGGCGCTGCTGCCGGAAGGGCCGTGGCATTACCCGGAGGACCAGGCGGCCGATGTGCCGCTGCGCTCGCTCGCCGCCGAAATCACGCGCGAGAAGCTTTTTCTGCGGCTGCATGACGAGCTTCCCTATTCGCTGACCGTCGAAACGGAAGAATGGGAACAGAAGAAAGACGGCTCGATCCGCATCGCGCAGGTGATTTATGTCGAGCGCGACAGCCAGAAGAAAATCGCGCTCGGCAAGGGCGGGCAGACGATCAAGACCATCGGCCAGATGGCGCGCGAGGAATTGCAGGAAATGCTGGAGACGAAGGTGCATCTCTTCCTGTTTGTGAAAGTGCGCGAGAACTGGTCGGACGACCGCGAACGCTACCGCGAGATGGGGCTCGACTTTCCGAAGGAGTGAGGGG
>JAHBYM010000057.1 GCA_019635975.1 Parvibaculum sp. | reverse complement strand
ATACCGCATCTGTTCGATGCCGCCGCCGACATCGGGCGGACTGACGCTCCTGCAGATCCTCGGCATTCTCGAAAATTACGATCTGGCGGGCATGGGGCCGATGACGGTGACGTCGGTGCATTTCATCGCCGAGGCCGAGAAGCTCGCCTATGCCGACCGCGACTTCTATATCGGCGATCCGGATTTCGTCGACGTGCCGATGGGCGCGATGCTCGACCGGACCTATCTCAAGGCCCGCGCCGACACGATCGATGCCAGCCGCACGATGGGAAAGGCGGCACCCGGCCGGTTTTCGAACGACGATGCGCGCTGGGGCGCGGCGGTCTCGCCGGAGCGCGCCTCGACGACGCATTTCAGCATCGTCGACGCCGACGGCAATGTGGTGTCGATGACATCGTCGGTCGAGGGGCCTTTCGGGGCGCATCTGATGGCCGGCGGCATGATGCTCAACAATCAGCTCACGGATTTTTCATTCGCGCCGGAAGAAGACGGCCGCGCGGTCGCCAATGCGGTGGCGCCCGGCAAACGGCCGCGCTCGTCGATGACGCCCGTCATCGCGTTCGACGCGGACGGCAATTTCCGCATGGCGATCGGCTCGCCGGGCGGCCCGCGCATCATCGGCTATGTGGCGCAGGCGCTGATCGCGCTGATCGACTGGGAAATGAAAATGGAGGAGGCGGTGTCGCTGCCGCATTTCCTCGACCGCAACGGGGCGCTCGAAATCGAGCAGGGAACGGCGCTCGAGGAATTGATCCCGGTGCTGGCCGAACTCGGCCATACCGTCGAACTGCGCGTGCTGACGAGCGGTTTGCACGGCATCGCCGCGACGCCGCAGGGGCTCGACGGCGCCGCCGATCCGCGCCGCGACGGGAATGTCGTCGGCGGCGAACGCTAGACGAGACCCTCGCGGGCGGCGCGCGCGAGACCGAGCAAGGCCGCGTCCGGCCGCGTGACGATGAAAGACGGAATGTCTTTCATCCAGAATTCGAGGCGGCCTTTCGCCTCGAAGCGGACGCGGAACAGATTCTCGTCGAAAAGGCCGGGCATGGCCGCGACCCAACCCGGCACGATGCCACCCGCGATATAAACACCGCCGCGCGCGCCGAGCGTCAGCGCGGCGTCGCCCGCGACCGCGCCGAGCCAGCCGCAAAAGAGCGCCACCGCTTCGCGCGATTGCGGACACTGGCCGTCCTGCGCACGGATGGCGACTTCTTCCGGCGTCAGCGGCGCGGGCGCGGCGCCGTCGATCGCGACAAGCGCCGCGTGAAGCGTCGCAAGGCCGGGGCCGGACAGCACACGCTCGGCCGAGACGTGACCGAACTGCGCCTGCAGAAGCGACAGCACCGCCATTTCGCGCGGGCCCTGCGGCGCCAGATCGACATGTCCGCCCTCGCCCGCCACGACATGCGCCCCGGCGTCGCCCGACAGCAGCGCCGAAACGCCAAGGCCGGTGCCGGCGCCGATGACGATAGCGGGTGCGCCGGGAACGGGCGCGCCGCGTTCGCCGAGCCGCCGAATGTCGGCCGGCGTCAACGCCGGGATTGCGAGCGCCAGCGCCGCGAAATCGTTCATCAGACGCGGCGCCGCGACGCCGGTGACACGGGCGATGGCGGCTTCCGTCACATCCCAGGGGCAGTTGGTGAGGGCGATCCGCATGCCGCCTTCATCCGCCGCCCCGACGGGACCGGCCGCGCAAACGGCGGCGGCGGCAAGCGGCGGACGGCCCTCCGCTTCGAGGAAAGCCTCAAGCGCATCGTCGAGACGCCGATACGCGGCGGTGCGCAGCGACATCGCCGGTCCCAGCATCACCTCGCCCTGACGAAAGCTTGCAAGCGCAAAGCGTGCATTGGTGCCGCCGATATCGGCGACGAGAAATTTTTCGTTGCTCACGCGGGCGCGCCGTCTTGTTCGGCGCAGGCCGTCAATGCGCCGCCTGTGTCGGGAATGCAGATACGAAAATGCGTGCCCGATGGGCCGCTGCCGACAAGTTCGATGTGGCCGCCATGGGCGCGAACGAGTTCGTCGACAATGGCAAGGCCGAGTCCGGCGCCTCCCGCGCGTACGCCGCCGGTAAACGGCTCGAACAGATGCGCGCGCGCTTTTTCCGGCAGGCCGGGGCCGGTGTCGGCGATGTCGAGATGCACATGGCCGCCGTCGCGACGGGCCATGATGCGGATTTCACCGCCGGCCGCGCTTTCGGCCAGCGCCTGGGCCGCATTGCGCGCGAGGTTCAACAGGATGCGGAAGAGCTGGTCGGGATCGGCCTCGATTTCGATATCCGGCGCGACATCGTTGTGCCAGCCGATGCGCTCGCTTTCGGGCCATGCGGCTTCGACGACTTCGTCGACAAAGGCGGCGAGCGGAAAACGCTTGCGTCGCGGCGGCGCTTCCTCGGCGCGGCCGAACTTCAACGTGTCGGCGCAGAGATCGATGGCGCGGCCGACGGCGGCGAAGAGGCGCGGCGCCAGATGCTGGACGGTCGGGTCGTCGATGGCGCCGATGCGGTCGGAGATCAACTGGGCGCTGGCGAGGATGTTGCGCAGATCGTGGCTGATCTTGCTGACGGCGGCGCCGAGCGCGGCGAGATGCGCCTTCTGGCTCAAGGTGGCGCGAATTTCCTTCTGCATCAGCGAGAGCTCGCTTTCGGCAATGCCGATTTCGTCGGCGCGGCCGGTGGGCGCCATGACGCGGCGCGCGTCTTCGGGATCCTGGCGGAAGGCCACCATGTTTTCGGTGATGCGGCGCATCGGGCGCACAAGGACGAAATGAAGCGCCGTGAAGACAAGGCTGGCGGTGATGATGGAGATCACCAGCGAGAGCAGGAAGATGTTCTTGCCGTAGCGCAGCATCGCGTGGCGCAACGGCGTTTCGTCGAAGACGATCTCGATCGACTCGCCGGCCGCAAAGCGCGGGTTGCCGGTGACGAGCACCACGCGGCCGTCGCCGGCGAAAAGCGTCTCGAAGGCGTCCATGATCTGGAATATGGCCATGGCGTCGCGCAGGTCGAAGCTCGTGTCGACGACCGGCGGCATGTCTTCGCTGAGGACCAGACGGCGCGCATCGTCGCGGTGAAGCGCGACGGCGTAGACCTGCGCGTTCTTCAGCAGTTCCTCGCGCAAGGCCGGCGAGACCATGTTGTCGGGGCGGGCTTCGAGCGCCAGCGAGGCGATCTGCGCGGCGGCGAGACGCTGATCGAGCCAGTTGAGGCGGAAATTGGCGATGGAAGGAACGAAGATCAGCACTTCGGCCAGCATCACGAAAAGCAGCGTCAGCACCAGCAACCGGCGCGACAGGCTTTCACGCAGCGGACGCATGAGGCGCGCAAGCCTGCCTTCCGCGATGCCTGTCCGTTCCGCCGTCGCTCTCATCGGCTCCGTCCGTGCTGCCGGGTTCGGGGCGAGCTTAGCCGAACAGGCCGAGAAAACGCACCAGCATTCGCGTTTTGGGGCTGAAAAGCGTCGGCGTGTAGTAGGAGCCGGCGACGCGCTTGCCGACTTCGGAGAAGGTCGGATAAGGCGCGACGACGCCCGCCATCGCACTGAGTTTGAGGGCATGGGTCTTCGCCAGCACCCAGGGCAGGATCAACTCGCCCGCATGCGCGCCGACGATGGTGGCGCCGAGAACGCGGGCATGGCTGTCGGTGATGACCTTGATGACGCCTTCGGTTTCACGTTCGGCCTGAGCACGGTCGTTCTCGGCGAAGTGCCAGCGCAGCACGTTGATCTTCATGTGGCGTTCGCGCGCCTCGGCCTCGATTTCGCCGACATGGGCAAGTTCGGGATCGGTGTAGGTGACCCATGGGATCGAGGTGTGATCTGCCTTTGCCGGCACGCGGAAGAGCGCGTTGCGGATGACGATGCCGGCATGATAGCCGGCGACATGGGTGAATTGGAGGCCGCCCGCGACATCGCCGATGCCGAAGATGCGTTTGTTGGTGGTACGCAAGCGCTCGTCGACGATGAGGCCTTGCGGCGAATAGTCGATGCCGGCCTTTTCGAGATCGAGCCCTTCGACATTGGGACGGCGGCCCGTGGCGATGAGGAGGTGCGAACCTTCGATGTCGCGCGTCTTGCCGTTCACTTCGATCGTCGCAACGACGCGGCCGGCTTCGCCGGAGACGCTTGCGACCTTCGCGCCTTCGACAATATGGACGCCGTCGCGGCGCAGACGATCGACGGCGATCGCGGAAAGTTCCGGATCGTCGCGGCCGAAAACGCGCGCGCCTTCGAGCACCGTCACCTTGGCGCCGAGGCGGCGATGGGCCTGCGCCATTTCCATGCCGATGGGGCCGCCGCCGACGACGATCAGATGCGCCGGGCATTCGGTGTTCTCAAAAATGTTTTCGTTGGTGAAGAAGGGCAGCTTGTCGAGACCGGGGATCGGCGGCACGGCGGCGCGCGAGCCTGTGGCGACGACAAATCGGCGGGCGGTGATTTCGTTGTTGCCGGCAATCACCGTGCGGCCGTCCTTGAAGCGGGCATGTTCCTTGATGACGTTGACGCCGAGCGCCTCGAAGCGGGCAACGGAATCGTTGGGCGCGATGGCGGCGATGACGCCGTGGACATGGGCATGGACGGCGGCGAAGTCGATTTTCGGTTTGACGGGCGCGATGCCGAAGGGCGCGCCGGCGGTCATGCGGTAGGCCTGTTTGGCGGCGGCGAGCAGCGCCTTCGACGGCACGCAGCCCGTGTTGAGGCAATCGCCGCCCATATCGCCGCGCTCGATCAGCACGGTCTTCGCGCCCATCTGCGCCGCGCCGGCCGCGACCGAAAGCCCGCCCGAGCCCGCACCGATGACGCAGATGTCTGCCTTGATCCGCTTGGCCATGTTTTCCTCGGAATGTTGGAACGATTTTTGGGGACGAACGAGCGGCTATGCCTGCGACGCGCCGGTGAAGCGTTTGTAGACAACGGGCACCATGGCGAGCGCCGCCAGCGCCAGAACAGGACCGATGATCTGCGGCTCGAAGAAGAGGCCGAGGTCGGGGTCGCGGCCGGCATCGAAGACCGCGCCGAGGCCATTGCCGAGGCTGGCATAGACGAAGGTGCCGGGGATGATGCCGATAAAGGTCGCGGCGGCGTAGGTGCGCAAGGGAACGCCCAGAAAGGCCGGCGCCAGATTGACCAGAAAGAAAGGAAAAAGCGGCACCAGCCGCAGCACCAGCATGTAGCTGAAGGCGTTCTTGCCAAAGCCGGCCTCGAGCTTTCGCAGGCCCGGCCCCGCTTTGGCGCGCAGGACATCGCCGAGCGCGGTCTTGGCGGCAAGGAAGATCGCCGTCGCGCCGATCGTCGCGCCGACAACCGTCAGCAAACCGCCCAGCACCGTGCCGAAAAGGAAACCGCCGGTCAGCGTCGTCACCAGTGCGGCCGGAAGCGAGAAGGCGACGATGGCGATGTAGGCCGCGACATAAACGAGCGCGGCCAGCAACAGGTGGTCGGCAACCCAGAGCGTCAGCGCCTGGCGGTTGTCGCGCAAGGTGTCGAGTGTCGCGTAGCGGTCGAGGCCGAGGGCGAAGAAGGCGACGAGACCGGCCGCCAGCACGGCAAGCGGGAGCAGGCGGCGCAGCGAAAAGCCCGGCGATGCGGTCTCTGTGGCGGGCTCCGGGGCGGGCGGGGTTTCGGTCATTCGATTTCCTCCAGACGGGCGGCGTCGTTGAGCGACCAGTCGTAATCATAAGACGACACGCGCGTGGCCTTGGCCAGCGCGGCGGCGAGCTCCGGTTCGGCATATTTGCGCAAATGGGCGAGAACGCCGGCCTCGGTGCCGCCGAAGTCCTTTTTGTACCAGCTAAAAATGCTCGACGCTGTGAGGCGGCCGCCGCGGAAATCGACACCGCGGGGGCTGTTGATATAGCGCCGCGCCGCCGCATTGAGCTGCGCGTCGAGGGTGACACCTTCATAGGGTTCCGGGCTGAGGTCCGGACAGCTCCAGGAGGCGCAATTGACCGCGTAGTGGACGCGCGGATCGCCGAACTCGGGGCGCAGGATCGCGTGCTCGATGTCGTCGAGCGAGAGGTCGCGGCCGGCGACACGGGCGAGTTTCCTGCCCCAGGGCCCGCGCGAAAAGAAGCCGGGCGAGATCGAAATGTCGCGGATCGAGGCAACCGGGTAATGATCGACCACAAGCTGGACGGTCAGGGCGTTGTAGAGATTGACCCAGAAAGCGAATTGTTCGTCGCGCGGGAGGGCGGCGGGGTCGACCGCTTCAAGGCTTTCGATATAGGCGCCGAGCGCGGCCCGGCCGGACTTGTCGGCCTTCAAACCCGCATAATCGACAAAATGGGGCGCCGCGCCGCCGTCCGCCGGGGGCGGGACGACCACGTAGGTCCGGAGCAGCTCGCCCCATGGCCGATGATCGGGCGTCATGTGTTCGGGCTTCATGGCCGCCGCCCGACCGGCCGATGCGGCCAGAATTGCAAAAAGGAACATAAAAAGAACAAAATAACGGGCTCTCCCGGACATGGTGCCGCTCCCTGGTGGCGAAGCGGCCGGACCATACGCCGAATGCGGCAGGGCGAAACGGGGTATCACTCACTTGTGAGACAAAGTCAGGACATGTGAAACCGGACGCGGCCGCCGTTGACTTGCGCGGGCCATATCGCTTATACACCCGCCTGACAGCCGTGAGGCGGCAACGCCTGCGGCTCTTGTTTTTATTGGCATTCGAGAGACCGGCTCCCGCGAGCCGCCCGGTGCCGGATCTGCCGGAGAAGAGACGTGAAACGGACCTACCAACCGAGCGAACTCGTCCGCAAGCGCCGCCACGGCTTCCGCGCGCGCACAGCCACCAAAGGCGGGCGCAAGGTGCTCGCCGCCCGCCGCGCCAAAGGCCGCAAGCGGCTTTCGGCCTGATATCGTTCCGCGACGCCACGGCTTGCCCGCGGCGCCCCACCGGGTTCGCGGTTATCCGGGTCCGATTGCGAGCAGCCCGATGGACCGCCAGATCGACAAAATTCGCAAACGCCGAGACTTCCTTGCCGCCGCCCATGGGCGCAAGCGGGCCGAGCGCGGCCTTGTGCTGCAGGCGCTCGACCGCCATGACGACGGCGCGCCCCGCGCCGGCTTCACGGTCACCCGCAAGGTCGGAAATGCCGTCATTCGCAACCGCGCCAAGCGCCGGCTGCGCGCGGCGGCGGCTGAAATTCTTCCGCTTGCCGCAAAAGCCGGTTACGACTACGTGCTGATCGGCCGCCACGCGACGCCGACACGGCGATGGGCCGAGCTTCTCGCCGATCTCACCGCCGCACTCGACGACGTTCATGCGCGGCGGGGCCGGGCTTCCGCTTCACGTTCCGACGCTTCACGCATCGATACCGGGAAAGACGCGCCACATGGGTGACAACCGCAACTTCATCATCGCCATTTTCCTGTCGGTGCTCGTCTTTGTCGGATGGCAATATCTGGTCATCAATCCACAGATGGAGGCCGAGCGCGCGCGGCAGGAAGCGATCGAGGCGGCGGCCGGCACGACGGCGGAAGAGGCAGGCGGTGCGACGGCGGATAGCGGTGTGCGGTTGCCGACGGTCGAAGCGCCCGCCCAGCCGGGCGTCGGCGGCGTTGTGGCGGCCGAGCAATTGCCGCGCGATGCGGCGCTGGCGCAAGCGCCGCGCCTCGCCATTCGGTCGGCGGAACTCGACGGTTCGATTTCGCTGAAGGGGGCGCGCTTCGACGATCTGAGGCTGCGCCAATATCGCGCGACGACCGATCCCGACAGCGCCGAAATCGCGCTGTTCTCGCCCGCCAAGACAGCAGCGCCCTATTTCTCGGAATTCGGCTTTATCGGCCTTCCGGGCGCGAATGTGAAACTTCCCGACGCGACCAGCGAATGGCGCGTGGCGGAAGGCGAGACGCTGACGCCCGAAACGCCGGTGACGCTCGTTTGGGACAACGGGCAGGGACTGACTTTCGTGCGGCGCATCGCCCTCGACGAACATTTCCTTTTCACAATTTCCGACCGCGTCGAAAACCGCACCGGCCAGACGGTGACCCTCTATCCCTACGGATTGATTTCGCGCACCGGCAAGCCGTCGCACAGTACCTTTTTCATCCTGCATGAAGGGTTGATCGGCATGTTCCCCGACGGGGGCCTGCGCGAGATCGACTATTCGGATGTCGAGGGCGAAGCACCGCAGACGTTCAATTCGACGCGCGGCTGGCTCGGCATTACCGACAAATACTGGGCGACAGTGCTGGCGCCGGAAGATGGCCGCGCCTTTACCGCGCGCTTCAGCGAAGATCCCGACCCGCGTCGTGAAATCTATCAGACCGACTTCCGCTACGATCCGATCGTGGTGGCAGAGGGCGCGGACGCGACGGTGGAGAGCCGGCTTTTCGCGGGCGCCAAAGTGACGTCGGTGGTCGACGGCTACGAAGCAGATGGCATATACAAGTTCGAGCTGATGATCGACTGGGGCTGGTTTCACTTCCTGACCAAGCCGCTTTTCCACGGGTTGCATTATATCGCCGGCTATGTCGGCAATTTCGGCGTGGCCATTCTCATTATCACGGTGCTGATCAAGCTCGTCTTCTATCCGCTCGCCAACAAGTCCTATGTGGCGATGAGCAAGATGAAGAAGCTGCAGCCGGAGATGGAGAAACTGCGCGAGCGCCACAAGGACGACAAGCTGAAGCAGCAGCAGGAAATCATGGAGCTCTACAAGAAGGAGCAGGTCAACCCGCTGGCCGGCTGTCTTCCGGTGCTGATCCAGATTCCGGTATTCTTCGCGCTCTACAAGGTTCTGTTCGTCACCATCGAGATGCGGCACGCGCCCTTCTTCGGCTGGATCAACGATCTCTCCGCGCCCGACCCGACCTCGCTTTTCAACCTGTTCGGCCTCATTCCCTGGGATCCGCCGTCGCTGCTCATCGTCGGCATCTGGCCGCTGATCATGGGCTTCACGATGTTCGTGCAGATGCGGATGAATCCGCTGCCCGCCGACCCGATCCAGGCGCAGATCTTCACCTGGATGCCGGTGATCTTCACTTTCATGCTGGCAAGCTTTCCGGCCGGTCTTGTCATCTACTGGGCCTGGAACAACACGCTGTCGGTGCTGCAGCAGGGCGTCATCATGAAACGGCAGGGCGTCAAGATCGAGATTTTCAACAATCTCGGTCTCGACAAGGTGGCTGCACTCTTTGCCGGAGGCGGCGACAAGCCGAAACCCTGAGCGATGAGCGGGGCGCCGAGCGGCCAGGACGACGACGCGCCGGACCTCGAAGCGGGGCGCCTGCTCTTTGCGCAAACCTGTTCGTTCGTGCGCGGAGCGGTCGACATGGAAGGTCTGCCGCCGGGCGATCTGCCGGAGGTTGCCTTTTCCGGACGTTCGAATGTCGGCAAGTCGAGCCTCGTCAACGCGCTGACCGGACGCAAGACGCTGGCGCGCACGTCCAACACGCCGGGGCGGACCAAGGAACTCAATTTCTTCCTGCTGGGCGCCGAAGGGCGGCCGGCCATCATGCTCGCCGACCTGCCGGGCTATGGCTATGCGCGCGAAACCCGCAGCCGCGTCGAGCAATGGACAGACCTCGTGATGGCCTATCTGCGCGGCCGTGCGGCGCTTCGCCGGGTGCTGCTGCTGATCGATGCGCGGCACGGGCTGAAAGAGAACGACCGCGCTGTCATGGACCTGCTCGACGAGGCGGCCGTTTCCTACCAGATCGTGCTGACCAAGACCGACAAGCTGAAGGCCGGCGAACTGGAGAAGTGCCTCGCGGATGTGGGAGCCGGTATCCGCGCCCATGTCGCCGCGCATCCGCGGATCGTCGCCACGTCGAGCGAGACCGGCACCGGGATCGCCGCGCTGCGCGCCGAGATCGCCTCGCTGGCCGCGGCCGACGCGCTGGGGTATAAAAACCGGAGCGGTTGAGAAAAGACGGGGAGTGCGAGGGCCGATGCCGGACACAACGACCGACGGAAAAGCGGCATCGCCCGACGAGGCGGCAAAGCTCGAGCGGGCGCGTGTGCTTTCCGAGGCGCTGCCTTTCATGCAGCGCTACGACAAGCGCACGGTGGTGGTGAAATATGGCGGCCACGCGATGGGCGACGAGGCGCTGGGCGCTGAATTCGCGCGCGACATCGTTCTCCTGAAGCAATCGGGCATTAATCCCATCGTCGTTCATGGCGGGGGGCCGCAGATCGGCGCGATGCTGACACGGCTCGGCATCAAGAGCGAATTCTCGGGCGGGTTGCGCATCACCGACAAGGCCACCGTCGAGATCGTCGAGATGGTGCTGGCGGGATCGATCAACAAGCAGATCGTGGCGCAGCTCAACCAGGCCGGCGGGCGAGCGGTCGGCCTTTGCGGCAAGGACGGCAACCTGATCATCGCGCGCAAGGTGCATCAGAAGATTCACGACCCGGAATCGAATATCGAGAAGATTCTCGATCTCGGTTTTGTCGGCGAACCGGAGAAGATCAATCCGGAAATTCTCGATGTTATTCAGAAGTCCGACATCATTCCCGTGATCGCACCCATCGGCGTGTCGCGCGACGGCGAGACCTACAACATCAATGCCGATACGGTTGCCGGCGCGATTGCGGCGGCGATGGGCGCGGCGCGGATGCTGCTTCTCACCGACGTGCGCGGCGTGCTCGACAAAAAGGGTAACCTCGTCGAGGCGCTGACGGTTGAAGAAGCACGGGCGCTGATGAAGGACGGCACGATTTCGGGCGGCATGATCCCGAAGCTCGAAACCTGCATCGACGCGGCGGAAGGCGGCGTCGGCGGCGTCGTCATTCTCGACGGGCGTGTGCGCCATGCGGTGCTGCTGGAGCTCTTCACCGAGCATGGTGCGGGAACGCTGATCCGCAAGGCCGCCGGCTGACGGCCGGAAGGTTTTCGACGGGGGAGCGAGCCGACGCCATGAATTTTCGTTTCAGCATTGTCGCCGCAATCGCGATGCTCGGCGTTGTCGTCGCGACACCCGCCTTTGCCGACTATCAACTCTGCAACCGGACCAGCTATGTGCTGGACGGCGCGATCTCCTTTCAGGAGGGCGAGAACTGGAAAAGCCGGGGCTGGGTGCGGCTCGCGCCCGGCGAGTGCGGCGTGGCGCTGGCCGGTCCGATTGCGGGCGAGGACTATTATGTCTTTGCACGCTCCATCGAGGTTCATCAGGGGCCGACGCAATATTTTTCCGGCAATGAGCGCTTCTGCACCGCAGATGGCAGCTTCGAGATCGAGGGGCGCGACCAATGCGCGGCGCGCGGCTATGACGCCAATGAGTTCCTTCCCGTCCGGACGGAACCCGGCGACGACTGGGTGACGACCTTTTCGGAAGCAAGCGACCATACGGCCGAACAGGCGCAGATTGCCGGTGCACAGCGGTTGCTGCAGGACAACGGATTCAAGCTTGCGCGGATCGACGGTGTCGCGGCGCGCAATACGACACGTGCCGTCGAGGCCTATCAACGATCAATCGGCATTGCCGCGGACGGGCGGATCGACACGCAGCTGATCGAGCGATTGATCGAGAGCGCGGGGGACGAGCAGGCAAAGTCGGGCCTCGATCTCTGTAACAAGACGGCATATCTCATCTGGAGCGCCATCGGCTACCGCACGCTTGAGGGCGAAATGTCGAGCGGCTGGATTCGCATCGAGCCCGGCAAATGCCGAAAGGCGATCAAGGGCAAGCTGACGGAACGCGAATATTTCGTCTATGCGGAGATGGCGGACGACCGGCAGGCGCCGGCGCGATCCGGGGAGGAGCTGTCGGTGTGGTCGGGCGACATGCGTTTCTGCACCAAGCCGACGCGCTTCGAGATCAGAGGCCGCGAGAGATGTACCGCACGCGGCTTCGACGAGCGCGGTTTCATGCGCGTCGATACGGGCGGCGCTTCGAAGTGGGAAACGGTTTTCGAGTAGCGCGCGGCGATTTTCAGCCTGCGTCGTCCTCGATGCCGAAATACTGGAGATGCCAGCGCATTTCATCCGGCTCCATTGGGTAGTCGATGCCGGCGCGGGGCAACACAAGATTGTCTCGCGACACATGCGCAATGTGGGTCTGGACGGCAAGCGCCGTTCGCATCGAAAGGCCGGCCTTCCAACACAGCGCCGTTAGTCCGCGGCCGCTTCGGGCGTCGACGATCTTGTCGATACGCGCGACGTCGGCGCCGGTGAGCAGCGACAGCGCGAGCACCACCGAGGCGCGCTGCGAGGTGGTGGCTGCGTCCGTTACCACATCGTCGTCGAGGCGGCCGGCGGCATAGGCTTCCTTGATCGCGTTGCGCGCAGGCGGCTTGCGTCCGGGCTCGGCTTCTGCCTCGATCCGCTCCTGTGCGCGGGCTTTCAACCAGTTCGAGGTTTCTTCGTCAAGCGTGTGCACACGTCCAAGTTCGTCGATCAACGCGCGGGAAACGAAGGTTGCGATGCGACGCACGGCACGCAGCGAAAGCTCGGTGCGCATGACCAGCGGCAGGTGCCAGGCCTCGATGCCCGCCGCCTGGGCGATGACGCTTTCGAGCGAGTTCTCGCGGATGTTCGCACTGGAATTTGCCAGAAGTTGCGCAACCGACGACACATCGAGCGTCGCGATGACCGCTTCCGACACGCGTGCGCTCAGATTTTCGCGGCTCGCGATGGCGTCGACCGCGCCCTGGATGCGGCTTGTTGCAATCAACTCGATCAGGTCTTCGTCGGAGAGCAGCGGCGAATACTGCAAGATCGGCCCGCAGACCGAGATTTCGACGTCGCGCGCCAGACGCAGGGCAAGGCGCTTGGGGATCGTCGGGCAGCGTGCGACCTCGTGGGCGACGATGGCACGAACGCGCGGGGCTTCGTCGGCCGCGATCTTTTCCAGCAATTCGACGGTGCGTTTTTGTATCGTCGTGCGCTCGCGCCGGGGCATGTCGGGCATGAGACGCGCAATCTTGCGGGCCAGTTCCTCGCGCACCTCGACTTCGCTGTCCGTGCGCAACAGCTCGTTGGCGTGGATCGGGGTCGAGGGGTTGGCGGCGACGAGGCTGCGAACCTCATTGTCGTCGTCGCAGGCAAGGTAGTAGAGCGTTTCGGGCGGTGCATCCTCGCGGCCGGCCAGTTCGCGCTTGGCGGCATTGCGGTGGCCTTCGAGCACCTCGCGTGCGTCTTCGTAGCGGAGCCGCTCGGGCAGCACCCGCCCTCCCAACAATCTCGACAGCAGGCCGAATGCCATCGCTGCTCCCTGAAATGCGCCCGGACCGGGCGGACGCCCCCGCTCACCCAGTTTCGGTCCATGGCGCTTAACACTCGCTTAATCTCCGGGGCTCATTCGGCGCGCCGGGGCTTGCCAGCATGCGCGCGGCGCGGCACATAAGGGGCATGACCGAGTCCCGGAATCCTCCCTTTCCTGCCCCCGACACGTCCGCGACGACGGCCGGCTTTTCCCATATCGAGACATGGGTATTCGACCTCGACAACACGCTCTATCCGCCGGCCTGCGATCTCTTTGCGCAGGTCGACCAGCGAATGACAGCCTTTATCGGAGATTTTCTGGGGGTCGATGCGCTGGAGGCGCGGCGCATCCAGAAGGATTTTTATGTCGAGCACGGCACGACGCTTTCGGGCCTGATGAAGGTCCACGGGCTTGAGCCGGCGGCGTTCCTGCAATTTGTGCACGACATCGACGTGTCGGCGGTGGCGCCGGACGCCGCACTCGGCGCCGCGATCGGCCGATTGCCGGGCCGCAAGCTGATCTTCACCAACGGCTCGACGGCGCATGCCGAGAACGTGATCCAGCAACTCGGCATCGCGGACGTTTTTGACGGAATCTACGACATCGTGACCGCGCGCTACGAGCCGAAGCCGCGGCGCGGCGCCTATGAACACCTGATCGAGGCGAGCGGTTTCGACCCGGCGTCGGCTGCGATGTTCGAGGACATTGCGCGAAATCTCGAAGCGCCGCATGCGCTTGGCATGACGACGGTGTGGGTGAGGCCGGGCGCGCCCGGCCCGGAGCGACACCAGCAGATCTCGCATGAGGGCGCGGACGGGGATCATGTCCATCACGTGACCGACGATCTCCGGGGATTTCTCGAAGCGCTGACGCCGGCGGTTTCAGCGGCGGCCAAATAGACGTTCGATGTCTGCGAGCTTCAGCTCGACATAGGTCGGGCGGCCGTGATTGCACTGACCCGAATGCGGCGTCTCTTCCATTTCGCGCAGCAGCGCGTTCATTTCCTCGGCGGTAAGGCGGCGGCCGGCGCGCACCGAACCGTGACAGGCGATGGTGCCGCAGACCTCTTCCAGCCGTTCCTTCAACGACAGCGCTTCGTCAAGCTCCGAAAGATCGTCGGCCAGATCGCGCACGAGCCCTGCGACATCGAGCTTGCCGAAGATCGCCGGCACCTCGCGGACCACGACGGCCCCGGCGCCGAACGCCTCGAGCACAAAGCCGAGTTCGGCGAGTTCGCCGGCGCGCGCGGCAAGACGGGCTGCCTCGGCCTCGTCGAGCTCGACCACTTCGGGGATCAACAGCATCTGACGCGCGACGCCGCGCGTTTCCATCGCCTTTTTCATGCGCTCATAGACCAGACGTTCATGGGCGGCATGCTGATCGACGATGACGATGCCGTCCGCCGTTTGCGCCACGACATAGGTTTCGTGAAGCTGGCCGCGCGCGACGCCGAGCGGACGGGCAACATCCGGCGCGGCATCGGCGGGTGCGATGTCGACGCGGGCCGTGTGGCCGCCGAGATCGGCGAAGGCGCCCTGCCAGGCGCTGCCGCTTTCGGCGAAGCCGCGCGACGTATACGCACCGGGTGCGGCATGGGCCGGGGCGGCGGCAGGACGAAGCGCATCCAGCGTCGCGCCCGCAACCGTGGTCGAGGCGCGATGGCCGGCGCCCGCCAATGCGTGTTTCAGCGCGCCGACGATCAGGCCGCGCACGAGACCGGCGTCGCGGAAACGCACTTCGGCCTTGGCCGGATGCACATTGACATCGACATCCGCCGGATCGATGTCGACGAAAAGCGCCACCGCCGGATGCCGGTCGCG
>JAHBYM010000056.1 GCA_019635975.1 Parvibaculum sp. | reverse complement strand
CACGCTGCTTCTGACGTTCTTCTACCGGCAAATGCCGGAAGTGATCGAGCGCGGCCATCTCTACATCGCCCAGCCGCCGCTCTACAAGGTGCGCCGCGGAACGTCCGAGACCTATCTGAAGAACGAAAAGGCGCTCAACGATTTCCTGGCGGCGACCGGCATCGAGGACATGGTGCTGACGCTTGCCGACGGGTCGCAGCGCGCCGGGCCCGACCTCTCCGACATCGTGTCGAAGGCCCGTGCTGTCAGGACCGTACTCGACGGATTGCCGGGCAAGTATCCCCGCTTCGTCATCGAACAGGCCGCGATCGCCGGTGCGCTAAACCCGAAAGCACTGGCCGAAGAGACGCATGCAAAGGAGGCCGCCGCCTATATTGCCCGCCGTCTCGACCTGCTGTCGGAAGAAACCGAACGCGGCTGGACCGGCGAAACGACATCCGATGGCGGTTTGCGTTTCGCCCGCGAAGTCCGCGGCGTGCGCGAGGAGGTGTCGATCGACGGGCCGCTGATCGCCAGCGCCGACGCGCGGCGCCTCGACGGATATACTGGCCACCTGCAGGAAGTCTATGGAAAGGCGGCAACGCTGCGCCGCAAGGACGAAACCCATCTCATCCGCTCGCCTTCGCAGCTCTTCGATGCCATTCTGGCCGCCGGTTCCAAGGGAAATTCGGTTCAGCGCTACAAGGGCCTCGGCGAAATGAACCCCGACCAGCTCTGGGAGACGACGCTCGACCGGGAGGCGCGTTCGCTGTTGCAGGTCAAGATCCGCGAACTCGACGAGGCGGACGATCTCTTCGTCAAGCTGATGGGCGACGTGGTCGAGCCGCGCCGCGACTTCATCCGCGAAAACGCTCTGAATGTGGCGAATCTGGACATTTGAGGCCGTTCCGTCCGGCGACAAAGCGTTAACAGCGCGTTAACTATCCGTGTCTAGCTTCGGGACGAAATCCCGTGCGCCGCGCAGCTGCGCCGGCGTGGCAGGACGAGGTTCGAGGCCCCATGGCATCCCGCAAGCCGACAACAGGTTTCGCGCGGCGCGGCGCGGCGGACGACGGCGACTGGACGACGGTTCGCGTCGCCGGTCTGCGTCCGGTGCGGATGGGCGTCGGCGTCAACGCGCCCGCCGACGATTACGACGAGGATGACGACGAGGACATGGCGCGCTGGGAAGACGATGCCTTCGAGGATCGCGGCATGCGCCGCCTCGATCCGTCGTTCGAGCCGCGCAAAAAGCCCGCGCCAAAGCCGCGCAAGCCGGCGCCCAAGCCCACGCGCCCGGTAAAAAAATCATCATCCGCCAAGGCGTCGCCAAAAGCCGCGCGCCGTAAGCCGGCCGGCAAATCGACCGCCGCGCGCAAGCGTTCGCCGTCGCGCCGCGGCACAATGCTCGGCACCGCCTTCTACTACGGGTCTGTCCTGGCGCTGTGGGGCGTCATCGCTTTCGGCGGCCTGCTTTTCTGGTACGGCCTCAATCTGCCCGACACATCGAGCCTCTACAATGTCCGTCAGGCGCCGTCGATTTCGATCCGCGCCATCGACGGTCAGGTGCTGAGCCATCGTGGCGATCTGAAAGGCGGCTACACGCTGCTCGCCGATCTGCCGGCGCATGTGCCGGCGGCGGTGCTGGCGACCGAGGACCGTCGCTTCTACTGGCATTTTGGCGTCGATCCCGTCGGCCTCGGCCGCGCCATGGTCGCGAACTATCGTGCCGGCGCCTATGTGCAGGGTGGCTCGACGATCACCCAGCAATTGGCCAAGAACCTGTTCCTGAAACCCGACCGCACGATCGCGCGCAAGATCGAGGAAATGGTGCTGGCGGTCTGGCTCGAACTGCGTTTCACCAAGGAAGAAATCCTGACGCTTTATCTGAACCGCGTCTATTTCGGCGGCGGCGCTTATGGCATCGAAGCGGCGTCCGAGCGTTATTTCCGGAAGCCGGCCCGCGCCCTGACATTGCCGGAGGCGGCGATGCTGGCGGGGTTGCTGAAAGCGCCGTCGCGCTATTCGCCGACCAACGACATCGATCTGGCGCGCGGCCGCGCCGCCATCGTGCTGAGCAACATGATCGCCGCCGGCTACATCACGCCTGACGAAGCGCATCTGGCAAATGTCAGCCCCGCCTCCCTCGAAGGCTATGCGGCGCGCGGCTCGATCAACTACTTCGTCGACTGGGTGGCCGAGGCCCTGCCGGACTACGCCGGACGCTCCGCCGCCGATGTCGATGTCGTCACCACCATCGATCCGGTTCTTCAGCGCGAGGCCGAGCTTGTCATTGCGTCCGTCCTCGCGAATGACGGCGACGCGATGAACGCCGGCCAGGCGGCGCTTGTCGCGATGACACCGGACGGTGCGGTGCGCGCCATGGTCGGTGGCCGCTCCTATGCGCTGAGCCAGTTCAACCGCGCGGTCCAGGCCAGGCGCCAGCCGGGTTCGGCCTTCAAGCCCTTCGTCTATCTGGCGGCCATCGAAAAGGGCATGAGCCCCGACACGATGCGTGTCGATCGCCCGGTGACCTATGGCGGCTGGTCGCCCTCGAACTATACCGACCGCTTCGAAGGCGAGGTCACGCTGCGCACGGCGCTGGCGAAATCGATCAACACGGTCGCGGTGCAGGTGGCGCGCGAGGTCGGCGTCCGCAATGTCGTTTCCGCCGCCCGCCGCCTCGGCCTGCAGGAGGAATTGCCATCGAACCTGTCGCTGGCGCTCGGTTCCGGCAGCGCTACCCTGATCGAACTGACCGCCGCCTACGCGACTTTCGCCAATGGCGGCTACGGCGTCATTCCGCACGGCATCTCCGAGGTCTATGGGCAGTCGGGCGAGGAGCTTTATCGCCGCCACGGTTCCGGTCTCGGCCGTGTCATCGACGAGCGCACCGCCGGCGCGATGAACAACATGCTGAAGGCGGTGATGATCTACGGAACGGGCCGCAATTCGGCGCTCGGCGAGCGGCCGTCCGGCGGCAAGACCGGCACCAGCCAGGACTTCCGCGACGCCTGGTTCATCGGTTACACCGCCGATCTCGTCGTCGGCATCTGGGTCGGCAACGACAATGGCGCGCCGATGAAGAACGTCACCGGCGGCACCCTGCCGGCGCGCATCTGGCACGACTTCATGATGCGTACGCAAGGCGAGGTTCCAGTGGCCGAACTTCCCGACATGGTGGTCGCCGACGTGCCGCGAACATCCGTCGTCCCGGCATCGGCGACCGGCGACATGGATGAGCGTGAATATGAATGGGAAGAACCCGGTTTCTTCGACCGTCTCTTCGGTCGTGGCGAACCGCACCGGCCCCTCTTGCAGCCCGGCGGCCGGCGCTAGGCGGCAGGCCGCTTGAAAACAGTCACGGCGAATGCCAGCAGCCCGGTCGCCGCGATCGTGCCGACCATCGGCATGGCGCTCGCGCCGACGCCGTGGCCCACATAGATGCCGACAGCTGCCGCCGCTCCCGCTTGCAGGAAGCCCAACAGCGCCGATGCCGTGCCCGCGATTTCCGGAAACGGCGTCAACGCGCCCGCCATCGCCTGCGGCATGGTGAGCCCGACCGCAAAACCGTAAAGCATGACGGGTATGACAATCGCGAGCGGCGAGACGGTTGCGAGCGTGCCTGCAAGCATGGCAAGTCCCGCGATACAGGCGGAAGCGCCGCCGATTTTCAGCGTGCCGTCGATGCCGAGCCGCCGGACCAGCCGCCCGCCGGTCAGCGAGCCGGCGATATAGCCCGCCGCCATCAGCCCGAAGCAAAGCCCGTAGACGACCGGCGACAACCCGTAGAGGCCTTGCAGCACGAAGGACGAACCGGAGATGAAGGCAAAAAGGCCTGCAAAACAGGTGCTGGCGATGGCGAGATAACGCAGGTAGCGCCGGTCGGCGATGAGGCGCCGGTAGTGGCTGAAGATCGCGCGCGGCGCCGCACTTTGCCGTCGCGCCGGCGGCATCGTTTCGTCGAGGCTGGTCAAAACGATCAGCACCAGCACGGCGCCGAAAGCGCCCATGACGACGAAATTCATCTTCCAGCCGTAAGCCGCTTCGATGACGCCGCCCAGCATCGGCGCCAGCGCCGGCACGATGCCCATGATTGCCGCCATGCGCGCCAGCATCTGTCCGGCCGCCGGCCCTTCATAGAGGTCGCGCACGACGGCGCGCGCCAGCACCACAGAGGCGCCGCCGCCGATTGCCTGAAAAAACCGCGCCGCGATCAGCTCTTCGATGGAAGTGACGAAAAGCGAGGCGAAGCTGCCCGCGATATAGACGGTGAGGCCCGCAAGCAGCACCGGCCGCCGCCCGTAGCGGTCGGACATCGGTCCGTAAAAAAGCTGCGATCCGGCAAAGCCGACGAGATGTGCGCTCAAGGTGAGCTGCGTTGCGCCGGTATCCGCCGCGAAGGCGAGCGCAATGGCGGGCAGCGAGGGCAGGTACATGTCGGTCGACAACGGACCGACCGCCGTCAACGCGCCGAGAAAGACGGTGAAGAGAGCGGTACCCGGCGAAAGCCTCATCGGTCCGCGAAAATGCCGAGCGGGTCGGCGCCGTAGCGGTGAAGGCCGGGGCCGTTCACCTCGAGCCAGCGCTTGGCCATCTCGTAATTCGGGATTGCCTCGGCGACGAGGTTCCAGAAACGCGGCCCGTGATTCATGTGCCTGATATGCGCGACCTCATGGGCGGCCACATAGTCGAGCACATAGGAAGGCGCAAGGATCAACCGCCACGAAAACGAAAGCGCCCGTGTCGGCGAACAGGAACCCCAGCGGGTCGTCGTGTCGCGCACCGTGATGCGCGACGGACGGACGTCGAAAAGATCGGCGTAAAAAAGCGCCTGCTCGTTGAGTTCGTCGCGCGCCTTGGCTCTCAGCCAGTCAGTGACGCGGCGCTGCACGAAATCGGGATGGCCGGTGACGCGGATCTCGGGCATGCCGCCCGTATCGGCGCTGCGCACGCGCCAGACCGGACCCCGCTCCAGTGCGTCCTCGCGCCGCGCGCCGACATAGCGCACGATATGCTCCTTGCCGCGATAGGGAATGCGCGCCCCGTTGCGGAAGGGAACCGGCGCCGGTACCTGATGCAGACGCTCGGCGATCCATTCGCGCTGCTCGCGGGCAAACAGCAATGCCTTGCCGAGGCCACGCTTGGAGGGCGTCGTGACCTGGACCGAACCGGCGGCGAGGTCGACGCGGACAATGACGCGCTTGGCGCGCGGATTGTGGCGCACGGTCACCGGGACGGTGCGCCCGCCGATCTGGAGGTGATCGAAATGGAGCGATACGGGCTTCAGCGGTTTGTTCATAATGCGGTCGAACCCAATGCCCTCCGGGGCGGCCGGCGGGGCGATGACGGCGGTCTGGTCGTTCCTGTTCGAGGGTAGAAAAAATAGGCTCGAATCATGTCAAGGATGCCACGATTTCATTTTGCTTTCGCGGTCGATGATCTGGCCCGGGCCAGAGAATTTTACGGTGGCCTGCTCGGCTGCCCGGAAGGCCGCTCGTCCGGCACCTGGGTCGACTTCGACCTTCGCGGTCATCAGATTGTTGCTCATCTGGCGCCGCCGCGCGAGCGTGCCGATGTCGCATCCAACACGGTCGATGGTGACGACGTGCCGGTGCCCCATTTCGGACTAATCCTCGAATGGGCCGACTGGCACGACCTGGCCGCCCGCCTGCGCGCCGCGGGAACGCCTTTCGTCGTCGAACCGCATATCCGTTTCAAGGGCGAGGCCGGCGAGCAGGCGACGATGTTTTTTCGCGACCCTGCCGGCAACGCGCTCGAGTTCAAGGCCTTTCAGGACGATGTGCAGATCTTCGCCCGGACCCTCTAGCTTTTCGCCGGCCGCGAACCATGGGCGGCGATGAACGCGCGCACGCGCGGTGCGATTTCGTTTTTCCAGCGCGAGCCGTTGAAGACACCATAATGGCCGACGCCCGGCTGTTCCCAATGGGTCTTCATCGACGCCGGCAGGTTGGTGCAGAGCTTGTGCGCTGCCCTGGTCTGCCCGACGCCCGAAATATCGTCCTTCTCGCCCTCGACCGTCATCAGCGCGGTGCGGGTGATGGCTTCCGGACGGACCGGCCGGCCGCGATGCACGAATTCGCCCTTGGGCAGCGAATGCTTGACGAAAACCTCGTCGACGGTCTGGAGGTAGAACTCCTCCGTCATGTCCATGACGGACAGATACTCGTCGTAAAACTCGCGGTGCTTTTCCGCCGAGTCGCCGTCGCCCTCGACCATGTGGTCGAAATAGTTCCAGTGGGCGTCCATGTGGCGGTCGAGATTCATCGCCATGAAACCCGACAATTGCACAAAGCCCGGATAGACGCGGCGCATGACGCCGGGATGCGGCCAGGGCACCGTCATCACGACATTGCGTTCGTACCATTCGGTGCCGCGCTCGGTCGCAAGGCGATTGACCTCCGTCGGGCTTTCGCGCGTGTCGATCGGCCCGCCCATCAGCGTCATGCTGAGCGGCACGCACGGATCGTCAATGTCGTGCATCGCCGCGACAGCGGCGAAGACCGGCACCGAAGGCTGGCAGACGGCGAGCAGATGCACGTCCGGTCCAAGCAGGCGGCACATGTCGATCGTATAGTCGATATAATCGTCGAGATCGAAAGAGCCTTCTGTCACAGGCACTTTTCGTGCGTCGATCCAGTCGGTGATGTAAACCTCGCAATAGGGCAGCATCGCCTCGACGGTGCCGCGCAGGAGCGTTGCGTAATGGCCGGACAGCGGCGCGACGATCAGCAGTTTCGGCTGCGGCGCGATGTTCTTCAGCGCCGACGGCTCGCGCTCGAAATGGACCAGTTTGCAGAAAGGACGTTCCCAGACGGTTTTCTCGACGACCGGAACGGGCTTGCCGCCGATCTCCGTTTCATGAAGGCCGAAGGCGGGCTTGCCGTAGCGCCGCGTCGTCGTCTCGAAAACGTCGAGCGCGGCGGCGAGCGTTTTGCCGGCGACCGTTTCGGCGAAGGGATTGAGCGGATGCCGGAGCGCCCACAAGCCCATTTCGGCGGCGGCGCGGAACGGCGCGACGGCCGCATGGTTCATTTCGTAAATGTGATAAAGCACGCGGTACCTCGTATCGAACGGCCTCCGGCGCCCCGCTTATGTTGCGGCGCAACATCAAATGTAGGCCCTGACGCGGAGCCTACCAAGGCCTTTTTTGCGAGGGATTAAGAACCATAATGCGGAGACTGTCATCGAACTGTCAAAAAACTGTCACAAACAGAATTTGACGGGGCCGATGTCCGGACGTGGCAAAGGGGCGGCGACAAGCGCAAAAAAACTTGTCCCCGCCTTTATCCCCGCTTGAAGCCGAAAGCGGCGTTCGCGTCAGTCCTGAAGACCGCAGAAGCGCCGCCGCTCCGCCTCCGGCAGACGCTTCGCAGCCCGGTTCGCCCCGCCGATCAGCGCCCGGAAGGAGGCGGTGATGATGTTGGGGTCGATGCCGACGCCGAAAATATCGCCGGCGCCGGCCGGGTCCGCGACCTCGATAAAGGCGACCGCCTTGGCGTCCGAGCCCGAACCGATCGAGTGTTCCTCGAAATGGCGGAACTGGACGCCGAGCTTCAGCGCGTCGACAACGGCGTCGATCGGCCCGTTGCCGAAGCCGACAAGCTCCTCATCCTTGCCGAACCGGCGTACACGGAGCTTCACGCCCTGCTTGCCGCCTTCGTCGAAAAGCGAATGGCTGCGATACTCGATGGGCTCGACCAGCGTCAGATACTCATTCTCGAAAATCCGCCAGATATCCGCCGCACGCACTTCCTTGCCGCTGTCGTCGGTGACGCGTTGAACCGCGGCGCTGAATTCGACCTGAAGCCGGCGCGGCAGCTTCAGATCGTATTCGGCTTCGAGAAGATAGGAGACGCCGCCCTTGCCCGACTGGCTGTTGACGCGAATGATGGATTCGTAGGAGCGCCCCAGATCCTTCGGATCGACCGGCAGATAGGGCACCTCCCAGATGTCGCCTTCCTTGCGCGCCGCAAACCCCTTCTTGATCGCGTCCTGATGCGAACCCGAAAAGGCGGTGAACACCAGATCGCCCACATAGGGGTGACGCGGATGGATCGGCAACTGGGTGCAGTACTCTGATGTGCGCGCGATCTCGTTGATCTGCGAAAAATCCAGACCCGGATGAATGCCCTGGCTGTAGAGATTGAGCGCCAGCGTGACGAGATCGACATTGCCCGTGCGCTCGCCATTGCCGAAGAGACAACCCTCGACGCGGTCGGCGCCGGCCATCACGCCGAGTTCGGCGGCGGCGACCGCCGTACCGCGGTCGTTATGCGGATGCAGGCTCAACACGATGCCGTCGCGCCGCTCGAGATTGCGGTGCATCCATTCGATCTGGTCGGCATAGACGTTGGGTGTCGCCATTTCGACGGTCGCGGGCAGGTTGATGACGACCTTGTTGTCGGGCCGCGCATCCCAGACCTTCGTCACCGCATCGACGACTTCCTTGGCGAAGTCGAGCTCGGTGCCGGAAAAAACCTCCGGGCTGTACTGGAAGGTCCAGTTGGTCGAAGGCTGCGCCGCCGCGAGTTCCTTGATCTGGTGCGCGCTTTCGGTGGCGATGGCTTTCACGCCCTGCTTGCCCTGGCCGAACACCACTTCGCGGAAATTCGGCGCCGTGGCGTTGTAGACATGGACAATAGCATTCCTGGCGCCGCGCAAACTCTCCATCGTGCGCGCGATCAGCTCGGGCCGCGCCTGTGTCAGCACCTCGATATGCACATCGTCCGGCACATGACCGTCCTCGATCAGCTTGCGGATGAAACCGAAATCGGTGTCCGACGCGGAAGGGAAGCCCGCCTCGATTTCCTTGAAGCCGATCTTGACCAGCAATTCGAACATGCGGAGCTTGCGCTCGGCATTCATCGGTTCGAATAGCGCCTGATTGCCGTCCCGGAGATCGGTGCTCATCCAGATCGGCGGCTTTTCGATGGTCTTCGAGGGCCATTGCCGGTCGGGCAGGTCGACCGGCTTGAAGGCGCGGTATTTGACGGCGGGGTTCTTCAACATCGGTATTCTCGCATCTTCAACGCGGGAGCGCACAGGGGCCAATGTCGGCCTGTCGCTCGCGCGGCGCAAAAGGAAATTCGGATATCAATATGGGTAAGTGGATCTGTTTTCTGCGCTCAAGCGCAGAGAAGCGCGCCCCGAAGAGCGAGTTCAAGGCCAAGCTTGCGGCCGAAATCGATATGCGCGTCGCGATCCATGCGCGGAACATAGGCGGATGTCCGAAAACCGTCAAGACACGGATGAAAGGGGCAGTATCGCTGACCCGCCTCACAAAAACGCCGCGATGTCTTCGGCCATTTTGTCGGGGCTTGTGCCGGGCGCGAAGAGTTTCAGATATTCGCCTTGGGGGCCCATCAAGAAGACGATGGAGGAATGGTCCATCGTATAGTCCTCCGACGAGCTCTCATCCTCGGCCTTGCGGTAGAAGACATGCCAGGCTTTCGCCGCCGCGGCGATTTGTTCGGGCGAGCCGGTGAGGCCGGTCAGGCGCGGATGGAAGAGCGCGACGTAGCGCGCCATGATTTCGGGTGTGTCGCGCTCGGGATCGATGGTGATGAAGACCGGCGCGATGTCCTCGCCGCGCGGACCCAGCGCCTCGATGGCGCTCGCCATCACCTGCAGCTCGGTCGGGCAGACATCGGGGCAGAAGGTAAAGCCGAAATAGATCAGCATGTAGCGGCCGCGGAAATCGGCCTCGGTGACGGTTTCGCCTTGTTCGTTAACCAGCGTGAAGGGCCCGCCGACACGCGCCGCGCCACTGTCCTGCGCCTGGCGGGTCTCGACATTCGAGATCACGAGGTCGGAAATCCAGATGCCGACGGCAATGGCAACCGCGACGCCGGCCACAAGTGCGATGATGCCGTTGCGTGTCATGGTCGTTCTCCCGTTCCGGCGGTCTGAAAAGCGGACGCCGTCCGCCACATGGGTTATACTGATTTCTCCGGACGGGCCCTTGGGGCGCTGCCGTTTCCGGTCAAATGTTTAACGCCAAAAGGGCCTGCCGCAAACCGGCGGCGGGCTTTGCGAAAGGGCTTCGGGGCGACAAAATGACACGTATAGCCGCGCTTCCAGGCGTTTTGCTGGCTTTGTTCCTGCTGACTGGGCCGGCATTTGCCGTACCGCCGGGCGGTCCGACCAGCTACATGGTCGACAACGATACGGTCCATGCGGCGCGCAGCGGCGACATTGAGAAGCTGCGCACCGATCTGATGAAGGGCATCACCCCCAACGAGGCGGGCCGCGACCGCATCCCGATGCTGATCCTCGCCGTCGGCAACGGTCACCTGGCGGTGGTCGAGTTGCTGCTCGAAAAAGGCGCCGATCCCAACCGGCGTGCGCCCGACGGCACGACGCCGCTGTCGATGGCCGCCACGGTCGGCCGCGCCGACATCGCCGAGGCCCTGCTGCAAGGCGGCGCCAATCCGAACCTTCTCGGCAGCAACCGCGATGCACCGCTGCTGATTGCGACGCGGGCGCGCAACGCGGCCTTTGTCGAGGCGCTGCTGCGCCACGACGCCGATGTCGGGGAGACGGACGTCACCGGCCGCACGGCGCTCGATCTGGCGGAAGAAAACCACTACCGCGAAATCGTTTCGATCCTGCGCGCCGCTGGCGCCTATTGAGCCGCATCGCCGCATCTTGCTGAGGACGGCGTGGCGCCCTATCTCCTTGTGTGACATGACTGATCGCAGACCTCCCCCCGGCGCCGGTGCGAAGCCCTGGCATCACATGCCCGACGGCACCTTTCGCAACCCGAAGGGAAGCCCGAGCCGCGGGCAGGCGCGCCTGAAAACGGCCGCGCCGTTTTTCCTCGAAATGCTGAAGATGGGCCGCCGCAAGGTCGATATCCCCGAAAACCATGTCGTGCCCCGCGATCTGGCGACCCGCGCGCTTGAAGCACATGTCGAGGATGGCGGCGATTTCATCACCTGGCTCGGCCACGCCTCGTTTCTGATCCGCATCGGCGGGCTGACGGTTCTGACCGACCCCTATCTGACAAGCTATGCGGGCCCCGCGGGCCTCGGCCCCCGCCGCTATGTCAAATGCGGCGTACCGATGTCGGCATTGCCGCCGGTCGACCTGCTCGTCGTCAGCCACAATCACTACGACCATCTCGACGAACGCGCGCTGGCGCGGCTGCCCGGCAAGGACCGCATGACGGTCGCGGTGCCGCTCCGGCTTGGCGGCTTTTTCCGCGAGCGCGGTTTTGCCAATGTCGTCGAACTCGACTGGCATGAGAGCCACGAGATCGGCGGCGTGACGGCGACTGCGCTGCCGGTGGTGCATTGGTCGCGGCGTTCGGGCTTCGACACCAACCGCACGCTCTGGGCGGGCTTTGCGCTGAAAAGCGAGACGCATCATCTCTTCTTCGGCGGCGATTCGGGCTATGGGCCGGTCTTCAGCGAGATCGGCGAGCAATACGGACCCTTCGACACCGCGCTGCTCGGCATCGGCGCCTATGAACCGCGCGTGATGATGAAGGCCTCCCATGCAACGCCCGAGGAAGCCGTGCAGATAGGCCGCGACCTGAAGGCCAAACGCGTCGTCGGAATGCATTGGGGAACCGTGCTGCTGACCGTCGAGCCGCCCTTCGAACCGCCGGAGCGCTTCCGCGCCGCCGCCGCGGATGCCGGCTACCCGGCCGCCGATGCCTGGATCATGGCCATCGGCGAAAGCCGCCCGCTGACCGGCTGGCCGTCCAACGCCTGAGGCGGATGGAACGCGCGGTAAAGGTAGCCGTAACTCCATTTTCCCACCCGCCCCTGGAGGCGGGTCAAACGCGCGAAGCCCGTTTGGGGCGGGGGCGCTGAAGCGCGTCAGCGCACGCTCTGTCGTTTTACGATGCCGCCACCGCCGCGACCTCGCCCCGAAATTTGTTCGCTCACGCTCACAAATTGTCGACCCTCCCCCAAGGGGAGGGTGGGAACACAACCGATTGCGCTGTCCTGGAACTTATCCCCGCCATCCAAAAGCCGCGTTACAATGGAAATCGAACAAAACGAAAGCGGCATCTCATGGCAATGATCGTCGACAAGGGCAGCATGCGCTGGCTGCGCCGGAACTTCCTCGCCGGCCGGATCGCGCCGGCGGGCGATGCGAGCGGGCGGGTGCGGCTGCAGACACTGGTGATCCTGCGCTGGCTGGCCATCGCCGGCCAGCTTGCCGCCGTGCTGGTCGCCAATCTCTGGATGGGTTTTCCGCTGCCGCTCGGCCTTTGTCTCGCGGTGATCGCGGCTTCTGCCTGGCTCAATGTTTTCCTGACGCTGCGCTACCGCTCGACGACGCGCCTGCCCGAGTGGCAGGCGGCGGTCTATTTCGCCATCGACCTGATGCAACTTGCGGTGCTGTTGTTTCTGACCGGCGGCCTGCAAAACCCCTTCGCGCTGCTCTTCATGGCGCCGGTGACGATTTCGGCGACGACGCTCTCGCTGCGTTCGACCGGGCTGCTGCTGATGCAGGCCTTCGTCTATGTGACGCTGCTGGCCTGGTTTCACATGCCGCTGCCCTGGTATCCCGGCGAGGTGCTGGTGCTGCCGCCGCTCTTCGTCACCGGTCACTGGATCGCGCTGCTGCTCGGTCTCGGCTTCGTTGCCGCCTATGCCTGGCGCATCTCGCAGGAATCGCGCCGCATGTCGGCGGCCTTGTCGGCGACGCAAGCCGTGCTGGCGCGCGCACAGCGCCTTTCGGCGCTCGATGGACTGGCCGCCGCCGCCGCGCATGAACTCGGCACGCCGCTCGGCACGATTTCGCTGGTCTCGAAGGAACTGATGCGCGGCGGCATGAGCGAAGCGGAAATGAAGGAAGACCTCGCGCTGCTCAACAGCCAGGCCGAACGCTGCAAGGAAATTCTCTCGCGCCTGTCGCGCCGTCCCGAAGACGGCGACGCCGTCTATTCGCGCCTGCCGCTGAAGGCGCTGCTCGACGAGGTGACGCGCCCGCATCGCGACATGGATGTGGCGTTCCCGATGGAGGTGGTGGCGGAAGAGGAAGGCGCGGCCGAACCGGAAATCTGGCGGCGCCCGGAAATTCTCTACGGCCTCGGCAACTTCATCGAAAACGCCGCTGATTTTGCGCGGACCGAAGTGTCGATCTCGGCGCATCACGACCGCAACCGCATCACCGTCACGATCGTCGACGACGGGCCGGGCTTCGCACCCGACGTGCTGGAAAAGCTCGGCGAACCCTATGTGACGACGCGGCCGCGCCGCAGCGCCGGCAAGCGCGGCGCACCCGTCACCGACGATGCGCATGAGGGCATGGGCCTCGGCTTCTTCATCGGCAAGACGCTGCTGGAGCGCACCGGCGCAACCGTCGCAATCGCCAATCGCGGCGACGGGAAACCGGGGGCCGAGGTGACCATCAGCTGGCCGCGCCGCGCCATCGAGGCCGAACCGGCCTTTCCCGATAGCGCCCCCGAAGCTGACAGGGTGGCGCGGCCGGGCGCTTCGTCCTAGACTTGCGAGAACCGCTGGAGAAGAGATACGTGCAGAAGACAGCCGCCGCGCCGGAAGGCGACGAACCCCATATCCCCGAAGACCGCACCCTGCTGCTTGTCGACGATGACATACCATTCCTGACCCGTCTTGCCCGCGCGATGGAGGGGCGCGGCTTCGAGGTTTCGACCGCGAGCACGGTGAAGGAAGGCAAGGAGCTGGCGCGCACGAAGAAGCCGGGCTTTGCCGTGGTCGACATGCGGCTCGAGGACGGCAACGGCCTCGATGTGGTGGCCGCACTTGAGGAAGCGCGGCCGGAAGCCCGCATCGTCGTGCTGACCGGCTATGGCAACATCGCAACCGCCGTGACGGCGGTGAAGCTCGGCGCCGCCGATTACCTGGCCAAGCCCGCCGATGCCGACGCGATCGAAGCGGCATTGCTGGCGACCGGCGCCGACAAGGCCGGCCCGCCCGAAAACCCGATGTCGGCCGACCGCGTGCGCTGGGAACACATCCAGCGCGTCTACGAGCTTTGCGACCGCAACGTCTCGGAAACGGCGCGCCGCCTCAACATGCACCGCCGCACCCTGCAACGCATCCTCGCAAAACGCGCGCCGAAATAGGGTTCAGGCCGCGGCTTGGTGATCTCTTCTACCCTCCCCCTGTGGGAGGGTCAAAATTCGCATCGCGAATTTTGGGGAGGGGTTCTCCGCTCTCGGCGGATGGCGCGCGATCGGTTATGCGCCGAGATTCCACGCTCACCCCTCCCCGAAAAATTTCTCGCGTTCCGCTCGAATTTTTCGACCCTCCCACAGGGGGAGGGTGGGATTTGACGGGTAGCGGATCGAGGTTGCGTCCCACTCACTCCGGATCGAGAAACCGGATGACGCGGCGGGCCGAGACGCGGGCGGCGTGCAGCGTCAGTTTCTTGCGGCGTGCGGGCGCGAGCGGCGTCACCGGGCCTTCGCGCAAAATCTCGGCGCCATAACGGTCGGCGACGACGAGGCCGACTTCGGCCGGAATGATCTCGCGCGGAAATTCCGGCGGCACCGCGAAATAGAAACGGTCGCAGAAATCGAGATACTCCTCCCATTTCGCATCCGTCTTGTAGTCGACGAGGCTCGACTTGATTTCGAGGACGACGATCTCGCCTTTCGGGCCGAGCGCGATGATGTCGACGCGACGGCCGGTGGCAAGCGTCAGCTCGGTGATCGCGGCATAGCCCATCTGCGCGAGCAGCCGGCAGCAGCCGCGCTGCACATTGGCTGCCGTTTGCGACTGCCGCCCGTCGAACAGGCGGAACTCGTCTTCCTCGATGCCGGGCAGATCGTCGCTCATGGAAGCCCCGCCGCTTCGAGACAATGTTCGAGCTGGCCGCGCCGCCTTATCGCCTCGCGCGGATGTCCCGAGGCGCCTTCGATGGCGATGGTGCAAAGCGCGTTGGCGGCGGCGGCAAGCGCGATGCGGCGCCGGTCCGGCGCGTGGCCGGCGCGCGCCGCATAGCCGCGCATCACGGCGTCGCTGAGCGGTCCATAGGCATCGAGATGGCGGAAGTCGGCTTCGGCGAGGCTCCAGCCGCTTTCGGCGAAGTCGACGAAACCAAGCGGTGCGTTGCGCCCCGCATCGAGCAGGTTCGACAGATTGACGTCGCCATGCGTGAAGACGAGCGGGCCTTTGGCGCATTCTTCCGCCCAGGCGGCGAGCACGGCATCGGCGGCATGGTGATCGGCAGGCTGGCTGAAGCGGTCGCGCGCCAGCGTCAATCCGCGCGCAATGCCGTCACCAAGCTTGCTCGCCGCGGCGCGCGGTGTCGCCTCGGCGTGGAAATCGGCAATCGCGGCGCCGAGCCGTTCGCCGAAACCGTCGCGCGTTGCGGCATCGGCATAGACGAGGCGGTCCTCGCGCGGCGCCGCGCCGTCGAGACGCGCAATGCGCAGCCAGCCGGCATGGGCCCCGCCGTCGAACGCGCCTTCCGCAACGAGCGCCGGCACTGAGACGCGCGCGGTTGCAAGGCCGTCAAGCACGGCAAGCGCCAGCGCCTCGCGGCGGTGGATCGCGACGCCCGAGCCGAGGCCCGGCGTCTGCCGCCTGACCAGCTTCAACACCGTGCCGTCGCCGAGATCGTGGACCGACGACCAGAGCCCCTCGCCGATGAGCGGCCAGGGCGGCGCCGGAAGATCGGGCATCGCGTCGCGCAGCATGTCGTGAATATCGTTCATCGGGAGAGTGTAGCAGAGCGGCGCGCGGGAACGAAAAAAGGGCGGCCCTTTCGGAGCCGCCCTCAAGTTTATCCCGTCGGTGAGGACCCTTCGGGGAATTTACTCGGCCGCGACGCTCGCCATCGGGTTCTTCTTGGCGAAGTTGACCGTCTTCAGGAAGTCGATGCCCTGTTCGGCGATGTCGTCGCCGACCATGCGGTCGTCCTCGTTCTTCAGTTCGTCCATGTCGACATAGACCGCATAGAACGCCTTGGTGCGC
>JAHBYM010000055.1 GCA_019635975.1 Parvibaculum sp. | reverse complement strand
AGCGTTGCGCTGTCGCTTGCATCGCCAGATGATCGGCGGGGGTCAGAGTTTGGGCGCTGACAAAACTATGCTCGGGGAGCGGGGCCTCTCCATGGAGGCGGCGCCAAAGCGTCAGCGCGTAGTCCTGCACCGGCTCTTCAATGAACGAATTATCCTGCTGGCGGACGCGCCGCTGATAGGAGAAGGCGAATACCGGCTCGATGCCGGAGGAAGTGTTGCCGGCCAGAAGTGAGATCGTGCCCGTGGGGGCGATTGTGGTGAGGCAGCCGTTGCGTAAGCCATGCTCGGCGATGAGTGCGCGGGTGTCTTCGTCCAGCGACGCAAGCGTCGGCCGATCCAGGATTGCGGGATCGTAGGCCGGAAAAGCGCCCTTCTCGGCGGCTAGCTTGGCCGAGGCTCGGTACGCGGCCGTGCGGATGGCGCTCAGCCAGCTTTCGGCGAGGGCAAGACCGTCAGCGGCGCCATAGCGCGCATTGCAGAAGATGAGCGCATCGGCGAGCCCCGTGACGCCGAGGCCGATCCGGCGTTTCGACTTCGCTTCTTCTTCTTGCTCGCGAAGCGGATAGCGCGAAACGTCGATAACATTGTCCAAGAGGCGCACCGCCGTCGCTGTGAGGTCCTCCAGATCTTGCGGATCGATTCCGGCGTCCGCCTCGAAGGGCCGCCGCACGAGCCGCGACAGATTGATCGAGCCCAGGAGACATGCACCGTAGGGAGGCAATGGTTGCTCGCCGCAAGGATTGGTCGCCGAGACCGTCTCACAATAGGCAAGGTTGTTTTCTGCATTGACGCGATCGATGAAAATCACGCCCGGCTCGGCGACGTCGTAGGTGGCGCGCATCAGGCGCGCCCACAGGTCGCGGGCCCGCACCGTGCGATAGACCTGACCGTTGAACTGAAGCGGCCAATCCTGGTCCGCTGAGAGCGCCGCCATAAAGGCGTCGGTGACCAGAACCGACACGTTGAAGTTACGCAGCCGCGCCGGATCGCGCTTTGCATCGATGAACTGCTCGATATCGGGATGGTCGATGCGCAAACAGCCCATCATGGCGCCGCGGCGCTGTCCCGCCGACATCACAGTGCGGCACATCGCGTCCCATGCGTCCATGAAGGAGAGTGGGCCTGAGGCTTGGGCGCCGACGCCGCGCACTGGCGCGCCGGCCGGGCGGATCGTCGAGAAGTCCATCCCCACGCCGCCGCCTTGCTGCATGGTGAGCGCAGCTTCACGCAGATGCTCGAAGATGCCGTCAAGATTGTCGGGGATTTCGCCCATCACGAAGCAGTTGAAGAGCGTCACGTCGCGCCCCGTCCCGGCGCCGGCGAGGATGCGGCCGGCCGGCAGGAAGCGAAATCCGGCCATCGCCTCGCGGAAGCGGGCGGCCCAGGCCTCGCGCATCTCCGGCGCTTCGACCTCGGCCAGCGCGGCGGCAACGCGCGCCCAGCTGTCCGCCACCGTCAGGTCGGCAGGCGTCCCGTCCGCCTTGTGCAGGCGGTATTTCATCTCCCAGATCTGTTCGGCGATGCTCTTCATGGGGGCAGCCTAGGCGCGGCTCGGGCGCAAATCAATGTTCTTGGTTTGTACGTAATTTATCCACAGACCAGCCTAAAACAAGATATTGAAAAACAGGATAAATCGGCGTTTTCCCCGGTTTCAGCCTGTCGCTCCGGGATGTTTTTTCACAAGGGCTCCGGCGCGTCCGGCTTCGGCGAGAAGACGTGCCGCCGCTGCTTCGACGCGGGTCTCCAGCGTCTCCATGAAGCTCTTGCGGTCGAGGCCGGCCGGGATCGGCTCCAGAAACTCGACAATGATGGTGCCGGGGTGGCGCAGGAAGCCGCGCCGGCCCCAGAAGAGGCCGGAATTGACCGCGGCCGGCACGCAGTCAATGTCGAGCTGCCGGTAGAGCGCGGCGACGCCCGGCTTGTAGTCGAGTTTGCTGCCCGGCGCGCTGCGTGTGCCTTCGGGGAAAATCACGATCGGACGCCTTTCGGCGAGCGCCGCCTTGCCCTGGGCGATCAGGCGGCGGATCGCTTGCGATGCGGCCCCGCGGTCGATGGCGATCATGCCCGCCTTCTGGGCGTACCAGCCGTAAAAGGGAATCCACAGGAGTTCGCGTTTCAGCACCATCGCGGGGCGGTCGAGGATCGCCGTCATCGCGATGGTATCCCACATTGACTGATGCTTGGAGGCGACCAGCACCGCGCCCTCCGGCAGTTTGCCCCGCACCTCGTAGTTCGTGCCGGCGAGGACGCGCAGCAGCCAAAGCGTCGTGTGCGACCACCAGCGGATCGCGCCATGGGTGAAACGGCGCGGCATGAAGAGGGCAGGCGTTGCGGCGATCACGGCGACGACCGACATCGCATAGAAGGTGAGATTGAAAGCGGCGGATCGAAGCCAGAGCAAGGACGGGACCCTTTATGCGGAAGGCCGTTCAGGACGGCATGGAAGACTGGCGATAGGCCAGCGCGAGCAGAAACTTGGTGTATTCGGAGACCAGCAGCCGCGTAGTGCCCGGATAGGCCCACCAGCCGTCGAGATGCAGCGTGTCCTGGAAAACCGGATAAGCGACGATTTCGACCGCCGGCATGGCGCGGCGCAGTTCCAGCCGCGCGCGGGGAAGGTGATAGGTGCTGGTGACGAGGATCACCGAGCGGTAGTCGTTGCGGCGCACCCAGTCGGCGGTTTCGGCGGCGTTGCCGATGGTGTTCTCGGCCATTCGCCCGATGTCGACGCAGCAGTCGAATTTTTCAGCGTCGCCCGGCACGATGTTCTTTAGCGATACGGGCGTCACGTCGGGATGCACGCCGGTGATCAGCAGCCGCATACCCTTGCCCTCGTCGAGCAACCGGTAGGCGACGGTAATGCGGTCGGGTCCGCCCGTCAGCGCGACAATGCCGTCGGTCACGGGTACGTCGGCGGGCGGTGTGCGATCGAGTTCGGCGGTGAAGAGAAAGAAGCCGCCCGCATAGGCAACCGCCAGCAACGCCGCAAGGCCCGCCCCGATGCGGACGATGCCCCGGTTCCTGTCGTCTCGTGGCGTGTCGTCGGCCGTCATGCCCGTACCCGTCTCATCGGTCGCGCTGTCTGGTATTGCACGCCGGCCGTTGCCGGCGGCGCAATGTCTAAAATGGCAGTCTAGCATATCCGCTTGAGGCCAAGGTATGGCAAGGCGAACACGGGAACGCCCTCAATTCTCCGCTCAGAGCATCCGTTCGAGGCTGCGCATGACCGTTATTCGCGCCGTCGCGACGGCAACCGCCGCCGCCGCGAAGGGCACGGCGGCCAGCGCCGGATAGTGCTCCGGCTGGAGACCCGATATCGGGACCATGAACAACCCGTCGCCGCTGCCGGTCAGCTTGAGCGCCAGAAAGGTCGCGACCGAAAGCGCCAGCCCGATCAAGCCGCCGCGAAAGCCGAGATGCAGGAAGTGCCGCTGCACCTCGGCGGCGATAAATCTGTCGCGCGCGCCGATCAGATGCAGGACTTCCACGACCTCGCGGTTCGCCGAAAGTCCGGCGCGCGTCGCAAACGTCACGATGGCGATTGTCGTGGCGGCGACGGCGGCGAGAATGCCGTAAGCAAGAAAAATGGCGGCCCGCGCCGCGCGGCGCAGCTCGGTGCGCCATTGCCGATGCGTGTCGAGCGTTGCACCCGGCGCGGCGGCGGCGATGGCGTCGGCGAGCGCGGCGAGATCCGGCGGTGCCGCGGCATCGATGCGAATGTCGACGAGGCGCGGTAGCGGCAGGTCGCCGGTCACATTGCCCGCGCCGAGCCAGGGTTCGAGCATTGCCTCGGTGTCGGCGCGGGAAAGCGCGGTTGCCGAAAAAACGCCCGGCGTTCCGTCGAGCACGGCCATCACGGCGTCGATCTGTTCCTCCGGCGGCGTGTCGGGCGAGGGTTTGATCTGCACGGTGAGCGCGCCGGCGAGATCGCTCGTCCAGTCGCTGGCCACACGTTCGACCGAGAGCGCGGCGCCGAGCGCGAGGCTGGCGAGGAAGCACATGGCCGCGATGACCAGCACCAGCGATAGCCCGGTCGCGCCGGCGGCCGGCATCACGCTTCGGGTCTCGACCAGCAGGCCGGCAAGGGCGGCGCCGAAACCGCGCGGTTCGCTGTGAAAGGTTGGTGCCGGGTCTGGGTGGCGGGAGGTGTCAGCCACGGATCGTCAGCCCTCCCTTGTGGAGCACCAGTTCCGGCGCACCCGCCGCTTCGACCAGCGCGCGGTCATGGGTCGCGATCAATACCGACGTGCCGAGGCGGTTGAGTTCGACAAAGAGGCGCAACAGGCGCTGACCCATTTCGGGGTCGACATTGCCGGTCGGTTCGTCGGCCAGCAACAGGTCGGGTTGCGCGACGACGGCCCGCGCGATGGCGGCGCGCTGCTTCTCGCCGCCCGAAAGCGTCGGCGGCCGGGCGCTCATGCGGTCGCCCAGACCGACCCATGCGAGGAGTTCCTCGACATCGGCCCGATAGCTGTCCTCGCCCCGGCCCTGAATTTTCAGCGGCAGCGCCACGTTCTCATAGGTCGTCAGGTGATCGAGCAGCCGGAACTCCTGAAAGACGACGCCGATGCGGCGGCGCAGCGGCGGCAGCTCGGCGCGCGGCAGCGTCGCGATGTCCTTGCCGAACATCGTGATCAGGCCGCGCGAGGGCCGCGTCGCCAGGAACATCAGCTTCAGCAGGGATGTCTTGCCGGCGCCCGACGGCCCGGTCAGGAAATGGAAGGAGGCGGGCGCGAGGTGAAAGCTCACGTCGCGCAGCACTTCCGGCCCCATGCCGTAGCGCATGCCCACATTTTCGAAGCGAATCATGGCAGCGACGGTATCATGGAACTGCGGCACCCAAGCAGGCCGGCGACGTGAAAAACGGCGTCCTGCCTCGCTTTTCGAGCTTTTGATGGCATTCTCTTAACGCGCCTTTAACCATGGTGCGGCTTTCAATAGGCTTGTGGAAATGCGGATCGTGGCCGGGCGCGCTACGCTCCGATCGCGACCTGTTTTCTTCAATGCCAAATCGAATGTCCCGGATGATCATTACCTGCCCATCCTGCTCGACGCGATACCCGGTGGAGGCTTCGTCCTTCGCGCCGTCGGGACGAAAAGTGCGCTGCGCCAAATGTGGCCAGAGCTGGCATCAGGCGCCGCCCGCCGATCTCGATGAGAGCCCGCCCGCCCCGGCCGAGCCCGTTCCGGCTGCAGATTCCGCACCGGCGCCGGTCTTTGGTGCGGCCGCGTCGCGCAAGAAGATTTTCGGCGAGAAGGCCTCGCCTGTCGCAGATGCTTCGACGTCGGGCAAGGCCGCGGACGAGCCGCCCGCGCCCGACAGCGACGACGATGTGGTTTTCGGAGATGCGCCCGCGGTTGCGCCCGTCAGCGCCACTGCGGATATCGGCAACCGGTTCCGCGCCCAGGTCCGGCGCGCGGCCTCCATGCGGCGTGGCAAGGCTCTCAATGCCGCCGGCTGGGCCGCGCTGGCGCTGCTTGTCGGCGGCACGCTTGCGGGCGGTTATCAGTGGCGCGCCGACATCGCCTCGTTCTGGCCCGCCACCACAAAGGTCTATGCCGCCGTCGGTGCGCCGGTCAATTTGCGCGGCCTCGAATTCCGCAATGTCGCCTATGAGCGGCAGGAAGAGGAGGGGCTTCCGGTGCTGGCCGTCTCCGGCGAAATCGTCAATGTCAGCGGCAAGACGGTCGCTCTGCCGCGCTTGCGCGTCGGGCTGCGCGATGGTGAGCAAAGAGAGCTTTATCACTGGACGCTGGGGCTCGGCCAAAACGAGCTGCCGCCGGACGAGGCAACGAATTTCATCACCCGTCTCTCAAGCCCGCCCGTCGAGGCGCGCGACATCGAGGTTCGTTTCGTTCGCGAGCAGGACGATACTGCGCCCAATGGTGGCGCGCCTGCGGCGGAATAGCATCTTGAGCCCGATAGCGCCACCGGGCGCCCGAATCTCCGTTCTCTACCCGGCGGAGGAAATCGGCAAGCGCGTTCATGCGCTGGCGGGCGAGATCGCCGCCGCGACGGGCGGCGAACCTCTCGTCGTTCCGATCCTCAAGGGCAGTTTCATTTTTGCCGCCGATCTCCTGCGGGCGCTGCACGAAGCGGGCGCCGAACCCGACATGGATTTTATTGGCTTGTCGAGCTATGGCGCAGGCACGTTGTCGCTCGGCGAGGTTCGGATCGTGCGCGACACCGAAGCCGAGATCGCCGGGCGCGATGTGCTGATCGTCGACGACATTCTGGAATCGGGACGCACGCTTGCCTTTGCCGCCGACTTGATGGCGGCGCGTGGCGCCCGCTCGGTCAGGAGTTGCGTACTGCTGCGCAAGCCCGGCAAACTTGCCGTCGATTTCACCGCCGATTTTGTCGGCTTCGATTGCCCCGATCGCTTCGTCGTCGGTTACGGCATGGACATGGCTCACGCGTATCGCCAGTTGCCATTTGTAGGCTTTGTGGAGCGCTGAAGATGGCCCGCATTCTTGTCGCTGAAGACGAGCCCGATGTCAGGACTTTCGTCATGCGTGCGCTCAAGGGTGCGGGCCACGATGTCGATGTCGCGGGCGACGGCAGCGCCGCGCTCGAGGCGTTGTCGCAAGCGCGCATCGTCGGGCGTCCTCACGATCTTTTGCTGACCGATATTCTGATGCCGGTCATGGACGGTGTGTCGCTGGCGCTTGCCGCCGCGCGCGACGCGCCGGCGCTGCGCATCATGCTGATGACCGGCTATTCCGACCAGCGCGAGCGCGCGCACGGGCTCGAAGCGATCATCCACGATATTCTGCTGAAGCCGTTCACGCTCGATGAGCTGGTGATGCGCGTCGCCTCGGTGCTCGACGGCGGGCGCTAGAGCGCTTCTCGGAAAAGTGGAATCCGGTTTTCCGAAAAGAAGCGCGACCGAACAACAACCTGGAGTCTTTCGGTGTTTCCACGAAACACTGAAAGACTCTAGAAACGCTGCAGCAGGCGATCGAGATAGTCGAGCTCGATGCGCGGCCGTCCGAGATCGGCGGCGCGCCGGCGCAATTCTTCGAGAATTTCCCGCGCGCGCTGCATGTCGATCTTGTCGGGAACGGCAACGTCGGCGCCCATGTCCGGGCCCGATTGCCGCATCGGCCGGCCGAACGGATCGGTGCGGGCCTGACCGCGTCCTTGTCCCTCCTGGCGTCCCGCCATGCCCTGCATCAACTTGTCGGCGAGCGCCTGCGCGCCGGCGCGCATTTCGTCGATGGCCTGGCCTTGCGAACCGGCGGCGCGGTCGGGGCGTCCGTCGCCCAGCCGTTCCTCCGCGTCACGCATCGACCGTTCGGCATGACCGAGCGCACCTGGTACCTCGGCGCCGCCCTCGTCGAGACCCCGCAGGATCTCGCCGAGTTCGTCGCGCAATGCGCGTTGCGCTTCGGCCAGTGCGTCGAGCGACGGCGTCGATCCGTCAGTGCCGCCATGCGGCATCTGGCCGGGCGCGCCGGGGCCTATTCCCTCCATGCCGTCCTTGCCGTCGCCGCGCTCGCTTGCGCCGAACGTCCGGTCCATCAGCTCGCGCTGCTTTGCGATCATTTCGCCCATCCGGTCGATCGCCTGTGCCATCGCCTGTTCGCCAGGTGCCATCGGGCCAGCCTGCCCGGGCAATTGCAGGTTTTCGAGAATCGCCTGGAGCTGCTGCAGCATCGCCTGCGCCTGATCGCGCGCGCCGCTCTGGGCAAGCTCGCCGATCGCGTTCAGCATGTCTTCGAGTTGCTGGCGTTCGACCGTCTGCGCGTCCGACATAGCGTCGCTCAGCTGCGGCATATCGGGCATCTGTCCCTGACTTGCCGTCAGCGCATCCATGTAGCGGTTGAAGGCGTCTTTCAACTCCGACATCAGCCGTGCGATTTCATCTTCGCCGGCGCCCTGGCTCAAGGCATCGGCCAGTGCCTTCTGGGCGTTGCGCAGATCGCGTTCGGCCAGTGAGAGATCGCCGTCCTCGATATGCAGCGCCACCGACCACAGAAGATCGAAAATGCCGGTCAGGTCGGCGTCGCGCCGCGCTTCGGTCAACCGCCAATAGGCGGCGCGCAGAGACAGGTAAACAACCTTGTCGTCGATATAACGGTCGGCGTCCTGCGTGAAATTGTCGATGAAGCGCGCGACGCTGGCGCCCGAACGCGGGTCGAGCGCGAGGCGCCGGCGCTGCTCGACGATAGCGCGTGCCAACGGATCGGTGAATTCGCGCGCCGGCAATACCGTCTCGACAGGCTCGGCCATGCCTTCCTGGTTTGCGTCGTCGCGTGCCATCAACGTGATTGTCACCGGAAGCCCGGCCCAGGGATGGGGCGTCAGATCGGCATAGGTTTCGCTTTCGGCCTGACGCGGCCGCAGCGTGGGTAGCGTCAGCTGTACATGCGGCGCGGTCACGCGCGGTTCGGCGGCGGGCCGCGCTTCTTCCATCTCGGGACCGGTACTTCGGTCGAGTTCGATATGTGCCTCCGCAACCGCAACGCCGTAGTCGTCCGACACCTTGTAGGCAAAGCGCAGGGCGCCGGATGCCGATTGCGCCAGCGGTTCGCTCAGCTCGATTTGCGGCGCTTCGTCCGGCGTCACCTCGATGCGCCAGCCGCGGATCATGCGGCCGCCTTCGGTGAGCGCGAGGTCGGTCGTTTCGGACAGTTCGGCGTCGATGGCGTGATTTCCGTCGCTGACGGTTTTCAATGCCTGCGGCCGCTCGCGCGTTTCGCCGCCATGGCTTTCGAGAACCGGCGCGTTGCGCAGTCCGTGAACGCGCAGCGCCAGGACGCTTCCCTGAGGCACCACGATCGCGGTCCGCGCGGCCGGCGCCTCGTCGCCGCGGCGGTCGAGATAGAGCGGCGGCTTGCCGGTATAGGAAGGCGGCGTGATCCAGGCTTCGATGGTGGCCTGCGCGCCGGCGCCTGCGCCCGGCAGCAGCGCGGCGGCGATGCGGTCGGTGCGGCCGGGGCCGGTGCCGGCGACCGCGACCACGAGCAGCAGCAACACGCCGGCCCGCAGCGCGCGCGGGTCGTGCGCGGCGAGGTTTGGCTGCGGCAGGCTGAGGCGAAGCCGGCGCAGCCGTTCGCTCACCCAGTTGCGGTGCGCGGACCACAGCGCCGGGTCGCCGGTCGCTTCGGCGGCAACATCCTCATAGGCCGCAAGCGGTGAATGGGTCAGGCCGGAAGATTTTTCGAGATGATGAAAGGCGTCGGTGCGTGTCGGCCACTTGAAGCCGCGAAAGCCGCGCCACAGCGTCCAGACGATCAGCGTACCGAAGCCCGCAAGCGCCGCCCAGTGCAGCGGCAGCGGCAGATAACCGAAAACGCCGAACAGGGCCAGTACCAGAAACAACCCGGCGACGGCGCCTGCCGGCCAGAGTGCGGGCCAGAAAGCCTGCCAGGTCAGCAGCGCGCGCGCGATCCGCACACGCCGTTCGATGCGCGGGGGCAGCCGCGTGGCTTGCGTTTCCTCGGGGTTCTGTTCGTCTTGTCCGGGGCCGGTCAAAGCTCTCCGCCCTCTTGTCGTCGGCTGGCGGCGCGGTCAGTCCAGCCAGGCCGGGATCATATCCTGTTTCAGGATTGCGTCATAACTGGGGCGTGCGCGGACCTCGGCGAAGTCGCCGTCATGCACCATCACTTCGGGGATCAGCGGCCGCGTGTTGTAGGTCGAGGCCTGCACCGCGCCATAGGCGCCCGCCGACATGATGGCGACGAGGTCGCCCGCCTTCAGGCGCGGCAGGTCGCGGCCCTTGGCGAAGAAATCGCCGGTTTCGCATACCGGACCGACAACATCGTAGACGATGCGTTCCGCGCCGTCGGCGGGCTCGGCCACCGGGCGAATATCGTGGAAGGCATCGTAAAGCGTCGGCCGGATCAGGTCGTTCATCGCCGCGTCGAGAATGAGGAAGGCGCGGTCGTCGCCGAGCTTTTCATAGATCACGCGCGTCACCAGGATGCCGGCATTGCCGGCGATCAGGCGGCCCGGCTCGAAAGTCAGTTCGCAGCCGAGATGTCCGACGGCGTGCTTCACCATTGCCGCATATTCATCCGGATGCGGCGGCACGTCATTGTCGCCGCGATAGGGAACGCCCAGGCCCCCGCCAAGGTCGATGTGACGTATATCGTGACCTTCGGCCCGCAGCGCTTCCACCATGCCGGCCACGCGTTCGAAGGCGGCGGCGAAGGGTTCGAGCGTCGTCAACTGGCTGCCGATATGGACGTCGATGCCGCTGGCGTCGATGCCCTTCAGCGCGCGGGCGCGCGCATAGACGGCGGGTGCACGCTTCCAGGAAATGCCGAACTTGTTTTCGGCCTTGCCGGTCGCGATCTTCTCATGTGTCTTCGCGTCGATATCGGGATTGACGCGCAGCGCGACGCGCGCGACGAGGCCGCGCGCTTGCGCCAGCGACGCCAGGGTTTCAAGTTCGGGTTCGGATTCGACATTGAAGCGGTCGATGCCCGCCTCGAGCGCAAACGCCATTTCGCCTTCGGTCTTGCCGACGCCGGAAAAGACAATCTTGTCCGGTGTCACGCCGGCCGCCAGCGCGCGGCGCAGCTCGCCCTCCGACACCACGTCGGCGCCCGCGCCAAGGCGCGCCAGCGTTGCGATCACGGCGAGGTTGGAATTGGCCTTGACCGAATAGCATATGCGCGCCGGCTGGTCCTTGAAGGCGGCGGCAAAGACGCGGTAGTGGCGTTCGAGGGTCGCGCTCGAATAGCAATAGAAGGGCGTGCCGACCGCCGCCGCGATGTCGGGGATCGCAACGTCCTCGGCATGCATGATGCCGTTGCGGTAGGCGAAATGATGCATGGCGCGGCGATCAGTCTTCGTTGCCGCGGGTCGTGCGTGTCGCGCCCATGCCGTCATCCGTCGCGCGCAGGTCGATCGGCAATTCCTCGTCGTCGAACCCCTTGCTCGTCTCGGCAGCGGCCGGCGGCGGCGTCGCGCCGGGCGGCAGTTCGAGCGATCCCTTCCGGCCGCAACCGGTGACGACGGCAGCGAGGACGAGGGCCAGAACGGCCATCTGCAGATGTCGCATCGTCATATCCCCTTTTCCTTCCGTCCGTCTCATTGGCCGAGTTCGTCGCGCCACCACCTGGCGGCGGCACGCACATTGGCGGGCGCCGTGCCGCCGAAGCTCACACGGCTCGCCACCGAATTGTCGACGCCGAGCACCGAATATACCTCATCGGTGATGCCGGGCTCCACTTCGCGCATATCCTCGAGCGTCAGCTTGTCGAGGTCGACGCCCTTCTTTTCGGCCTTCGCCACCAGCGCGCCGGTCGCATGATGCGCTTCCCGGAAGGGCAAGCCAAGCGTCCGCACCAGCCAGTCGGCAAGGTCGGTTGCGGTCGAAAAGCCCCGCGCGGCCGCTTCGCGCATTGCCTTGTCGTTGATGTCGAGCGTCTCGACCATGCCAGTCATCGCGGCCAGCGACAGCGACAGCGCGTCGAGCGCGTCGAAGGCCGCCTCCTTGTCTTCCTGCATGTCCTTCGAATAGGCGAGCGGCAGGCCCTTCATCACGATGAGCAGCGCCGTCAGCGCGCCGACGATGCGGCCGGTCTTGGCGCGCACCAGTTCGGCGGCATCGGGGTTGCGCTTTTGCGGCATGATCGAGGAGCCGGTGGTGAAGCTGTCGGGCAGGCGCACGAAGTCGAAGCCCGGCGTCGACCAGATGACGATTTCCTCGGCCAGCCGCGAAAGATGCGTCGCGCAGATAGCCGCCGCCGACAATGTTTCGAGCACGAAGTCGCGATCCGACACGCTGTCGAGCGAATTGCGCGTCGGCGCATCGAAGCCGAGTGCGGCGGCGGTCCTTTCCCGGTCGATCGGAAACGATGTGCCGGCGAGTGCGGCGGCGCCCAGCGGCGATTGATTGAGACGCCGCCGCGCATCGGCGAGCCGCCCCCGGTCGCGCGCCGCCATTTCGACATAGGCGAGGCAATGATGACCGAAGGTCACAGGCTGTGCGGTCTGCAGATGCGTGAAGCCCGGCATGATGGTCGCCGCATGCGCCTCGGCCTTCGCCACCAGCGCAAGCTGCAGGTCCCGGAGTTGCCCGTCCAGGTGATCGATCGTATCGCGGATATAGAGCTTGAAGTCGGTCGCCACCTGGTCGTTGCGCGAGCGCGCGGTATGGAGCCGCCCGGCAACCATGCCGATCAGCTCGGCCAGCCGCGCCTCGACATTCATGTGGATGTCTTCAAGCTCGCGCTTGAACGCGAAGTTCCCCGCCTCGATCTCGGCCAGCACCGCATCGAGACCTGCGACGATTTTATCGGCATCTTCGCTTGAGATAATTCCGGTTTCGGCCAACATGGCCGCATGCGCCTTCGAGCCCCGGATATCCTGGGCGAAGAAGCGCTTGTCGAAGCCGATGGAGGCGTTGATTTCCTCCATGATCCGGTCGGGGCCGGTGCCGAAGCGGCCGCCCCACATCTTGTTGTTCATTGTCTTTCTCCGGGCGGCCGCGGGCCCGAACCGGGGTGGAAGCGGATTGTCCCATGATTCAGGTCGGACCGAAGTCTATCGCCATTCTGGCCGGCGCCGCCCTTTTGATCGTCGGGGCGGTATACTTGATCGTGCAGGGGGGCGGCAACCCGGACGATCCGGGGGCGCCCGCCGCGCCGCCGGCCCTTCAGGCGCTGGCGGTCGGCGACATGGCAAATTTCAGGGCCGCCGCCGCGCCGGCGCCGGTGCCGGCGGTCATATTCGAGGGGGGCGAGGGCGAGGCGCTCACTTTCGACGATTTCAGGGGCCGGCTGGTCCTGCTCAACCTCTGGGCGACCTGGTGCGGGCCCTGCCGGGAGGAGATGCCGGCGCTCGACCGGCTGCAGGCAGCCTTGGGGAGCGCGCAATTCGAGGTCGTGGCGCTCAGCGTCGACAGCAAGGGCCATGCGCTTGCGCGGGCGTTTTTCGCCGAGCACGGGCTCGACAATCTGGCCTTTTACATCGACCCAACGGCGCGGGCGAATGTCACGCTCAAGGCTTTCGGCCTGCCGACGACGCTGCTGATTTCGCCCGACGGACGCGAGATCGGGCGTCTGGTCGGCCCGGCCGAATGGGACGGCGACGACGCGAAGCGGCTGATCGAGGCGGCGCTTGATCCCTCCGCGCCTTGATCGAATGATAGCGCGGGATCGACGGCGCGCCGTTCGTTCAGTCCGGCTGGGTGTCGGCGCGGACGACGAACATTGCGCCGATGGTCTGGGCGGGTTCGGTGCCGCCGGCGGTGATCGGCACCGAAATCGCGTGGCCGACCAGATAGAGCCTGTTCGAGGCGGCGAAGGGGATGCGCAGGAAGATCGGCTTGCGGCCGAAGAAAGCCTTGCGGGTGATATAAAGCCAGCGCGTCTGTACTTCCTTGGGGTCGGTCGGAATGGTGTTTTCCTCGGCGAATTCCGACAGCAGCTTGCCGGTTCTTTCTTCGCCCAGCAGTTCCACCAACGCCGTGCCGAAGAGCCGTGTACGGAAATCCTCGCCGCCGTTCACCGCCTCGGCGATGATCATGTTCGGCAGGAATCGCGTCAGCTCGGCCGGCGAAATGTCGGCGCGGTCCGGCATTTCGCGATCGCCGCGCTTTCTCTCGATATAGTCGAAGAACTCGATGACGAGCGGATGCTCCGGCGCGTCGATGAATTGGGGCTCATGCGTGATCTTGCGCGCCCGCTCGCCCGTTCCGAAACTTCCCGCCGCTTGTCCAGCCATGCTTCCGGCTCCTTGCCCTTATTGCGGCAAGTTTCGCATGAGACGGTTAACGAATTGTCGGTGCGGATCTAGCGCGTCGGGACCGGCTTTTCGCCGCGATAATCGTAGAAGCCGCGCTGGGTCTTGCGGCCGAGCCAGCCGGCCTCGACATATTTGACCAGCAGCGGACAGGGCCGGTATTTCGAATCCGCCAGCCCGTCATAGAGCACCTGCATGATCGAGAGGCAGGTGTCGAGACCGATGAAATCGGCAAGCTGCAGCGGCCCCATCGGATGGTTGGCGCCCAGCCGCATCGCCTTGTCGATGCTTTCCACCGAACCGACGCCTTCATAGAGCGTGTAGACCGCCTCGTTGATCATCGGCAGCAGGATGCGGTTGACGATGAAGGCCGGGTAGTCCTCGGCATTGGCGATCTTCTTGCCGAGCGTTTCGGCGAAACCGCGTACGATTTCGAATGTCGGGTCGTCGGTGGCGATGCCGCGCACCAGCTCGACGAGCTCCATCACCGGCACCGGGTTCATGAAATGCATGCCCATGAAGCGTTCCGGGCGGTCGGTCGAGGCGGCAAGCCGGGTGATCGAGATTGACGAGGTATTGGTCGCGATCAGCGCGTCCTCGCGCAGATGCGGGCAAAGCTCGGCAAAAATCTTGCGTTTCACTTCCTCGATTTCGGTTGCCGACTCGATCACGATGTCGGTGTCGTCGAAATTGTCCATCGAAGCCGCCGCGACGATGCGCGCGATCGCGGTGTCGCGCTCGGCTTCGGTGATACGGCCGCTCGCGACCTGCCGGGTCATGTTGCCGTCGATGGTGGCGAGGCCGGCCTCGACGCGCTCCTTCGAAATGTCGAACAGCGCCACGTCGTAGCCCGCCAGCGCGCAGACATGCGCAATGCCATTGCCCATCTGGCCGGCGCCGATCACGCCCACTTTGCGAATTTTCATCACGTTTCATCCCGGCTGGCGGGCCCGGTTACGCATGGCCCGCGAAACAAACGTAGCAAAGATTTGAACGCATTGCGTCAGATAACGAAACGGCGCCAGCCCGTTTTCGGGGCGGCGCCGTTTCTCGTTGTCGCGAGGCCCTGGGCCCGCGGGCGGTTCAGAGACCTGCCTTGGTCAATTCCGCTTCGAGTTCCGGCACCGCCTTGAAGAGGTCGGCCACGAGGCCGTAATCGGCGACCTGGAAGATCGGGGCCTCTTCGTCCTTGTTGATGGCGACGATGACCTTGGAATCCTTCATGCCGGCGAGATGCTGGATCGCGCCCGAAATGCCGACGGCGATATAGAGTTCCGGTGCGACCACCTTGCCGGTCTGGCCGACCTGATAGTCGTTGGGCACGAAGCCCGCATCGACGGCGGCGCGCGAGGCGCCGACCGCGGCCCCGAGCTTGTCGGCGATGGTTTCGAGCATGGCGAAGTTCTCGCCGTTCTGCATGCCGCGACCGCCCGAAATGATGATTTTGGCGGAGGTCAGTTCCGGACGGTCGGATTTCGTCAGCTTCTCCTCGACGAATTCCGAAAGCCCCGGATTGTCGCCGGCGCCGATTTTCTCGACGGCGGCCGAGCCGCCCTGTCCGGCCGCCGGGAAGGCGGTGGTGCGCACGGTGATGACCTTCTTCGCGTCGGTCGCCTTCACCGTCTGGATCGCGTTGCCGGCATAGATCGGACGCTCGAACGTGTCGGCACCGTTGACGGCGGTGATTTCCGAAATCTGCGCCACGTCGAGCAGGGCTGCCACGCGGGGCATGAAGTTCTTGCCGACGGTGGTGGCGGCGGTCACGATTGCGTCGTAGTCGGCGGCGAGCTTCACCACCAGCGCGGCCAGCGGCTCGGCAATCGGATGCGCGTAGAGCGTGTCGTCGGCGACCAGCACCTTCTTGACGCCGTCGAGCTTGGCGGCCGCGTCGCCGGCGGCGCCGCAATCCTGGCCGATCACCAGCACATGCACGTCGCCACCGAGCTTGGCGGCGGCCGTCACGGTTTTCGCGGTGGCGTCGTTCAGCGCCTTGTTGTTGTGGTCTGCAATAACAAGCGTGGTCATGCGATCACTCCCGCTTCCTTGAGCTTCGAAACAAGCTGTTCAACCGATTCGACCTTGATGCCGGCCTGACGCTGCGGCGGTTCGGTCACTTTCAGCACTTCGAGGCGCGCCTTCACATCGACGCCGTAATCTGCCGGCGACTTTTCGTCGATCGGCTTCTTCTTGGCTTTCATGATGTTGGGGAGCGAGGCGTAGCGCGGTTCGTTGAGGCGCAGGTCGGTGGTCACAACGGCCGGCATGTTCAGCATCAGCGTCTGCAAGCCGCCGTCGATTTCGCGCGTCAGCTTCAGCTTGCCGCCTTCGAGTTCGACCTTCGAGGCGAAGGTGCCCTGCGGCCATCCCAGAAGGGCAGCC
>JAHBYM010000054.1 GCA_019635975.1 Parvibaculum sp. | reverse complement strand
CGGTTGGCGAGTTTCCCCGCCTTGTCGTGAAGCGCGAAATATTTCTGGTTCGCGCGCATGGTGCTCGTCAGCACTTCCTGCGGCACCGACATGAATTCATCGTCGATCCTGCCCATCAGCGGCACCGGCCATTCGACGAGGCCGGCGACTTCGGCAAGCAGCGCCTCGTCCTCGACCAGCGTCAGGCCTTCGGCTTCCGCCAGCGCCTTCGCGCCCGCATGGATGAAATGCGCGCGCTTTGCGGGATCGAGCACGACCCTGGCGTCGAGCAGTTTCATTTCATAGTCGGCGAAATCCTTCACCGCGAAGACGTCGGGCGCCATGAAGCGATGGCCGCGCGTCGTGTTGCCGGATTTGATGCCGTCGATCTCGAACGGCACCGTCTTGCCGCCGAAAATGCAGAGCACCGAATGCAGCGGCCGCACCCAGCGCAGGCTGCCCGACCCCCAGCGCATCGATTTCGGCCAGGGGAAGGCGCGGATGACGGCGGGCACGATCTCGGCGATCAGCGCGGCGGTGTCGCGGCCCTTTTTTTCGGTGACGGCGACATAGAAGGCGCCCTTCTTGTCTTCCTGCACCGTCGCTTCGTCGATGCTTTTGAGGCCCGCCGCGCGCAAAAACCCGTCAATCGCCTGTTGCGGCGCGCCCACTTTCGGCCCCTTGCGCTCTTCCTTCACATCGGGCGTCTTTTCCGGCAGGCCGTCGATCACCAGCGTCAGGCGGCGCGGCGTCGCGAAGCTGCGCGCGTTTTTTCCCTCAACGCCCGCTTCCTTCAGCGCGTCCGTCACGAGCCGCACAAGATCCTCGCCAGCGCGCTTCTGCATCCGCGCCGGGATTTCCTCGGAAAAGAGTTCGAGCAGGAGTTCGCTCATTCAGCGCCCCCCACCCGGCGAACGGTGTTCGCCGACCTCCCCGCGAGGGGGAGGTAAGAATGCAGGAAAGCGGCGCGGCGAAACCCTTCACCTCCCCCTTGAGGGGAGGTCGAGAAATTCGCGGCACGCGGATTTCTCGGGTGGGGGGACAACGCGGCATTCAGCGCAACCATCATCACGCGCCGCCCCCCGCTTCGGTCTTCAGCCAGGCCTCGGCGCAGGCTTTCGACAGCGCGCGGACGCGGCCGATATAGGCCTGGCGTTCGGTAACCGAGATCACGCCGCGCGCATCGAGCAGGTTGAAATTGTGACTGGCCTTGATGACCTGGTCGTAGGCCGGCAGCGGCAGCGGCTTTTCGCGGTCGAGCAGCGCCGCGCATTCCTTTTCGGCGTCCTCGAAATGGCGGAACAGCATTTCGGTGTTCGCGGCCTCGAAATTATGCATCGAGAATTCGACTTCGGCCTGATGGAAGACGTCGCCATAGGTCACGCGATCGGCGCCTTGCGCGCCGTTGAAGTCGAGCTCGTAGCCGTTGTCGACGCCCTGGATATACATGGCAAGGCGTTCGAGGCCATAGGTCAGCTCGCCCGAAACGGGATTGCAGTCGAAGCCGCCGACCTGCTGAAAATAGGTGAACTGCGAAACCTCCATGCCGTCGCACCAGACTTCCCAGCCGAGGCCCCAGGCGCCCAGCGTCGGGCTTTCCCAGTCGTCCTCGACAAAGCGGATGTCGTGGTTCTTCGCATCGATGCCGAGCTCCGCCAGGCTTTCGAGGTAGAGCTCCTGCAGGTTTTCCGGGTTCGGCTTCAGGATCACCTGAAACTGGTAATAGTGCTGGAAGCGGTTGGGGTTCTCGCCATAGCGCCCGTCGGTGGGGCGGCGCGAGGGCTGCACATAGGCGGCCTTCCAGGGCTTCGGCCCCAGCGCGCGCAAGGTGGTCGCCGGGTGAAACGTGCCCGCGCCCATCGACATGTCGTAGGGCTGCAGAATCACGCAACCCTGGCGCGCCCAATAGGCCTGCAGTTTCAGGATCAGGGACTGAAAGGAATGGTCGGGCTTCGCCGTCATTTTGGCCTGGTCCGCGTGTCGCGCCTCGCGCCCGTTGCGGGTGGCGGGCGCCGCCGCTCTAAGGCGCGCGCAAGGTAGCCGCGCCTCCCCGGAGGGTCAAGCAAACGGACGGGTTGCCGCCGATGCGCGACCGGCGGTCAAGTTCAGGGAATCGCTTGAAAATCAGATGTCGCGGCGGCTGTGGTCCGGCACATAGGTGCCGTCGCCCCGGTCGCGAAGCGTGCCGAGATCGCGCGGCTCCACGCGCGAGCGCGGCTGCGCGCGGGCGAAGGCTTCCCGCTGCCGCTCGACCGAGCGCTGAAGCGCTTTCCAGGCGGCATAGAAAGCCAGAATGAAAACGGCCGCGAAAACGATCTTGGTCATGGGACCGACCCTCTCGAATCCGCCGGGGAACGGCCCCGGCTTTGCGTATTAAAGGCCAAAACGGCTCCAAAGGGAACGCTTCTCGGCCGCGGCAATCAGTCCGTCGGCCAGCCCCGCCCCCATTTCGGCGGCAAATCCGCCCCCGATGGCCGGAAAAGCGGGCCGAAGCCCGCTCGAAATACCGCCGCCGGGCCGCCACCAGGGCGCTTTCTGCGTTACCAGCCGCAGCTTCACCTTGTCCCCATAGAGCCCGCGCATATGGCTGCGCAGATCGGTCAGCCCGTCGATCAGCCCGCGTTCCAGCGCACCGGCGCCGGCCCAGAACTCGCCGGAGAAGATCGCCGGGTCGTCCGTCTTCAAGCGTTCGCCGCGCGCCTTGCGGACCAGCATCTTGAAATTCTCGTGCACTTCTTTTTGCAGCGCTTCGAGGCGCGCCACGTCTTCGGGCTTTTCGGGCTGGAAGGGATCGAGCATCGCCTTGCTCTCGCCCGAGGTATGCACGCGCCGTTCGACGCCAAGCTTTTCGATCAGGCCGGTGAAGCCGAAGCCCGCCGAGACGACGCCGATCGATCCGACGACCGAGCTTTCATCGGCATAAATCTCGTCGGCCGCGCAGGCGATCATGTAGCCGCCCGACGCCGCCACATCCTCGGCGAAGGCATAGACCGGCAGGCTCTTCTCTTCGGCCAGCGCGCGGATGCGCTTGTAGATCAGCGAGGACTGCACCGGCGAGCCGCCCGGCGAATTGACGATCAGCGCCACGGCCTTCGCGTTTTTCATCGAAAAGGCCGCTTCGAGCGCGGGTGCGACGCCGGCGAGGTTGAGCCCGCCGCGCAAGGGCTGGCTCGGGCCGATGATGCCCGAAAGCCGCACCACGGCGACGACCGGCCGCGGCTGCCAATCGGGGGCGACGCGCTTGCGAAGGGGTGCGGGGAGGAAGGGCGCAATCAGATTTTTCATAAGAGGATACATAGGCGCGGACGCCCGGCCCGGCAAGGCGGCGCCCTCAGGCCGGCTGGTCGAGCAGCAATGCCTCGCCGCCGCGCAGGATCGCCTCGGTCCGGTCGGTAAAGCGGCCGTCGCGGCCATGCAGCACCAGTCCGGCGCGGAGAGACAGCGGCGCCTTCGAATCGCGCTGGCCACGGACGATGACGCGCGAGGCCGACTTGCCGGCCGCCGGCCAGAGCGGAAAGACCTCGATACCGCCCAGATGCCCGGTCATGGCCGCCAGAAGGTCGGCCAGCGCATCGGCGCGGTGGACAAAGGTCACAGTGCCCCTCGGCCGCGCCATGGTGCAGCAGAAGCGCACCCAGTCGTCGAGATCGGAGCCGAGCGTCAGGTGATGGGCCTGCGCCTTGCTTTCATCGGGCGGTGGCGGGCTGTTCACAGGATCGTGATAGGGCGGATTGGCGAAGACGTGGTGCCAGCCATTGGGTTCGAACCCCAGCGTTGCGAGGTCGCGCGGCGAGAGGCCGATATCGCCCTCGACGATCGAAACGCGATCTCCCATGCCGTTGCGTTCGATGTTTTGGCCGGCAAGGCCGACAAGTTCAGGCTGCAATTCGAGGCCCGCCACTTCGAGGCCCGGCACGCGCGCGGCAAGACAGAGGCTCGCCACGCCGACGCCGGCGCCCGCTTCCAGCGCCCGCTCGCCTTCGCGCGCCGGCACGGCGGCGGCCAGCAGCACCGCATCGATGCCGGCGCGATAGCCCTTCTCCGGCTGCAGCAGTTTCAGACGGTTGCCGAGAAATCCGTCGTCGGTCGTTGCCGGTGCGATGTCGTCCGCCGCGTTGCCGCTCATCCTTCCTGCCTCACCTCGTCGAGAATTCGCCGCGCCTCGTCAAAGTCCTCGTCGACCACCATGATACGCTGCGGAAGAATGCCGAGCGAGCGTTGCATGTGGGCGTCCATGCCGAAGCTCTCGATTCCGGCTTCGGTCAGCCGGTGCGTCAGATAGGAGATCAGCACCGGATCGGCCGTTCTGATCAGCTCCTTCATGCCGCCTCCGTTGTGCAAATTTGCGCATCGCGACAACGCATTTCGCAAGTTCCGCATCTTGCCAGCAGCGCATTGCGACAAATGGCCCCGTCGCGCGCGGGCCCGGCCCTTGCCGCTCGGGGGCCGTCAACCTATGCTTGCTCGCAGCAGCATAACACATGCGGAGCATGGAGATTGAGCCCCGCATGCGAATTTTGAGGAGCGGATATTGGGCGTTGTTGTTCCCCTCGAGGAAGAGCGCGGGCGCGGCCAGAACGCGGTCAAGCAGCTTCAGGCGCTGGTGGCCGGCGACATGGAGGCCGTCAACGAATTCATCCGTGAACGGATGACCTCCGAGGTGCCGATGGTGCCGGAGCTTGCCAGCCACCTCATCAATTCGGGCGGCAAGCGCCTTCGGCCGATGCTCACCATCGCCGCGTCGCGGATGTGCGGCTACAACGGCGCCGACCACATCAAGCTCGCGGCGTCCGTCGAGTTTCTGCACACCGCAACCCTGCTTCACGACGATGTGGTGGACGAAAGCGACATGCGGCGCGGCACCAAGACCGCGCGAATGCTGTGGGGCAACCAGGCAAGCGTTCTCGTCGGCGATTTCCTGCTCGGCCGCGCCTTCAAGCTGATGGTCGAAACGCGGTCGCTCCGCGCGCTCGAAATCATCGCCGATGCCGCCTCGATCATCGCCGAGGGCGAGGTGATGCAGCTTGCCGCGGCCAAGGATACCAGCACCACCGAAGACGCCTATCTGCGCGTCATTCAAGCAAAAACGGCGGCGCTCTTTGCCGCAGCCACCGAAGTCGGCGCCGTTATTTCGGAGCGCAACGGCACTGAAGCCGCGGCACTCGAATCCTACGGCCGCAATCTCGGCATCGCTTTCCAGCTTGTCGACGACGCGCTCGACTATGGCGGTCGCGTGGCGGCGCTCGGCAAGAATGTCGGCGACGATTTCCGCGAAGGCAAGATCACGCTACCCGTCGTGCTGGCCTTCCGGCGCGGCACGGCGGAAGAACGCGCCTTCTGGCAGCGTACCTTGCAGGACGGCGAGCGCAGCGACGACGACTTCGCGCATGCGGTCGAGCTGATGCAGAAGCACGATGCGCTCACCGACACGATTTTGCGCGCGCGCCACTACGGCGCCATCGCAACCGACGCGCTGGCGATCTTTCCCGAAAGCCCCTACCGCCAGGCGCTCACCGATCTCGTCGAGTTCTGCATCAACCGCAATCACTGACGCCGCAGGCGACCGCCCACCAGCCGGGCTGCGCGCGCGCAATCGCGGCGGCCGCCGCTTTCGCTGCCACTTCATCGGTATAGATTCCAAAGCAAGTGGCGCCCGAACCCGACATGCGGGCAAGGCGGCAGCCGGCGCTCGCCGCAAGCGCCGCCAGAACCGCGCCGATTTCGGGCAAGCGCGACCTTGCCGGCGCTTCGAGGTCGTTCGCCGCGCCGGCGAGCCAGCGCAGCAGTTCTTCCAGCGTTACAAACGACGGCAAGGCCGGCGCTTCCGGCGCGTGCGCCAATGCCGGTGCGGCCAATGCCTGAAAGACCTCCGCCGTCGCCAGCGCAACGCCTGGATTGACCAGCACCAGATGGAAGCGCGGCAAGGCATCGAGGCGGGCAATGTTCGCGCCGGTGCCCCACATCAGGGCGGGGCGCGCATCGAGACAGACCGGCACATCGGCCCCGAGCGCGGCCGCCATTTCGCCCAGCGCCACCACACCCGGATCGACGTCCCATAGCCGCACAAGCGCGCGCAACGCCGCCGCCGCATCGGCCGAGCCGCCGCCAATGCCGGACGCAACGGGAAGGTTCTTCTCAAGCGTCAGGCTCGCGCCGGCGCTTGTGCCCGTCCGCTCGCGCAGCAGCCGCGCGGCGCGCAGCACCAGATTGTCGGGACCGCCGCCAAGCGCCGCCGCGAAGGGACCGCGCAGATCGAGCGTCAGGTCGCTCGCGGGATCGGCGCTCACACAGTCGCCGATGCGCGCGAAGACGACGAGGCTCTGCAATTCGTGATAGCCGTCGGCGCGGCGGCCGGCGACGCGCAGGCTCAGATTGATCTTGGCGGGCGCGTCTTCGACAATCCGGCAGCTGTCCTCGCCCGGCACGGCGTCAGAGCCCCTTGGCGCCCGCGGCGGCTTCCTCGCGTTCGGCAATTTCGGCCGCTTCAAGGCCGAATTCGAGCTTGGCGCGCAACAGCTTCACCCGCTTTTCCTCCGGGTTCATCGCGAGGGCGTGGTTCCACTGGAAGCGCGCCTCGATCCGGCGGCCGACCTTCCACAGGGCGTCGCCCAGATGTTCGTTGATCGTCGGATCATCCGGCTGCAATTCAACCGCGCGTTCGAGATATTTGACCGCGAGCGCATATTCGCCGAGCCGGTAGCGCGCCCATCCGAGACTGTCGACGATGAAGCCGTCGTTCGGGCGCCGTTCCACGGCCTTTTCGATCATCGCCAGCGCTTCATTGAGGTGGCGGTGCTGTTCGATCCAGGAATAGCCGAGATAGTTCAGCACCAGCGGGTGGTCGTCGGAAAGCTTCAACGCCAGTTTCAGGTCGCTCTCCGCCTTGTCCCATTCGCCAAGGCGTTCGAAGCAGATGCCGCGCGCATAATAAAGTGTCCATTCGCGATCCGCCGGCGTGCCGGAAAGCGCGATGGCGCGCTCGTAATAGGTCACGGCTTCGGCATAGTTTTCCTTGGCGCGGTAGATGTCGCCGATCGCGACCAGCGGATCGATGCGGTCGGGCTTGTCGCGCGCCAGACGCCGCAGCATGGCGACCGCCTCGGTTTCGCGTTCCAGCCTGTCGAGCGCGAGGGCCGTCTGGATGCGCGCGTTCATGTAGAGCGGCGAGGCGCGGTCGATCTTGCCGTAGACGTCGATCGCGTCCTGCCAACGCTTGCGGCTTTCATGGGCGCCGGCGAGCAATGAACGGGCGATGTCGAAATCGGGACGCAGGTAGAGCGCGAGATGAAGATAAACCTCCGAGAGATCGCTCGATGTGTCCTGCATCAGCGCGCTGCCGAGACCGTAGAGCGCTTCGGCGGCGCCGTCGGCGGCATTGCGCACCTGAACCGGCAGCGCCTCGCCGCGCCCAAGGCGCGCCAGGTGATCGCGCACCAGCGGATGTTCGGGCGCGAAGACCAGGAACCCTTCCAGCGCCGCGCGCGCTTCGTCGCTTCGGCCCTGACGCTGCAGGAAACTCGCATAGGCCTCGACAACGCGCACGCTTGAGCCGCCACTGGCGTTCATCGCCTCCGCATAGGCCTCGTTCGCTCCTTCCATGTCTCCCAGCAGATCCAGCATCAGGCCCTGATGGTAGGCGCGGAACAGCGCGAAGGCCGTGCGGCCCTCGAAGGCGCCGATCTTTTCGAGCATCAATTCCTTGTTACGCTCGCCCGCGGCCGCCCATGCCGATGTCAGCGTGCCGACAAGCGCCGTGAAGGGTCCGGGCGCCGACGCCGCAATCTCGTCGCGCGCGGCGGCATAATTGCCCTTCTTGATGTCCGAAAGCGCCAGAGTCAGGCGCGCCATGCGCTGGCCGGGTTCGTTTTCCACCAGCCGTTCGGCCAGCCGGACCGCGCGGTCGATGTCGCCAGCGGCGAGCGACGCCATGAAGGCCCGGTCGAGGACCAGAGGGTCGTCGGGTTGGCCGCGCAAAGCGGCGTCGTAGAATTCGGCCGCCTTGCGCTGGTCGTTGATCGATGCCGCGTGGCGGCCGGCGAGGTAGGCGCCGTAGGGCGTCTCGCCGCGCTTTGCGCCGAGATCGGCGAGCGAGCCGAGCCCCGCGCAACCGCCGAGCGCCGCCAGCGCCGCGGCCATCGCGGCGCGCTTCAATCCTTGCCGGAAGTACCTGCCGGTCTTCGGCGCCCTACCTGTCGTGGTGGCCATATGGGGCCCTGCCTCCGAGATTGCCTCGCGCGGCGACCGATGCGGCTGCCATCGCAAAGCCTACAGGAGCGCGCGCGCCGGAAACAGGCGCGTCGCCTCACATATTCGGGTAATTCGGCCCGCCCGCGCCTTCCGGCACAACCCAGTTGATGTTTTGCGCCGGATCCTTGATGTCGCAGGTTTTGCAGTGAACGCAGTTTTGCGCGTTGATCTGGAAGCGCGGATTGGAGCCGTCGTCATCGCGGATCACCTCATAGACGCCGGCCGGGCAATAGCGCTGCGCCGGTTCGGCGTAGTTCGGCAAATTGTAGGCGATCGGGATCGCCGGGTCCTTCAGCGTCAGGTGAACCGGCTGGTCTTCCTCGTGATTGGTGGCCGAGATGAACACCGAGGAAAGCTTGTCGAAGGAAATCTTGCCGTCGGGCTTGGGATATTCGATCGGCTTGCAGTCGCTCGCCTTCTTCAGCGTCGCGTGGTCGGGCTTCTTGTGTTTCAGCGTGAAAGGCAGGCCGAGCCCGAGATTGTTCATCCACATGTCGAGCGCGCCGAAGCCGGTGCCGAGGAAGGTGCCGAGGCGCGAGAGCAGCGGCTTCACATTGCGGACGCGCTTCAGGTCCTTGTAGACCGCGCTCTTCTCATAGGCTTGCGTGTAGGCCACCAGCTCGTCGGCCTGCCGCCCGTCCTTCACCGCCTCGAAAGCGGCCTCGGCGGCCATGATGCCGGTCAGCATCGCGTTGTGGCTGCCCTTGATGCGCGGCACGTTGACGAAACCGGCCGAACAGCCGATCAGCGCGCCGCCGGGGAAGGTGAGTTTCGGCACCGACTGGAAACCGCCCTCGGTGATGGCGCGCGCGCCATAGGCGATGCGTTTGCCGCCTTCGAACGTCTCGACGATCGAGGGATGATGCTTGAAGCGCTGGAACTCGTCGAAGGGCGAGAGATAGGGGTTGCTGTAATTCAGGTGAACGACGAAACCGACCGAAACGAGGTTCTCGCCGAAGTGATAGAGGAACGAGCCGCCGCCGGTCGAATTGTCGAGCGGCCAGCCCAGCGTGTGCTGCACGAGGCCCTTGCGGTGCTTCGACGGATCGACCTGCCACAGCTCCTTCAGGCCGATACCGAATTTCTGCGGCTCGCAGCCTTCATCGAGCTTGAACTTGCGGATCAGCTCCTTCGACAGCGAGCCGCGCACGCCTTCGGCAAAGAAGGTGTACTTGCCGCGCAGCTCGATGCCGGGCGTGTAGCTGTCCTTGTGCGAACCGTCCTTGGCGACGCCCATGTCGCCGGTGACGACGCCGCGCACGCTGCCGTCTTCGCCGTAGAGAACTTCGGCGCCTGCAAAGCCCGGATAGATTTCGACGCCGAGTCCTTCGGCCTGTTCGGCGAGCCAGCGGCAGACATTGCCGAGGCTGACGATGTAGTTGCCGTGATTGTTCATCAGCGGCGGGAACAGAATGTTCGGGATGCGCAAGCCGCCGGCCGGTCCGAGATAGATGAAATGGTCGGCCGTTACTTCCGTATCGACAGGCGCACCCATCTCGCGCCAGTCCGGCAGCAGCGTGTCGAGGCCGATCGGGTCAATCACCGCGCCCGACAGAATATGCGCGCCGACTTCCGAGCCCTTTTCGATCACGCAGACCGACAGATCGAAATCTTCCGCCGCCGCGAGCTGGCGCAGCCTGATCGCCGCCGACAGGCCCGCCGGGCCGCCACCGACGACGACGACGTCGTATTCCATAAATTCGCGTTCGACCTGCTCGCTCATTCAGCCTCTCCTGCCGCCTCTTTCCGCCTCGCCCGAGGGGCCCGATATCCGCCCCTGAGCCTTGCAAAATCGGGGTCCGTTATGGTGCGAATGGCCCCGCCGGTCAATATATCGGGCCGCGCCGGACACAGCGCCCCAGTTGCATGTTATTCTCAACAAGGCCGGCATCGGTTCTTTCCGGAAAGCGCCGGAAAAATGCCAGAATGAATAATTGTAGATGCGCGATGGCGAGCGTCAAACCGGCGCCCGGCAAACTCTGGAAACCGCAAGGTCAATGAACAGGTCCGGCTCACCGTCCGATCCCCTGGCGCCCGAGGAAGCGGCGGCGCTGCTTGCCTTTTATGTCGAGGCGGGTGTCGGCGAGGCATTGCGCGACGCGCCGGTCGACCGTTATGCGCTCGACGAAGCAGCCGCACCTGCAGCCGACGCGGGCCGCGCGGACAGACAGGCGGCGCCGGCGCCTGTTGCAGCCGCGCCGAAGCCCGCACCGCTGCGTCCGCCCGCCCCCGCCGCCTTGCCGCTCGACGATGCCCGCGCCGCCGAGCGCGCGCGCGAAATCGCCTCGGCCTGCAAGACGCTCGACGAATTGCGCGCCGCGCTCGATACATTCGAAGGCTGCCCGTTGCGCTACACCGCGAAGAACCTCGTCTTCGCCGACGGAAATCCGCAAGCGCGCCTGATGCTGGTCGGCGAAGCGCCGGGACGCGACGAGGATTTGCAGGGCCTGCCCTTCGTCGGGCGCGCCGGGCAGTTGCTCGACCGGATGCTCGCCGCGATCGGCCTCGACCGCACATCGGTCTACATCGTCAACACGCTGCCCTGGCGGCCGCCCGGCAACCGCACGCCGACGCCTGCCGAACACGCGGTCTGCATGCCCTTTGTCGAACGCCACATCGAACTCGTCGCACCGGACGTGCTGTTGCTGCTCGGCGGCGTCTCGGCCAAGCAGTTGCTGCGCACCGACACCGGCATCACCCGGCTTCGGGGCAAGTGGTCGACATATAATACCGCCGGCCGCGACATTCCGGCGCTGCCGACGCTGCATCCGGCCTATCTGCTGCGCCAACCGGCGCAGAAAAGGCTGGCATGGCGGGACCTTCAATCGCTGAAGGCGAGGCTCGACGCGGGGTCCGCCGGTTAACTTTACAAATCTTTTAATCGCCCGTTCCGGTTCCATTCCGGCATCGGCGCTTGCCGGGCGGGGGCCGCGCCGCCAAGATGGCCCCATGAGCGTCTGGGGGACTTTCGGCATATCCGCGGCAACGCGGCGGGGATGGTTTGTGCGTTCGGCCGTTCTGGCCGGGCTCGCCATGCTGGTGCTGGCCGCGCCGCTCGTAAAACCGGCCCAGGCCGAAACACCTGCCACACCGCAGGCGCGCATCTGGAGCCCGGAAATACTGACCGGCGCCGACCGCGAACTTTACCGCCAGATCTTCGCCGCCACCGAACGCGGCCGCTTCGCGGAAGCCGACAAGCTGACCGCGCAGCTGAAAGACCGCCGCCTGATCGGCCATGTGCTGCATGTCAAATATATGGGCCCGCATTACATCACGCGCTATGCGGAACTGCGCGACTGGATGGCGGCCTACAACGATCATCCCGGCGCCGCAGACATTCACAGGCTGGCGTTGCGCAAGCGTCCGGCTTCCGCCGCACTGCCCGTCCGTCCCGCGCCGCGCCAGTGGCGGCAGGCCGCCCACGCGGTCTATGCGGTCGACGACGAGGAAACCGACATTCGCTCGCCGCGCTTTCGCGAGATCGACGGTCAGGTGCGCCGCATGGTGCGCGACGGCAAGGCCGACGCCGCACATGCATGGCTTGCCCGCGGCAACGCGCGCGCCTCGCTCCGGCCTTATGAATATGACCGGATCATGGAGCGCGTCGTCGCGTCCTATTTCCTCGAAGGCGAAAGCGAAAAGGCCTTCGTGCTCGCCAGCGAGATGCTGCGCAACGGCACGCGGCCGCTGCCGCGCGCCGATTGGTATGCGGGGCTCGCCGCGTGGCGCATGGAGAACTACAGCGCGGCCGCGCATCATTTCGGACGGCTGGCGCGCTCGGGCGGGGCCAATGAATGGACGCGCGCGGCCGGCGGCTTCTGGGCGGCGCGTTCGTATCTCGCCGACGGCCAGCCGCAGCATGTCGCGCCGATGCTCGAGCTCGCGGCCGATACCGGTGCGACCTTTTACGGGCTGCTGGCGACGCGCCAGCTCGGCCGCGATCTCCGCATCGACTGGATCGAACCCGATCTCGATTCCGCATCCTTCCGCGCGCTGACCGAGAATGCGCAGGTGGCGCGCGCCGTTGCGCTTTTCCAGATCGGCAAGCGCGAACTGGCGCGCGAGGAACTCATCCGCGCCCATGCCCATATCGACCCGTCGCTCGATCAGGCGCTGATTGCGCTTGCCATTGACTTCAAACTTCCGGCTGTCGAGTTGCAGGTCGCCAATGCGGCGCATCTGCCGGCGGTGAAACGCAATGGCGGACGCATTGCGCTCAATGCCGGCCTTTTTCCGGTTCCCGACTACAAGCCCTCGAACGGCTACAAGGTCGACCGGGCGCTGCTGCTTGCCTTCATGCGGCAGGAAAGCAAGTTCCGGCCCGACGCGATGTCGCATGCCGGCGCGCGGGGCCTGATGCAGATCATGCCGGCGACCGCGAGCCACATCACGCAGGACCGTTCGCTGGCGCGCGCCAATCGCGACCGGCTGCTCGACCCAACCTTCAATGTGACGCTCGGCCAGGAATATCTCGCCGAGCTGATGGGCGCCGGCGAGCCTTACGGCAATCTCTACATGCTGACGACGGCCTATAATGGCGGGCCCGGCAATCTCAATCGCTGGCTCGCGAATATGGATTTCAAGGGCGACCCGTTCCTCTTCATCGAGTCGATCCCGGCCGCCGAAACGCGCGGCTATATCGAGCGTGTGCTGACCAATTACTGGATCTACAGCGACCGCCTCGGCACACCCGCCGGCTCGCTCGACGCGTCCGCCGCCGGCACATGGCCGGTCTACGGGCAGGCGACGGGAAGCGTCAGGTAGCGCTTACCCGCGCAAATATCCGAGGATCATCCGCGTCAGTTCGCGCGCGAGACGGCCATCTTCCAGCGCCTCGCGGCGGCGGAGCGATGCGGCTTCGGCGGCAGCACGCAGCGTCTGAGAGACGAGAAAACCGGCGATCTTCACGTCGCCGACCCGGATTTCGGCGCTGTGCCGCACCAGGAATCGTGCAACACCGCTTTCGTGCCATTCGGCATATCGCCGCCACTCCCGCGGCGTCACCGCGTCTTCCGCCAGCACATCGAGCGCACGGCGCAGATCGGGATCGTCCCCATGTGCCGCGAGATGCCAGTCGACGGCCGCCGCGATTCCGTCGTCGAGTGACGTCGCCGGGTCGTCGAGCAGCGCCGGCCGCAATGCCTCGCCGCGTCGGAGTTCGCGTTCCATCAGTGAACGGATCAACGCTTGCTTGTTCGGAAAATACTGGTAGAGCGAGCCGACGCTGGCGCCGGCCCGCATGGCCACGCGATTGGTCGTGAAAGCCTCGACCCCGTCCTCGATCAAAATGCGAGCCGCTGCCTCAACGATGGCCTCGACGGTCGCGCGGGCACGCGCCTGTTTCGGTGCTTTTCTGGGACCCGGCGGGATTTTTTCGGGCTTTTTTGCGCGCATCGAAAAGCGAGTCCTAAATGTGAAAGAAAGCTCATATTTTTAGCTTCTCGTATTTCCGCCGAGGAGGCAACGTCCATGCGCATCGCCGTCCCGCTCGCCGCCGTCCTGCTCGCGGCAAGCTCCGCCTTCGCCGCCCCTGCCGAGCACCGCTTCGCCTGCGGCGAGACGGAATGCGCCGCCTGGCTCGTCCTGCCCGAAGGCGTTGCGCGCCCGCCCGTCGTCGTCATGGCGCATGGTTTTGCCGGCACGCGCGATCTGCAAATGCCGGCCTATGCGGCGGTCTTCGCGCGCCACGGCCTCGCTTCTTTCATTTTCGACTACCGGCATTTCGGCGCCTCGGGCGGCGAGCCGCGCCAGATCGTCGACATGGCGCGGCAGCGCGAGGACTGGCGGGCGGCGCTCGCCTATCTGCGCGGGCAAGACGAAGTCGACAGCGCGCGCATTGCGCTGTGGGGCTCGTCGCTCGGCGGCGGTCATGCGCTGATCGCAGCGGCGGACGACGGAAGTGTGCGCGCCGTCGTCGCGCAAGTGCCGATGGTCGACGCCGATGCCGATGCGCCGCGACCGCCGCTCTCCTGGATTTTCAATGTGCTCTGGACCGCAACCTGGGACAGTTTGCGCAGCGTGCTCGGTCTCTCGCCCTACTACGTCCCCGTCGTTGCCGAGCCCGGCACATTCGCCGTCGTCAATTTCGAGGGCGCGATGGAAGTCATGCTGCCGCTGGTGCCGGCGGGAAGCCCTTGGGAAAACCGCGTTGCGGCGCGGCTCTTTTTCGGACTCGCCAATTTCCGTCCGATTGCCCATGCCGGTGAAATATCGGCGCCGGTTCTGCTCCTGCCGGCGCGCGACGACGAGATCGTGCCGCTCGCTTCCGTCGAAGCTTTCGCCGAGGCCGCCCCCGATGCGCGCGTCCACATTATGGATGGGGGTCATTTCGGTCTTTATGTCGAACCGGCTTTGACCGAAGCCGCCGAAATCGAAGCGCGGTTTCTTGCCGAACATTTGGCGGAGTGAGGCTTATGCTCAAAGGGAAGAAAAAGACTGCCGCCCACCCGGACGCCGCGCTGGCGCAACGCGGCGGCGCGAAGGTCCATTTCGATCATACCGACATGGACTACTATCTCTCCTGGATTCTCGGGCGGCATTTCGCCGAAGGCGCCGACGCCGAGGAGTGCATGGAAGTCGCACGCGGCGTCGCCGACGGCGATCCCGCAAGCTGGCAGGCAGCATGGCCCAAACTCGGTGAAAGGCTCGAACGCGCTGCGCAGGCAGATCTCGACGCCGGCCGTCGCGAGGAGGCGCGCAGAGCATGGCTGCGCGCCTCGACCGCCTTCCGCGCGCCTCTCTTCATTATGTCGGCCAACGACGAGCGCCTGATGCCGCTTGCGATCCGTATGCGCGATTGTTTCCGCCGTGCCGCCGCACTTTTCGATCCGCCGATCGAGCCGGTCGCCGTGCCGTTTCGTGGCGCCGTGCTCGATGGCTATTTCCACAAAGCCGATGCGAGCGGCGGGCGCCGCCCGCTCCTCATCGTCGTCGGCGGTATCGAGACCTTCGCCGAGGATTGCTGGTTCATGCTGGGTGGGGAGGCCGCGCGGCGCGGCTGGCACCTGCTTGCCATCGATCTGCCGGGCCAGGGCACGACGCCGGCCGCCGGTCTCCATTTCGAGGCGCGGATGGGCCCCGCCGTCGCAGCCGTTCTCGACCATGCGCTGGCGCGTCCCGATGTCGATCCGGCACGCGTCGCGCTTTACGGCTTCAGTTGGGGCGGCCATGTGGTCTTCAAGGGCGCCGAACGCGAGACGCGGCTGGCGGCGCTGATCGCCAATCCCGCCATGCCCGATGTCTTCCGTGCGGCCCGCGCGCAGCAGAACAATCGCGTCATGGGCGATCCCGTCGGGCGGCAGGTCTTCGAGCAGATCGTCTGGCGCTTCGGCCTCGCGCTTTCTTTCCGGCCCTCGATTCTGCGCAAACGCTTCGCCAAGGTCATCGACTATCTGCGGCACGGCAAGGCGAAGCTTCGGACGCTTTCCTGCCCGGTGCTCTGCCTTGCCGGCGAGGCCGAAGCGCCGATCACCCTCGAAATCGCACGCGGGCTCAAGCGCAAGCTCCGCAACCGCAAGAGCCGCGTCGTCGTCTTCACGGCGACCGAAGGAGGCGCGGCGCATTGCCAGGTCGACAATCTGGCTTTGCCGGCCCATGCGATCTTCGACTGGCTCGAGGAAGTCGCGCCACGCGGTCGCGGCTGAGGCACGACATTCCCGGGTTTTTCCGCTATAGGATGCGCTCAAGCGCTTCCCGCGAAAGGCCCCCTTCATGCCCGGCATCGACGAAACCCGCGAGTTCATCGCCCTCAACATCGCCGTCCTCACGGTGTCGGACAGCCGCACGCCCGAGACCGACACATCGGGCGACGTGCTCGTCGAGCGCATCGAAAAGGCCGGCCACAAGGTGGCGGCGCGGCGCATCGTGCCCGACGACACGGTACATATTCGCGGCCAGCTCAAGGCGTGGATCGCGGATGAAAACATCGACGCGGTCATCTCGACCGGCGGCACCGGCCTTACCGGCCGCGACGTGACACCGGAAGCCTTCAAGTCGGTCTACGACAAGGAGATCGAGGGTTTTTCGGCGCTGTTCCACCGCGTCTCCTACGAAAAGATCGGCACCTCGACCGTCCAGTCGCGGGCGACCGCCGGTGTCGCGGGCGGCACCTTCCTCTTTGCGCTGCCGGGCTCGCCCGGCGCCTGCAAGGACGGCTGGGACGAAATCCTCGTCCACCAGCTCGACCACCGCTACCGGCCCTGCAATTTCGTCGAGATCATGCCGCGGCT
>JAHBYM010000053.1 GCA_019635975.1 Parvibaculum sp. | reverse complement strand
CGCATCAGGGTGCCGAAACATTCCGAACCCGCCACCAGCGCCACGTCGGTATCGCCCTGCGCGATCAGCTCGGCGGTGTGGTTGACCAGCATTTGCGGCGTGTTGCCGCCGGTCGGGCCATAACAGGTCTTCGCCGGGTTCGCGCCCAGCATGTTGGCCAGCGTCTTCGCGGCATTGGGATAGCGGCCGAATGGCAGCCTGCCCGAATCCGGACTGTCGGTGATGAAGCGCACCGTCGTCACATTGTCGATTGCGCCCCAGAGCTTGTCGCCCAATCCGGTGTCGGCGGCGGCGGCGCGGGCGGCGTCCGCCATCAGATGCATCGGCGAGAGCGCCTTCTCGACATCCTTTTCCTTCTGGACCAGCTGGCCACAGCCGACCAGCACGGGCATGCGGGGGTCGAGTTTGTCGGACATGCGGAGAGCTCCCATTAATTCTTTTAGTTCGTGCCACTAACGATTGGCGGCAGAATAGCCGCTGGCGGTGGCATGTCCAGCCGCGCCGCGCGCGGCACGGCGACGCTGCGTCAGGCGCCCTGCCCCATCGCATATGTCTTCAACCGCGCACTCGCTTCGGTCAGCACCGCATCCTGCTTGCAGAAGCAGAAGCGGGCGAGATGTTGCGGCGCTTGAGCAGGGTCGGCGTAGAAGGCGGAAAGAGGAATCGCCCCGACCTTCGCCTTGATGGTGATGTCGCGGCAGAATTCATTGTCGGTGCCGTTGAATCCAAGGGACCTGAAATCGGCGGAGATGAAATAGGTTCCGTCCGTGGGCAGAACATCGAGGCCGGCGTCGGTGAGGCCCTTCGCCAGCAGATCGCGCTTGGCCTCGAGCGACGCCGCGAGGCCGGCGAAATAGGCGTCGTCCTTCGCAAGACCGAAGGCCACCGCCGATTGCAGGCCGGGCGGCGTCGTGAAGGTGACGAACTGGTGGGTCTTCGCGACCGTCCGAAGCAGATGGGCAGGGCCGGTGACATAGCCGACCTTCCAGCCGGTCAACGAGAAGGTCTTGCCGGCCGAGCCGATGCGCAAGCAGCGCTCGCGCATGCCGGGCAGCGTCATCAGCGGAATATGGCGGTGGCCGGAGAATACGAGATGTTCGTAGACCTCGTCGCAGACAGCATAGGAATCGTGGTGGATCAGCAAGGCGGCGATGGCGTCGAGTTCGGCGCGGGTGAAGACCTTGCCGGTCGGGTTCATCGGCGTGTTGAGGACGATCAGCTTGGTCCTGGCCGAGAAGGCCGCCTCGAGCTTCTCCAGCGGCAGCGACCAGTGCGGCGGCTCGAGGGAGACCGGGACCGCCGTCGCACCTGCCGCCTCGATGACAGGCTTGTAGCTGTCATAGGCGGGCTCCAGCACGATTGCCTCGTCGCCGGGATTGAGGAGGCCGATCAGGCAGTCGGCCAGCGCCTCGGTCGCGCCCGACGTGACCATGACTTCGGACTGCCAGTCGATGTCGAGGCCGTAGAAGCGCTTGTTGGCGGCGGCAACGGCCTGACGCAGCGCCGGCAGGCCCATCATCGGCGGATACTGGTTCGGCCCGTCGATGATCGCCTTCGCCGCAGCCGCGCGCACATCGTCGGGGCCTTCGTCGTCGGGGAAGCCCTGGCCGAGATTGATGGCGCCGTGCTCCGCCGCCAACGCCGACATGGTGGTGAAGATCGTCGTGCCGAGGCTCGAAAAAACGCTGTTTGCCGCCTGCATCCGCCCTGCCCCGACTGGTCGTCGTTGATAATGTTGCGAGTGTTTGTCGCGAGGAGCGGGCAGGCTGTCAATTGCAGCAGAAAACGGTGGGTGCAAGCGCATTTCCCTAGGCGACAAGCTTTGGTTAAGTTGGTGCCCGCTTTTCATTCATATTGCCTATTTTTAATGCATTTGAGATGCACAAAAGCAGGGCAACGCTGCATCATCAAACGCATAACATATTGTCACATATAAGTTTTTTGACTTTCGCCGGGTTGGCATGAGCCATGCTATCCCTGAGGGACAAGACGGAGGGCGGCAAGCCCAGGAAGCAAGGAAGTGAGCGAATGAAAAAGATCGAGGCGATCATCAAGCCGTTCAAGCTCGACGAGGTGAAGGAAGCGCTGCAAGAGGTGGGACTGCAGGGCATCACCGTGACCGAGGCCAAAGGCTTCGGCCGGCAGAAGGGACATACCGAACTTTACCGGGGCGCCGAATATGTCGTCGATTTCCTGCCCAAGGTGAAGATCGAGGTTGTGCTCAACGACGATCTGGTGGCAAAGGCCGTCGAGGCGATCCAGCAGGCGGCGCGTACGGGCCGCATCGGCGACGGCAAGATTTTCATTTCATCCGTCGAGGAAGCCATCCGCATCCGCACGGGCGAAACCGGCGTGGAGGCTATCTGAGGGGGCGAATTGACCGACACCTAAGTAGACGACCAAGACGCGCCGCGGTCCGCGAGGCTCGCGCGCGATTTTAGCAAGAGGGCACGCGCCCGACGCACGAACCCCTAAAGGACATCAGGGAAAAGAGGATCAAATGGCCGGCAAACCTATTCAGCAGATCATCAAGGAAAAGGACGTCAAGTACATCGACCTGCGCTTCACCGACCCGCGCGGCAAGATGCAGCACGTCACATTCGACATCGGCTTCTGCGACGACGACTTCTGGGCCGAAGGCACGATGTTCGACGGTTCGTCCATTGCCGGCTGGAAGGCGATCAACGAGTCCGACATGGTGCTGCTGCCCGATACGGCAACCGCGACGATCGACCCGTTCTATGCGCAGACGACGCTGGCGGTGTTCTGCGACATCATGGAACCATCGACGGGCGAGTCCTATAGCCGCGACCCGCGTGGTACGGCGAAGCTGGCCGAGGCCTATCTCAAATCGACCGGCATCGGCGATACGATCGTCTTCGGACCGGAAGCCGAATTCTTCATCTTCGATGACGTCAAGTTCTCGGCTTCGCCCTACAAGACCGGATTCGAACTCGACTCGGTCGAACTGCCGACCAATTCCGACACCCATTACGAGACCGGCAATCTCGGCCACCGTCCGCGCACCAAGGGCGGTTATTTCCCGGCCAACCCGATCGACAGCTGCCAGGATCTTCGCGGCGAAATGCTGACGGTCATGGAAGAGATGGGCGTCAAGATTGAAAAACATCACCATGAAGTCGCCGCCGCGCAGCATGAGCTCGGCACCAAGTTCCAGACGCTCACCACCGCCGCCGACCACATGCAGATCTACAAATATGTGATCCACAATGTCGCGCAGGCTTTCGGCAAGACGGCGACCTTCATGCCGAAGCCGGTGTTCGGCGACAACGGCTCGGGCATGCATTGCCACCAGTCGATCTGGAAGGATGGCAAACCGCTCTTCGCCGGCAACAAATATGCCGACCTCAGCCAGGAATGCCTCTGGTATATCGGCGGCATCCTGAAGCACGCCAAGGCGCTCAACGCCTTCACCAACCCGTCGACCAACAGCTACAAGCGGCTGGTGCCGGGCTATGAAGCGCCGGTGCTGCTCGCCTATTCGGCGCGCAACCGTTCGGCCTCCTGCCGCATTCCGCATGGCACGTCGCCGAAGTCGAAGCGCATCGAAATCCGTTTCCCCGATCCGACGGCCAACCCGTACCTCGCCTTCGCGGCGATGCTGATGGCCGGTCTCGACGGGATCGAAAACAAGATCGATCCGGGCGGGCCGATGGACAAGAACCTCTACGACCTGCCGCCGGCGGAACTGAAGAACATTCCGACCGTTTCAGGCTCGCTCCGCGAAGCGCTTACAGCGGTCGACGCCGACCGCAAGTTCCTGACCAAGGGCAACGTGTTCTCCGACGAACAGATCGACGCCTATCTGGAACTGAAGTGGGAAGAGTGCATGCGTTACGAAATGACGCCGCATCCGGTCGAATTCGACATGTACTACTCGGTCTGATCCATCAGGTACGAACGAACGAAGGGCCGGAGCGAAAGCTCCGGCCTTTTTCGTTTGCATCGGCGAAAAGTAATCCGTCTGCAGATTTATTAGATACGACAAATCGGTCAGCTTTCCTGACTCAATGAGTCATGCCGGAAACCCTTATTTCCCTTGACCTTTTTGCGGATTGGGGCGTAGCATTTTTATGTCTCACGAAGGAGGTTTTGAAGATGGCTCCACCGACGCAGGCAGAATCCCTGTAAAGAATGGACGACCACGATCCTCTGCCAAGGCCCGACGCTGTTCTCATGCGTGACCGGTCGGTAAACCGTTTAGGCCAAGGGAAAAGCGCGGACAAACACTGACGCCAGCGTGACGCTAATTGAGCGCGCGGGCAGAAGGCACGGAGATAAGCCCGGCTTTATAGTGCGGGCGAGTGCGAGCAGCACATCCAAAAGCAACCCCGCGAGGGAACGCCCGACAGGAAAACCCGGGGCTTCCGCTTGAGCGGGGTTGCGCCGTAGTGCGTCTCCTATCCTCATCGACCGAATTCACTCGCTTCACAATCAACATGTCATCGTCGATGTCGTGTACAGCCAGCAAGGTTGTGCCGTAGCAACTTGCCGTTTCGTCACTCAGGGGGACTAAAACTGAAAATTGAACGACCTAATTTCCATATCGTTACGGGCGGCCCCGGAGCGGGCAAGACGAAACTGATCGAAGGACTGGCGGCGCGCGGCTTTCGTTGCGTCGAAGAGGCAGGCCGCAGGATCATTCGCGAGCAGGCACAGACTGGCGGCAACGCGACTCATGCAGGCGACCGCTTTGCCTACCGCGCGCTGATGCTTGCCCATGCGGTCGGCACTTACGAAGCGGAGATGGGCACAGCGCAGCCTGTCTTCTTCGATCGCGGCGTTCCGGATCTCATCGGCTACAGTCGTCTGATCGGGGCCGAAGTACCGCCGCAACTCGAAGAAGCGGTTGCACGCTGCCGCTACAACGGAACGGTGTTCATCGCACCACCGTGGGCAGAAATCTACGACAACGACGCCGAACGCAAGCAAGATTTCGCCGAAGCCGTGGCGACACATGACGCGATGCGGACGGCCTATGGAGATGCCGGATATGCGCTTGTCGAGTTGCCGCTAACGAGCGTCGAAGCACGGATCAACTTCGTGCTGGCCCGGATCGGCGCTCAGGCTCCACGCCGCGCCAGATAGTCGTCGCAGAGTTCGACCAGGCGGGCGCCGTCGAAGCTTGGATCGTGGCCGCCATGGACGATGCGGGGGGCCATGTCGCGCAAGCGGCGGATCGTTTTCACATAGGCGGCGATATCGGAGCCCGGCAGCTCGTCCAGCAGCGGGCCGTCATAGACCGCGTCGCCCGAAAAGAGCATTTGCGTATTTCCTTCCCACAAGCCGACCGAGCCCGGCGAGTGCCCGGGCAGGTGCATGACCGAAAAGCGGCGGTCGCCGAGATCGACGGCGTCGCCCTCGCCGATCAAGGCGGTGGCTTGCGTCGACGTGACGTTGTATGCGGCGATGTCGTAGCCTTCATGCGGCAGCGCGTCGATCAAGACGTCGTCGCGGCCGAGACCATAGCCCGCAAGCGCCTCGCGGATGTCTTCGGGGAAGGCGGCAGCGGACAGCGCGGCGAATTCGGCGTAATGCTCCATCAAAGGCGCTTCGGCGGGGTGCATCAAACGGTTCTCGAATTCGTGCAGCGAGCCGACATGGTCGTAATGGATGTGGGTGGCGACGGCGACCAGCGGCTTGCCGGTGAGGCCGGCGATCTCGGCCGCCAGCGAGCAGACGCCGCTGCCGGTGTCGATCACCAGGTCGCGGTCGCGGCCGCGCACGAACCAGATGTTGCAGCGGATGAAGGGATGGACATGCGGCTCGAAGATGAGCGTGACGCCATCGTCCATCTGCTGCCGTTCGAACCATCGATCCGCTATTTTCACGTTTGCTCCTTCGCCGCTCAGGGACGCTGCAGGGCCGCCGCCGTCCGCGCCTCGTTTTTCGCGTAGTTGCGGAAGGCCGAGAAAACACCCATGCGCGGATCGGGCTCCTGACCGGCGCCCATGCGCAGGAGTTGCAGGCAGAACCAACCCTGCTGGCCCCAGCCGTTCAACGCCTTGACCAGATTGAAGCGGCTGTGGGGACCGAGAATGCCGGGACCGATGCGCAGTGTTTTTTCGTAGGCCGGCGTTTCCGCCGCGGCGCCCGACAGGAGCTTTGCGGGGATGGCCGTATCGACGCAGAGCGGGCGCGCTATGCCGACCACGTCCATGGTGCCGCTCGCCAGTGCCGCATTCATGCCAGCAGCGGTACGGAAGCCGCCCGTCACCATCAGCGGCATTTTCACCGCGGCGCGGATGTCCTTTGCGTATTCGAGGAAATAGGCCTCGCGGGCGATGGTGCTTTCGCGGCGTGGCTCGGACTTCTCGGGATGCAGCGTCAGGTCGTCGAGGCCGACAAGGCGCGGCTGCTCATAGGTGCCGCCGGAGATTTCGAGGAGATCGAGTCCTTCGGCGTCGAGCCAGGCGGCAACCCGGATCGCATCTTCGTGGGAGAAGCCGCCGCGCTGGAAATCGGCGGAGTTCAGCTTCACCGAGACCGGAAAGTCGGGGCCGACCGCCTTGCGCACCGCGCGGACGATTTCGAGCAAAAGCCGCGCGCGATTTTCGAGGCTGCCGCCCCATTCGTCGGTGCGGCTGTTGACGTCGGGCGAGAGGAACTCCGAAATCAGATAGCCATGCGCGCCATGAATCTGGACGCCGGTGAAGCCGGTGTCGCGGGCGACGGCGGCAACGTGAGCGAAGCGGCGGATCGTGTCCTCGATCTCGGCACCGGTCATGGCGCGCGGATTTCCGAATTGCGCGCCCGGCATTTCAAGCGGCTTTGCCGAGGGCGCAACCGGCTCCTTGTTGACCGAGGCCGGGGTCTGGCGGCCGGCATGGGAAATCTGCATCCAGAGATGCGTGTCGTTTTCGGTGCCCGCCTTCGCGTAGTTGCGGAGCGCCGCGATCGCTTCGTTCGACTGGGGCCCGTCGATCGCCACATTGCCGGGGCGCTCCATGTAGCGGCGGTCGACCTGAACGTTGCCGGTCAAGAGCATCCCTGCCCCGCCCGCAGCCCAACGGCGATAGAGACGGACGTGAGCCTCCGTCGCGCGGTTCTGCGCATCGCCCAGCCCCTCGGTCATGGCGCCCTTGGCGATGCGATTTTTCAGTGTGGCGCCGCAGGGCAGCGTCAAAGGCGAGGATATGGTGACGGACATCGTTTTCTCCCGAATTGCGCGATGCCCGACTGTCGCATATTCAGGCACACGGGCAAGCTGCTTCGAGGAGCGATACGGAAGCCGACGGCATGGCGCGCATCGACGCCCCGCCCTACAATCGCAAGTGATTCTCTCGCATAAAGTTTCGAGTTCATGGCCGCCCCCAAGACGCGCAAACCAGCCGATACCGACGATCTCTTTTCCATCGCCGCGAGCCCCAAGCCCGCCGCGAAGGCCGGAAAGCCCGCGTCCACGAAGGCGGCAAAGGGCGACGGGACCTATTCGGCCAAGGACATCGAGGTGCTGGAGGGGCTTGAGCCCGTGCGGCGGCGGCCCGGCATGTATATCGGCGGCACCGACGAAAAGGCGCTGCATCACCTCTTTGCCGAAGTGCTCGACAACTCGATGGACGAGGCGGTCGCGGGGCACGCCAACTGGATCGAGGTGACGTTCGACGAGGATGGCAGCCTGACAGTGGCCGACAACGGGCGCGGCATCCCCATCGACCCGCACCCGAAATTCAAGAACAAGTCAGCGCTGGAAGTGATCCTGACGACGCTGCATTCGGGCGGCAAGTTCGGCGGCAAGGCCTATGAGACGTCGGGCGGGTTGCATGGTGTCGGCGTGTCGGTCGTCAATGCGCTGTCGGACCGGTTCGAGGTCGAGGTGGCGCGCGATCAGACGCTTTACACCCAGTCCTATGTGCGCGGGGCGCCGACGGGAAAACTCGCCGACAAGGGCCGCGTGCACAACCGGCGCGGCACACGCATCACCTTCCACCCCGATCCCGAGATATTCGGCAAAGGCGCGCGGTTCATTCCAAATCGCCTCTACAAGATGGCGCGCTCGAAAGCCTATCTTTTTGGCGGTGTCGAGATTCGCTGGACCTGTGCGGCGTCGCTGATCGGCGACGACACGCCGCAAAGCGAGGTTCTGCATTTCCCGGGCGGCTTGGTCGACTACCTCAAGGCGTCGCTCAACGGCTACGACACGGTGACGGCCGACGCCTTCACTGGAAAGGTTTCGAAAGCCGGCAGCCATGGTTCGGTCGAATGGGCGATTTCGTGGTTTGGCGGCGGCGACGGATTTCTGCATTCCTATTGCAACACCGTGCCGACGACCGAGGGCGGCACCCATGAGGCGGGCCTGCGCGCGGCGCTGGTGAAGGGCCTCAAGGCTTACGGCGACATGGTAGGCAATCGGAAGGCCGGGCAAATACAGGCCGACGACGTGCTTGGCACGGCGGGCGCCATGCTTTCGGTTTTCATCCGCGAGCCGGAGTTTCAAGGACAGACCAAGGAAAAGCTGTCGAGCCCCGAAGCGCAGCGGCTGGTCGAGAAAGCCATCGGCGACCATTTCGATCACTGGCTGACGGCAGCGCCTTTGCAGGCCAACAAGTTGCTCGACTGGGTGATCGACCGCGCCGACGAAAGACTGCGGCGGCGGCAAGAGAAAGATGTGGCGCGCAAGAGCGCGACGCGAAAACTCAGGCTGCCGGGCAAGCTTGCCGATTGCAGCCAGTCAGCGGCGGACGGTTCGGAAATTTTCATTGTCGAAGGTGACTCTGCCGGCGGATCGGCCAAGCAGGCGCGCGACCGTGCCTCACAGGCGATCCTGCCGCTTCGGGGGAAAATCCTGAATGTCGCCAGCGCCAGCGGCGCGAAGCTGGCCCAGAACCAGCAGATTTCCGATCTGATCCAGGCACTTGGCGTGCGCACCGGTTCGCATTATCGCGAGACCGATCTGCGCTACGACAAGGTCATCATCATGACCGATGCCGATGTCGACGGGGCGCATATCGCTTCGCTGCTGATTACCTTCTTCTATCGTGAATTGCCGGAACTGATCCGGCAGGGCCATCTCTACATGGCTGCGCCGCCGCTCTACAAGCTGACGCAGGGCGGCAAGACGCTTTACGCCCGCGACGACGCACACAAGGACGAACTTCTGGAAAAAGAGTTTTCTGGCAAGGGCAAGGTCGAGGTCAGCCGTTTCAAGGGGCTCGGCGAAATGATGCCGGCGCAACTGAAAGAGACGACGATGGCGCGCGGCAAACGCACATTGTTGCGTGTCGTTGTGCCCGCCGACGAAGCGAAGGAAACCGGCATCGCCATCGAGCGATTGATGGGCGGCAAGCCGGAGCTGCGTTTCCAGTTCATCCAGGAACACGCCGCCTTCGCACGCGATCTCGATATCTAACGGCCGGTCAGCTGGCGCGGGCGGTGCGGACCGGCGATGGCGCGTCGATGACGCAGGCATTCGGGAAAATCAGGACGACCGCGGTGCCGGCACCCCTCTCGCTGCGCACCATCAGTCGGCCGCCATGCAACTCCATCATCGCTTTTGCGAGCGGCAGTCCGAGGCCAGTGCCGACATGCTGGCGCGTCAGGGTATTGTCGGCCTGTCCGAAGGGCGTCAGCGCCACTTTGACTTCGTCGGGCGACATGCCGATGCCGGTGTCGGCAATTGAAATCACGAAATTTCCGTGTGGGCGGTATTCGGCCGAGAGTGTCACCAGCCCATCGGCCTCGGTGAATTTAACGGCGTTCGAGAGAACATTGATGAGTACCTGACGGACCATGCGTTCGACCGCACGGATACGCAATTCGCAATTGTTCGCGTCGACCACCAGACGTACGCCGCGCGCCTCCGCCATGGGACGCACCATGCGTTCGGCACTCCCGATAACCGCGCCGACCTCGAACTCGGTCTCCGATTCCATCGTTGCATGACCGGCCTCGATTTTCGCGAGGTCCAGAATTTCGTTGATGATGCCGAGCAGGTGAATGCCGCTCTCGTTGACGTCTCGGGCATAGTCGCGATAGCGGTCGTTATTGAGCGGCCCGAAGCGCTCGTTGCGCATGATGTCGGAGAAACCGATGATCGCATTCAGGGGCGTGCGAAGCTCATGGCTCATGTTCGCCAGGAAATGCGACTTCGCTTCGTTGGCGCGCTCTGCATTGTGGAAGGCCCATGCAAGACGCTCCGTCATCTTGCGCAGCATGCGGCGTGACGACTTTATCTCGCGGATAATGAACTGCGAATAGACGATGATCGGCGCGCCGGTGAGAATGGTGACGACGGTGGCCGCTGTGAAGATGCGCCAGGTGAATTCGAGCAGTCCGATCTGGCCGAGCACCCAGTTGAGCGAAACGGCGATGACGACAGCAACACCCGTCAGCAGCGCCGTTGTGACGAAGATCGACATTCGGCCGAGCAGACGGTTAACGACGGACAGCGGGCCTCGCCGGGCGCTGCGTTTCGTAGCGTCCTCAACATCCAGATCGCTCAGTGGCGCCGGCTCGGATGTGCGTTGTTCGGTCATAGCTGCAATCGGGCTTTTCGCCGTTCTGACCCCACAGAATGCGCCAAAAGCATTAACTTTCGGGAAATCGCCCCATCGCATATGGCCGGAGGTGCGCCGTTTTCGTCACAATGATTCACAATCTCATGCTCAGGCCGCCTCCGGCGCATTGGCCGCACCCCGGCGAGCCGCCGTTCTGTTGACAATTGAACGTCAGCGCCTATGGTCCGCCCCAGATTCGAAGCGGATCGGCGCGGCCGCTGAACAACGCGCAATTTGCTGCTCACCCTCCCCGATCCGTTCGCGGAGGTCCGTCCACGGGCCCTGAAAGTGGGCCACCACGGGCAGCGCAACTTTGGTGTATAGGGCATCCTGAATGACATTTGACGAACTTGGCCTCACGCCTGAGGTCCTGAAAGCCGTAGCCGAAACCGGCTACACCACGCCGACGCCGATCCAGGCCGAGGCGATTCCCCATGTTCTCGCCGGACGCGACGTGCTCGGCCTCGCCCAGACCGGTACGGGCAAGACCGCCTCGTTTACGCTGCCGATGATCGACAAGCTGTCGCGCGGACGGGCCCGAGCGCGGATGCCGCGCTCGCTCATTCTCGAGCCGACGCGTGAACTGGCCGCACAGGTCGCCGAGAATTTCGAAAAATACGGCAAGTATCACAAGCTTTCGATGGCGCTTCTGATCGGCGGCGTCTCGTTCGGCGACCAGGAAAAGAAGCTTGATCGCGGTGTCGACGTGCTGATCGCAACACCCGGCCGCCTGCTTGACCATTGCGGCCGTGGCAAAGTGTTGCTGACCGGTGTGCAGATTCTCGTGATCGACGAGGCCGACCGGATGCTCGACATGGGCTTCATCCCGGACATCGAGGAAATTTGCAAGAAGATCCCGTTCACGCGGCAGACACTCTTCTTCTCGGCGACGATGCCGCCTGAAATCCACCGGCTGACCGAGACGTTCCTGCACAATCCGGCGCGCGTGGAAGTGTCGCGCACCTCCTCGACCAGCGCGACCATCAAGCAGGTTCTGGTCAAAACGACGCGCGACGGCAAGCGCGACCTTCTGCAGAAGATCATCGAGGACGAGAACGTCAAGAACGCGATCATCTTTTGCAACCGCAAGCGCGATGTCTCGACGCTGGAACGCGCCCTGACGAAGGTCGGGCTTTCGGCCGGCGCGATCCACGGCGATCTCGATCAGGCGACGCGGACCAGGACACTGGAAGGTTTTCGCAACGGGACGATCCGCTTGCTGGTCGCGAGCGATGTGGCGGCGCGCGGGCTCGATATTCCCGATGTCAGCCATGTTTTCAACTATGACGTACCGAGCCACGCCGAAGACTATGTTCACCGCATCGGACGCACGGGTCGCGCAGGCAAGACTGGCACCGCCTACACACTGGCGACGCGCGAAGACGGAAAGTATCTCTCCGCGATTGAGGGCCTGATCGGCAATCCGATCCCCGGACCCGACAGCGCGGTGCCGCAGCCGGCGCCGGAAGCGCCGGGCGAGACAGCTGCGGCTGAGCAGCCCGCCGAAACGGATAGCGGTACCGCCACAGCCGAACCGGCGGGCGAAAAACGCAGCCGCGGGCGGCGCGGCGGACGCGGCCGCAAGGACAAGGATGCGGCAGCAAAAACCGAGGCCGCGCCGGCCGATGCGGACGCCGTTGCCGAACCGGCCAAATCCGAAGATGCGCCGGCGCCCGAAGTTCGCGCGCAGGAACGCGAGCCGCAGGCGCAGGAACACAACCGGCGCGAGCCCAACCGGCACAGCGACGAAAGACCCGCGCGGCGCGAACGCGGCGGGCGCGGCCGCGGACGTGACGACGATGATGGACCGCGCGTCGTCGGGCTCGGCGACCATGTGCCGGCCTTTATGTTGCGCGCCGTCAAGCTGCCGAAGAAAAGCAGCAAGGACAGCGACGACGAGATGGAGAGCGAGACCGAGGAAGCCTGACGCGGCGCGCTTTCTTCCCCGACAAAAAAGGGCGGCTCCTACGAGCCGCCCTTTCTGTTTCTCGCCTATCCGCGGCGCGGCCGGGCTATTTCTTGATCTGCGATGCCAACATCTTGCGGGTCTTTTCGCCATATGGCGGCCGGAACATTTCTGCGACCATCTTTGCTTTCGACTGCGTGTAGACAGCCTTGGCATGGCTGAATGTGCGGAAGCCGTCGAGACCGTGATAAGCGCCCATGCCGGACGGTCCGACGCCACCGAACGGCAGGTCTTCCATCGAGACATGCATGATGACATCGTTGACGGTCACGCCGCCCGATGTCGTGCGGTCGAGCACCGTCCGCTCTTCCGCCTTGTCCTCGCCAAAATAGTAAAGGCCCAGCGGACGGTCATGCGCGTTGACGTAGCCCAGCACCTCGTCGAGATGTTTGTAGGTCTTGACTGGCAGCACAGGTCCGAAAATCTCGTCCTGCATCACCTTCATATCGTCGGTCGGATTTAGCACCAGCGTCGGCGGAATTTTGTGAGCCTGCTGCTGACTGAAGTCCTCGTTGGCCGGATTGATCTCGACCAGCTTTGCGCCCTTGTTTTTCGCATCGTCGACATAGGAATTGAGGCGATCGTAGTGGCGCCGGTTGATGATCGAGGTGTAGTCCGGATTGTCTTTCATGGTCGGGAACATCTTGGTGACCGACTTCGTCGCCGCGGTCACAAATTCGTCGACGCGATTCTCGGGCACGAAAACGTAGTCCGGCGCCAGGCAAATCTGGCCGGCATTCAGCGTCTTTCCGGTCATGATCTTCGCGGCGGTCTCGTCCATTTTCGCGGTCTTCGAAACAATGACCGGCGACTTGCCGCCAAGCTCCAGCGTCAACGGCACCAGATTTTCGGCCGCCGCGCGCATCACGTGGTAGGCGATCGAGGTGGCGCCGGTGAACAGAAGGTGGTCGAAGGGCTGGCGGCTGAACGCTTCGCCGACGGCCGGGCCACCGGTGACGACGGCAACTTCCGTCTCGTCAAATGCCGAGCGCAGCATGCGCGCCATCAACTCGGAGGTCGCCGATGTGAACTCCGACGGCTTGATCATCGCACGGTTGCCTGCCGCAAATACGCCGGCAAGCGGTGTCCAGGTGAGGTTCACCGGAAAGTTCCACGGGCTGATGATGCCGACGGTGCCGAGCGGCTGGTACTCGACCCGGGCTTTCGCGCCGAGCAGACCGAGCGGAAACTGCACCTTACGCTTTTCGGGCTTCATCCACTGGCGCAGATGTTTCTTGGCGTGTTTCAGAGGGCCGATCGACCCCATCACATCGGTCAGCAGGGTCTGTTCATGGCTGCGATGGCCGAAATCAGAGGCGAGAGCCTCGGCGATTTCCTTTTGATTGTCGACGATCAGGGCGATGGCACGGTCGATCCAGTCGATACGGCGCTCTGCGCTGGGCGGCCCGTCCTCGATATGCGCCGTTTTCTGACGGTCGAGAATCGCCCGGATCGAGGCGCCGATAGTGGCCGAATCCGCTTCGTGGGTGGTTTGCTCCGCCAAGCTCATTTGAATTCCTCCTGATGCGTCGACCCATTTTGGGCCTGTCCGGGGCCGATCCGGGGGGCGCGGCCTTGTTTGTCGGCATTTGAACCGGGTTCGCCTGAGCGCGAGCCCAAAATTTTCTTCAATATACATAAGGAAGGGCCCTTTGAGAGCCCCTTCCCGCACCGTCCGCGCCATGCCGTGGCGTCCAAACGCAAACCGCAGAAAAATGGCAGTTTTCCGGCCTGATTTACGGTGGGGTAACTGAATTCGCCTAGGGTTTCCGTCAGGCAGGTGCGGCAGCGCTGGCGGCAAGCGGGGGACGGTGTTCGCGATGGACGGAGAAGAAATCGAATTTGCGGCCGAATGGAGCGCGCAGGCCCTTCGGCATATGGCGGAAAACGGTATTCCGCCGTCCCCGGACAACTATGCCATCTGGTTCCGCTACGCATCCGGCCGCACACCCGACCTCAACAAGGAGATTGACGCGCGGATAGCACGGCAGGAACCGGTGAACATGGAAGCCACCGCGGAGCTGCGTGAGCGTTTCATGGCCGACGGCAAGCTGACCGACGTGACGCTGAACACCGGCGCCAAGCTCAACACCGAAGTCGACCGTATCCTGAAGATCATCGAGGAGACGGCCGGAAACTCCAGCTCCTTCGGACAGTCTGTTCGCGCCGCCAGCGAAACGCTGACCAACAAGTCAACGCCGAACGATGTGGCGCATGCCGTGGAGGCGATTATCGCCGCTTCCCGAAAGATGGAAGAGCGCAGTGCCGAACTCGAAGAAACGCTGCATGCGACCAAGAGCGAACTCAACGAATTGCAGCAAAACCTCGAAAAAGCGCATAGCGAAGCGCGAACCGACGGGCTGACCGGTGTCAACAATCGCAAGGCGTTCGACGAGGCCCTGGCGCGCGAAATGACAGCCGCCGGCGCCGATGGGAAGCCGCTTTGTCTCGTCATCGGTGATATCGACCATTTCAAGAAATTCAACGACACGTTCGGTCACCGGACTGGCGACCAGGTGTTGAAGCTCGTGGCCAACTGTCTCAAGACGGGCGCCATGCCGCACCACTTTGTTGCGCGCTACGGTGGCGAGGAATTCGCAGTCGTCATGCCGGCAACTGAAATCGAATTGGCCGAGTCGATCGCCAACAAGATTCGCGAGACCGTGCAAGCGCGAGAGCTTGTGAAGCGTTCGACGGGCGAGTCGCTCGGACGGGTCACGATGTCGATGGGCATTTCGCTTTACCGGCCCGGCGAGACCGGCGCCGGCCTGATCGAGCGGGCCGACGGCTGCCTCTACGCGGCCAAGCATGCCGGTCGCAACTGCGTCATCACCGAGATACACAAGACGGCGGTTCCGCAAGCCAAGGCCAGCTGACGGCCGTCACCTCCCCTACCGCTCCGGCCGCCGAAAATCATTGACGCAACGGAACATTGGTCCGTCCGGGAGACATTCCGCGCGGCCTTCCGTCATGCCCGGCGCATGACTATGCTGCGTCGAAACGGCGAAAATCGCCCAGCAATCCGGGAAGGCGCGTCACATGGAAACCATCACTCTCGAAATCGAAAACGGCATTGCGCTGCTGACGCTCAACCGGCCCGAGGTGCTGAACAGCATCAATACCAAGCTTATTGCGGAGGTTCGGACCGCCGTGGCGGAAGTCGGGACGAATGACGATGCGCGGGTGTTGGTCGTTACCGGTGCCGGGCGAGGCTTTTGCGCAGGCGCCGATCTCGCCGCACAAGGACAACGCGAGGAAGGCATGACCATCGGCCAGGGTGTCGCGCATGGCATGACGATCGGTTTCAATCCGATGATGCGCGAAATCTATAACCTGCCGAAGCCGATCATCGCGGCCGTCAATGGCGTTGCGGCCGGCGGCGGGGCGGGCATCGCGCTAGCTGCCGACATTGTGATCGCTTCGCATTCGGCGTCTTTCGTACAGGTGTTCGGGCCGCGGCTTGGGCTTATTCCCGATCTCGGCTGCACCTGGCATCTACCACGACTTGTCGGACGGGCGCGAGCGCTGGGCCTTGCATTGACCGGCGACAAGCTGCCGGCCGAAACGGCCGCCGAATGGGGCCTAATCTGGAAATGCGTCAAGGATACGGCGTTGATGGAAGAAACCATGACACTTGCCGCCAAGCTCGCCAAGGGACCGACCAGTGCCTTTGCCGAAATCCGCAAAGCCATCGATGCCGGCGCGCGCAACGGCTATGCCGAGCAGCTCGACTATGAACGCGATGTGCAGGGCATGCTGGGCGACCATCCGAATTTCGCCGAGGGCGTCAAAGCGTTCCTGACCAAGAAGGAGCCGGCGTTCAAGGCCTGATCTCATCGCCAGAACAGAACGATACTCAAAACAGGGAGACGGAAATGGAATTCGAGCGGGTCAAACTCGATATCGACGGCAATGTGGGCGTGCTGACGCTCAACCACCCCGAGGTGATGAACGCCGTTTCGCCGGAGATGCTGGGCGGACTGATGCGGGC
>JAHBYM010000052.1 GCA_019635975.1 Parvibaculum sp. | reverse complement strand
GTGTTGGCCCAGCCCAGATGCCGGTTGTGTCCATGCAGCATGAACGGCGTGCCGGGAAAGAACCCGCCGGCCACATGCCAGCCTTCGGCGCTGCGTACCACCGCCTCCCACCAGGCGACAGGACCGGTGAAAGGCTGATGCGAATTGACGAGAAGCCGCGTCTTGCCGTCGGCCGAGCGCGCGGGGCTGACCGCGACGGCATTGGAGCCGACCGGCAGCGGCGCCTGCGTTGGCAGGAACGCATCGACACCTTCCTTGGACAAGCCGCCCGCCTTGCCGATCCGCCCTTCGAAAATCGCCGTCAGCGTTTTGTCGAGCCCGTAGAAGAACGGCGTCTTGAACATGAAGCCGGCCGCCACGTCCTTGCCGGTCAGCGGCAGGAAACCGGGCGTCACCCGGTCCGGGTTGAGGGCTGCATAGTAGTTGACGCCGTCCGCATAGGCCTCGATCACGCGCCGCACTTCCGCGCTGAGGTCGCTTTCGTAGCGCGCCTCGACTGTCTCCCACACCCGCATCAGATGAACGAGATAGTCGCCGACCGCCGCCTTCTCGCCCTTCACCGATGCGAGTTTGCCGCGCGTCGCGATGGCGACTTCCTCGATCGTTGCATAATCGTCCTCGGCATGAGCGAAGCCGACGCCGAACGCGGCATCGGCGTCGCTCGTCCCGAGAATATGCGGCACGCCCCATTCGTCGCGGCGGATGAGCACATCGTAGTCCGCCGCGCGTTCGATCAATGGTGCGGGGTCGATGCGCGCGGGGGCCTCGATGGCGCCCCTGACCAGAATGACAGCGAGCACCGCAAACGCGATGCCAGCAAGCCCCAATCCCCCTGTTTTGACGATCCGCAGCACGCGCGCTCTCCTGATTCTCCGAATTGAGCCGGAGCCTAGCCGCCACGGTCCGATCCGCAAAGCGGGCCTGCGTCCCTGCGCCGCTTTTGCGCGCCCGCGCGAGCCTCTATACAAGGGGCGACCCGCTACAGACCCTCGCGAAAGGCTGTGTCCTTGGCATTTTCGGGCGACATTCCGCTCTTCGCCGCGCTTGCTCTTCTGGCCGGCATCGTTGTGACGTTCCTGCTCCGGCCCTTGCGGACCGGCAGGACGCGCGCCGACGCGGGCGAGAGTGAAGTCGCGCTTTACCGCGACCAGCTGGCCGAAATAGACCGTGATGTCGATCGCGGCGTGATCGGCGAAGCCGAGGCCGATGCGGCGCGCATCGAGGTTTCACGGCGCCTGCTCGCCGCCGACGAGATGCGGCAGGAGGCGGCGCGCCGTGGCGAGGCCGCCGACCCGCGCTGGCGCAAAGGCATGGCCGTGGTGCTGGCGCTCGGCGTGCCGCTGCTGGCGCTGGCGATCTACCTGCAGGAAGGGTCGCCTGGCCTGCCGGACCGGCCGATTGCGGCGCGGCTTGCGGCGCCGACCGACACCCTGCCGGTCGAGGCATTGATCGTTCGTATCGAACGGCGGCTGAAGGAGCAGCCGGACGATCTGCAAGGCTGGGAGCTGGTCGCGCCGACTTATCTGCGTCTCGGCCGCTATGACGACGCGGCCGGCGCCTGGACGCGGGCGATCATCCTCGATGGCGCGACAGCCGAAAGGCTGGCGGCGCGCGGTGAGGCACGTGTGCTGGCCGCCGAGGGCCGGGTGACGCCTGGCGCAAGGGCCGATTTCGAGAAGGCCGCCGCCCTCGATGCGGCCGAACCGCGCGCGCAATATTTCCTCGGCCTCGCCGATTATGACGAAGGCCGCCGCGACGCCGCGCTCGCCCGCTGGAAAGAGCTGCTGGCCGGAGCCCCCGACGACGCAGCCTGGGCCGCGGCGGTTGAGGCGCGCATCGCCGCCGTCGAGGCGGAAGCCGCCCCGAAGTAATCCCCACCCCCGTCCGTGCCGGGCTAACATGGTCGCCGACTCGGGCGGGAGGGCATCATGCTCAGCGAAATCCAGAAACAGACGGCGAAAGCCATCGTCAACATCTTCGAGACGGGACGCGCGCTTGGCGACTATGGTCGCGTGACGCTGCTGGCCGGCGACAGCGGACACCTGACCTACGGCATGGCGCAGACGACGCTCGGCAGCGGCAATCTCTATCTGCTGATCAAGGCCTATTGCGCGGCGCCGGGCGCAGCCTATGCGGCGGCGTTGAGGCCCTATCTGCAGAGCCTCGCCGACATCGACCTGCGGCTCGACAGCGACATGAAATTTCGCGGCCTGCTGAAAGACGCCGGCGCGGACCCCGTGATGCAGGAAACGCAGGACAATTTTTTCGACCGCGTTTTCTGGCGCCCCTCCGCCGAGGCGGCATCGAAGCTCGGCCTTGCCGAAGCGCTGTCGCTGGCGGTTGTCTACGACAGCACGATCCATGGCTCTTGGGCGGCGATGCGGGACCGGACCGTGGCGAAAGTCGGCCTGCCGTCGAAAGCCGGCGAACGCGGCTGGATCGGCGCTTATGTGAAGGAGCGGCGAAACTGGCTTGCGACGCATTCGAATGCGCTGCTCGGCAAGACCGTCTACAGGATGGACGCCTTCGAGACGTTGATTGGCGCGAAGAACTGGCAGCTCGCGCTGCCGGTCGCCGTGCGCGGCGTTCGCATCGACCAGACCGTTTTCGACTACCGGCCGCCGGTGCCGGTCTCGGCCGTCGATGTCGCGACGCGCAACCTGCGCCTGACGCAGCCCCACATGACCGGCGCCGATGTTCGCGCACTGGAAGAGGCGCTGGTGAAGGACGGCTATGCAATCAATGTCGACGGTGTCTTCGACGAGGGGCTCGAAGGCGCGCTGAAGTCGTTCCAGAAGGAGCGCGGGCTGACCGCGGACGGCATCGCCGGCCCGGCAACGCGAACGATACTGGGGCTCTGAATAGCCGTTTTCCGGGGAAAACCTCTTTCACCGCGACCATTTAGCGGTTTGATCGGCGATCCGCGTCCCGCTATATCTCAGCTTGTCCACACCGCGCCGGCCGACAGCAGAGCGTCCGGGAAACAGGAAACGCCATGACGCGCAAGCAGCGCCGCGCCGCTTTCATCGCCATCGGACTTGCCATTCTGGCGCTCGCCGTCGGGCTGGTGCTTTATGCGATGCGCGACAATATTGTCTTCTTTCACAGCCCGAGCGACGTCGTCGAACGCGAAGTCGCGCCCGGCCAGCGCATCCGCCTCGGCGGTCTGGTGGAGGCGGGCTCGGTCGAAACGCTTGCCGACGGCGCGGCGCGCTTCGCGGTCACCGACATGGTGGAGACGATCCGGGTTTCCTATCGCGGCATCCTGCCGGACCTGTTCCGCGAGGGGCAGGGCGTCGTCGCCGAAGGCGTGATGCTGGAGGACGGAAGCTTCGCCGCCGACACGGTGCTTGCCAAGCACGACGAAACCTACATGCCGCCCGAAGTCGTCGACGCGCTGAAGCGCACCGGCAACTGGCAGGGCGAAGGCGCCGAGGCGTCGCACGCCGAGACCTACGGGCAGGGCGCTTATCCATGATTATCGAGCGATGATTATCGAAATCGGTCATTTCGCGCTGGTGCTGGCGCTTGCCGTTGCCGTCGCGCAGATGGTGGCGCCGATGCTGGGCGCGCATCGCCGCGACGCGACGCTGATGAACATCGCTGGGCCGGCGGCGCTGCTGCAATTTGCGCTGGTGCTGCTTGCCTTCGCCGCCTTGACATGGGCCTTCCTCGTTTCCGATTTCTCGCTGAAACTCGCCTACGACAATTCGCATTCGGCAAAACCGCTGATCTACAAGATTTCCGGCGTCTGGGGGAACCATGAAGGCTCGATGGTTCTCTGGGTGCTGATCCTCGCGTTGTTCGGCGCGATGGTGGCGCTGTTCGGCGACAACCTCCCGGCGACGTTGCGCGCCCGCGTGTTGTCGGTGCAGGCCTCGATCGCTGTCGCTTTCCTGCTCTTCGTCGTCTTCACCTCCAACCCGTTCGAGCGGCTCGACCCCGCGCCCTTCGAAGGCACAGGGCTCAACCCGCTGCTCCAGGACCGCGCGCTCGCCTTTCACCCGCCCTGGCTCTATGCCGGCTATGTCGGCTACTCGATGACGTTTTCTTTCGCCGTCGCGGCGCTGCTCGAAGGCCGCGTCGATGCAAGCTGGGCGCGCTGGGTGCGGCCCTGGGCGCTCGCCGCATGGCTTTCGCTGACCATCGGCATCGCGATGGGTTCGTGGTGGGCCTATTACACACTCGGCTGGGGCGGTTTCTGGTTCTGGGACCCGGTCGAGAACGCTTCGCTGATGCCCTGGATCGTCGGCACGGCGCTGCTGCATTCGGCCATCGTCGCCGAAAAGCGCGGCGCGCTGAAAAGCTGGACGCTGCTGCTTGCCATCGTCGCCTTCTCGTTGTCGCTGCTCGGCACGTTCCTCGTGCGCTCCGGCGTGCTGACATCGGTCCACGCCTTCGCCGTCGATCCCGAGCGCGGCATTTTCATTCTCGGCATTCTGATTTTCTTCGTCGGCGGTTCGCTGGCGCTTTATGCCTGGCGCGCACCGCTATTGAAGACGGACGGCATTTTCGCCCCCGTCAGCCGCGAGGGCGCGCTGCTGGTCAACAACCTGCTGCTTGCCGCCGCAACCGCCGCCGTATTCTTCGGCACGCTCTATCCGCTGCTGCTCGATGCGCTGGACGGGCCGAAGATCACCGTCGGCCCGACCTTCTTCAATCTCACTTTCGCACCGATTTTCATTGTGCTGCTTGTGCTGGTGCCGTTCGGACCCTTGCTCGGCTGGAAGCGGGCTGACATTCAGGCTGCTGCCGAACGGCTGATGGCCGCGGCCGGGATCGCTTTCGTCGCGATGCTGGTTGCCTACGGCTTCATGTGGGACGGGCCCTGGCTTGCGCCGCTCGGCATGGCGCTTGCCGTCTGGCTGGTGGCCGGTGCCGCGTCGGAAATCGCCTACCGGATCAAACTCTTTTCGGCGCCCCTGGCCGAGAGCCTTGGCCGCGTCCGACGATTGCCGCGCGCCGCATGGGGCATGGCGCTGGCGCATGGCGGCCTCGGCATCGCGGTTGCCGGCATTGTCGGCGTCACCGCATGGCGCGCCGAAACCATCGTCGCACTCGCGCCGGGCGAAAGCGCCGAACTCGCCGGGTACACGCTGACCCTCGAAGCGGTCGGCATGCGCGACGGGCCGAACTTCGAGGCGACGACGGGCATCGTCCGCATCGATCGCGGCGAACGCTTCGTCGCCCGCCTGATGCCGGAGAAGCGCCGCTTCCCGGCCGAGCGTCAGGAGAAAACCGAAGCCGGCATCCACACCAACCTGCTCTCCGACATCTATGTCGTGCTCGGCGACGTGGCGGGCGAGGGCAAATGGGTCGTGCGCGCCTATCGCAATGCACTGGCGCCGTGGATTTGGATCGGCGGCATGATCATGGCGCTGGGCGGCGCCATATCGCTGACCGACCGGCGCCTGCGTGTCGGCGCTCCGGTCAATGCGAAAATCCATGCGGGCGCGCGGCCCGCCGCGGCAGAGTAGGGCGATGCGCGCGGGCCTCGCGGCTTTCCTGTTTTTGCTGGCGCTCGCCGCGCCCGGCTTTGCCGCACTCGACCCGAGCGAGATGCTCGACGACCCCGCGGCGGAAGCCCGCGCCCGCGCCATCTCCAAAGAACTCCGCTGCATGGTCTGCCAGAACCAGTCGATCGACGATTCCGATGCGGAACTGGCGCGCGATCTCCGCATGGTGGTGCGCGACCGCATCCGCGCCGGCGACAGCGACGCCGAAGTCTTCGATTTCGTCGTCGCCCGCTATGGCGATTTTGTGCTGATGACCCCGCCTTTCAGGCCCGAGACATGGCTGCTCTGGCTGGCGCCCGGTCTCGTGCTGATTGTCGGTGGCGGTATCGTCCTGCTGACCCTGCGCCGGGTGCGCGCCGCCGGCGCCGGACCCCGCCTCACAGCCGAGGAAAAAGCGCGGCTGGCGGCCCTGACCGGCCCGGACGACGCCGAAAAGGCCGAATAAGGCCGCCTTCTTTTCGCCTTACAGATTTGTAACATACCAGACATGAATTGGTAAGGATCGGGACATGATGCTGATCCTCAAAACCTATCGGGGAATGACTGCCGCCGTCCCGGGCGGCCCGTATCCACAGGAGTTCATCGCGATGACGACCGGCGGAAAGAGATACTTCATTTCCATGGCCTGTGGCGCGTTGGCGCTGGCGCTCGCTGCGCCAGGCGTTCAGGCACAGCCGCTCGATACAAGATCGGCCGCACCCGCCACCGCCGCGCTTGAACGTTTGCCGAGCTTCGCCGATCTGGTGGAGAAGGTGAGCCCCGCCGTGGTCAGCATTCGCGTTGCCGAGGAGCGCAGCGTTCGCGCGCCGGCCGGCACGCCCGACCTGCCTTTCCCGCCCGGCAGCCCCTTCGAGCGTTTCTTCCGCGATCTGCAGCCGCAGGACCCGGGCAACGCACCGCGGGGCCGTCAGGCAACCGCGCTGGGCTCCGGCTTCATCATCTCGGCCGACGGCTACATCGTCACCAACAATCATGTCGTCGGCGACGGCAAGGACATCACGGTAGTCCGCGATGACGGCACGGAAATGCCGGCCAAGCTCGTCGGCCGCGATCCGAAGACTGATCTGGCGCTGGTCAAGGTCGAGAGCAAAACCGATCTGCCCTATGTCGCCTTCGGCGATTCCGACACGGTGCGCGTCGGCGACTGGGTGCTGGCGGTCGGCAACCCTTTCGGTCTCGGCGGCACGGTGACGACCGGCATCGTTTCGGCGCGCGGCCGTGAAATCGGCGCCGGGCCTTATGACGATTTCATCCAGATCGACGCCTCGATCAACCGCGGAAATTCCGGCGGCCCGACCTTCGACGTGCGCGGCAATGTGATCGGCGTCAACACGGCGATCTTCTCGCCGAGCGGCGGCAGCGTCGGCATCGGCTTCGCCATTCCCGCCTCGATCGCCTCCAGGGTCATCGCCGATCTGAAGGACAGCGGCCGGGTGACGCGCGGCTGGCTCGGCGTCACGATCCAGCAGGTCGACGCCGAAATGGCGTCCTCCCTCACGCTCGACAAGCCACAAGGCGCGCTCGTGGCGCAGGTCGCCGAAGACAGCCCGGCGAAAAAAGCCGGCGTACAGATCGGCGACGTCATTCTGAATGTCGACGGCAAGGATATGGAAGACGTGCGCGCGGTGAGCCGCACCGTCGCCGAACTGAAGCCCGACACGCGCTCGAAGATTGTCGTCTGGCGCGACGGCAAGCGCCGCACGCTGACGGCGAACATCGGCATCTTCCCCGACACGGTCGATGTCGCGGCCGTGGAACCGGGCGAGGCGCCGGCCGCCACCGCCACGAAAAGCCTCGGCCTTGCGCTGACGCAGACGCCCGAAGGCGTCGTGGTGCAGAGCGTCGATCCTGCGAGCGACGCGGCCGAAAAGGGCATACGGCCCGGCGACGTGATCGTGAAAGTCTCCGGCAAGGATGTGAAAAAGCCCAGCGATGTCGTGGCCGGCGTCGAAGAGGCGAGCAAGGCCGACAAAAGCTCGGTGCTTCTGCTTCTGCGCAGCGAGGAGCAGCAGCGTTTCGTCGCGCTTTCGCTCAGCAAGTCCTAGGCGTCGCGCCCTATCCGCCGCCGCGATACGGGAGTTTGATCGAACGATGCGCATCCTGGTGATCGAGGACGATCTGGAAGCCGCCGCCTATGTCGTGAAGGGTCTGCGCGAAAGCGGGCACATCGTCGACCATGCGGCGGATGGCGAGGAAGGTCTGACGCTGGCCTTCTCCAGCACCTTTGACGTGATGATTGTCGACCGTATGCTCCCCAAGCTCGACGGGTTGAGCGTCGTCGAGACGCTGCGCGAGGAAGCCGTACGCACGCCGGTGCTCTTCCTTTCCGCGCTGGGCGAAGTCGACGACCGCATCAAGGGCCTGAAAGCGGGCGGCGACGATTACCTGACCAAGCCCTATGCTTTCGCCGAACTGCTGGCCCGCATCGAAGTGCTGGTGCGCCGCTCCAACCCCGACCAGGTCCGCACCCGCCTCCAGGTCGGCAATCTCGAAATCGACCTGCTCGCCCGCAAGGTGGTCCGCGAAGGCACCGAAATCGACCTTCAGCCGCGCGAATTCCGTCTGCTCGAATATCTGATGAAACATGCCGGCCAGGTCGTCACGCGGACCATGTTGCTGGAGAACGTCTGGGAGTATCATTTCGATCCGCAGACCAATGTGATCGATGTGCATATCTCGCGGCTGAGAGCCAAGATCGACAAGAATTTTGAACAGCCGCTCTTGCATACCGTTCGGGGAGCCGGATACTCGCTACGTGCCGCTGACTAATCTCCTCAAGACCTCGACCTTTCGGCTCGCGGTCATCTATCTGGCGCTGTTCGCCGCTTCGGCGATCACGCTTCTGGCCTATGTCTATTGGAATACCGCCGGCTTTCTGGCGCGCCAGACCGACGAGGCGGTGGAAGCCGAAATTACCGGCCTTGCCGAACAATACCGGCAGGGCGGGCTGCCGTTGCTGGTTCATACGGTGATCCAGCGCTCGCGCGACCCCGGCCAGAGCCTCTACCTGGTGCTCGATCCGGCCGGCCGCGTCCTCGCCGGCACGCTGGACGGGCGCCCCGCCATCGAGGTCGGCGCCGATGGCTGGTTCGACTTCGACTACAACCGCAAGACGCTTGACGGCACCGAAGTGAAGGCCGCCCGCGCCCGCGCCTTCTATCTGCCGGAAAGCTACTACCTGCTGGTCGGCCGCGACGTGCAGGAGCGCCGCGAGATCGAAAACCTCATCACCAATGCTCTGATCTGGGCCATCGCCATGACGGTCGCGCTCGGCCTTGCCGGCGGCCTCTTTATGAGCCGCAACATGCTGGCCCGAGTCGACGACATCAACCGGTCGAGCCGCGACATCATGGATGGCGACCTCTCGCAGCGCCTGCCGATCGCCGGCACAGGCGACGAGCTCGACCAGCTCGGTCGCAATCTCAATGCGATGCTCGACCAGATCGAAGCGCTGATGACCGGCATGCGGCAGGTCACCGACAACATCGCCCATGACCTCCGCAGCCCGCTCAATCGCCTGCGCAACCGCCTCGAAGTCACGCTGATGCAGGAAGCCTCGCCTGCCGACTACCGCCATGCGCTCGAGCGAACCATCGCGGAGGCCGACAATCTGCTCGGCACTTTCAACGCGCTGTTGATGATCGCACGCGCCGAGGCCGGTTCGCTGCGCGAGGCGATGACGTGGGTCGATCTCGCCGCAATCGTCAACGATGCCGCCGAACTCTATGAACCCGTCGCCGAGCAGAGCGGCCTGACCTTGCGGGTGGACGTACAGGAAGGTCTGCAGATTCGCGGCAACCGCGAGCTGCTGTCGCAGGCGACCGCCAACCTGATCGACAATGCGCTCAAGCACGGCCTTCCGCAGTCCGGCGACGCCGAGCACATCATCACGGTGTCCGCGATGCCCGATCCGGCGCGTCCGGGCCGTGGCGTGGTTCTCGCCGTTGCCGACCACGGCATCGGCATTCCGCCCGGCGAACGGCATCATGTGCTCGAACGTTTCGTGCGTCTCGAGGCAAGCCGCAACACGCCGGGCTCGGGCCTTGGTCTCAGCCTCGTTGCCGCCGTGGCGCGGCTGCACGGTGGACAGATCGAACTGGAAGACAACAATCCGGGCCTCAAGGTCAATCTGCACCTCCCGGTCATGGGCCGCTGACGAACGAACAGGGGAAACGGCAAGTGACAACGGCAAGCGGCGCGAAGACGCTGCGCGCATGGGCGGCCAAGGCGCCACCGCCATACGACAAGTCCCGCGTCGCGCGCGAAATCGAAGACCTCGAAGCGTCGGCCGCTGCGGCGCAGGACGACACGGCGCGGGAGATCTCGGTCCTTCTCGGCGACAAGGATGTTCGGCACCTGCTGGCTTCGATCCACGGCAACTCGCCCTATCTGACGCGCATCCTGCGGCGTCACCCCGAATGGCTGCCGCGTCTGCTCCGCAGCGCGCCCGACGCAGCGCTCGACGATGTGATCGGGCGGGTGCGCGCCGCCACCGCTTGCGACACGCAGGCCGGCATCATGGCCGCATTGCGCAACGCCAAGGCCGAGGCGGCGCTGCTGATCGCGATAGCCGATCTCTGCGGCGCATGGCAACTCGACGAGGTAACGAACGCGCTGACCTCGTTCGCCGACGCAACCGTCAATGCCGGCATCGGCTGGCTGCTGGTCAACGCGGTGAAACGCGGACAGGTCTTGCGCGCCCCCGATGAAATGACGGCCGAGGGCTCCGGTCTTGCCATTCTCGGCATGGGAAAATACGGCTCGCGCGAACTCAACTATTCGAGCGACATCGACCTCGTCGTTTTCTACGAGCCGGGCCAGCTTCCGCTCAAACCCGGTCTCGACGACAGCGATTTCTTCGTCCGTCTGACGAAGGACCTCGTCAAGCTGATGCAGGAACGCACCGAGGACGGCTATGTCTTCCGCACCGACCTGCGCCTGCGCCCCGATCCCGGCGGAACGCCGGTTGCCGTGTCGCTGCCCGCCGCCGAAAGCTATTATGAGAGCCGCGGTCAGAACTGGGAGCGCGCGGCTTTCATCAAGGCCCGCGCCGTTGCCGGCGACATCGCAGCAGGCGAGCGCTTTCTGAAAATGCTGACGCCCTATATCTGGCGCAAGAATCTCGACTACGCGGCCATCGACGACATTCATTCGATGAAGCGGCAGATCCATGCCGTCGGCGGACACGGCATCGTCGCCGTCGCCGGGCACAACATCAAGCTTGGCCGCGGCGGCATCCGTGAAATCGAGTTTTTCGTTCAGACCCAGCAGTTGATCGCGGGCGGTCGCGACCATGACCTGCGCGGCAAGAAAACCTGCCCGATGCTCGACGAGCTCGCCCGCAAGAAATGGATTGCGCCGGAGGCGGCCATCGAGCTGAAGGACGCTTATCGTTTTCTGCGTACGCTCGAACATCGCCTGCAGATGATCGACGACGAGCAAACGCATGCGCTGCCAAAAAGCGACGAAGGGCTCGACCACGTCGCATGTTTCATGGGCTTCGACAGCCGCGCCGCTTTTTCGGAAGCGCTGACGAGACAGCTTCAATGCGTGCAGGGCCATTACGCGAAGCTGTTCGAGACCGCGCCGCCGCTGGGCGAGGAGGGTGGCAGCCTCGTTTTCACTGGAACGGAAGACGACCCCGAAACGCTCGAAACGCTGCGCGGCCTCGGCTTCGAGAAAGTCTCGGAAATGTCGGAAGCCATTCGCGGATGGCACACGGGCCGTTTCCTCGCCACGCGCACGCCGCGCTCGCGCGAATTGCTGACAAGCTTGATGCCGGCGCTGCTGCGCGCCCTCTCGCGGACATCGAGCCCCGACACGGCATTTGCCCGCTTCGACCGCTTCCTCACCGGCCTTCCGGCGGGCGTGCAGCTTTTCTCGATGCTCTATTCAAATCCGAGCCTGCTCGACCTGCTTGCCGGCATCTGCGGCACCGCGCCGCGCCTCGCGCGCTATCTGAGCCAGAACCCGCGCGTGCTCGAAGCGGTGGTCGATCCGAATTTCTTCAAGGTGCTGCCGGATCCCGAAGACCTGCATCGCAGCCTGGAAAGCGCGCTGGTTCATGCCGCCGACTATCAGGATACGCTCGACTTTGTGCGCGTCTGGGCGCGCGAATATCGCTTCCGTCTCGGCGTTCGCGTGTTGACAGGCAGCGCCGATGCCGAGGAGGCGGGCCCGGCCTACGCGGCGCTCGCAACCGAGCTGGTTGCCGCGCTGGCGCCGGTCGCCGAACGCCGGGTCGGCGAAAGGCACGGGAAAATGCCGGGCGGGCGCTTCGCGGTTGTCGCGATGGGCAAATTCGGCAGCGAGGAGATGAGCGCAAGTTCCGATCTCGACCTCATTGTGATCTACGATCTCGACGATCCGGATGCGATGTCGGATGGCGAACGTCCGCTCTACGCGGCGCAATACTACGCACGCGTCTGCCAGCAATTGATCGGTGCGCTGACGGCGCCGACGGCCGAAGGCAAGCTCTACGAAGTCGACATGCGGCTGCGTCCCTCCGGCAACGCCGGACCCATCGCAACGGGTTTCGAGAGTTTCGTGGCCTACCAGCAAGAGGAAGCCTGGACCTGGGAGCATATGGCGTTGACGCGCGCCCGTCCCGTTTCGGGCCCCGCCGAACTGCGGACAAAAATTGCCGATGCGATCGTCGAGACGCTGCGCCGCCCGCGCGACAAGGCGAAGATCGCCGCCGACGTCGCCGACATGCGCGCCCGCATCGCGAAGGAACGGGTCAGCACCGATCCCTGGGAACTGAAGCATGTGCGCGGCGGCCTCGTCGATATCGAATTCATCTGCCAATACCTGCAACTGGTGCATGGCCACGATCATCCGGAAATCCTGCACGCCCACACGCGCACATCGCTGTCGCGCATCTCCGCGGCGGGGCTCTTGCCGTCCGACATCGCCGACATGCTGGTCGCCGCCGTCGAGCTCAATCTCAACCTGACGCAGGTCATCCGCATTTGCGTCGAAGGCGTCTTCAATCCGGGCGAAGCGACGATCGGCCTCAAGTCCTTGCTGGCGCGCGCCGGCAATGCGCCCGATTTCGCCGCGCTTGAGGCCGAACTTCTGGAAAATCAGGCCCGGGTGCGCGCGGCATTCGATGCTATCGTCGTTGCGGCCGCGGGCGCCCCGGCTGGCTGACTCCTTGCAGTGCAGCCATGCGGGCCGGGACGAGCGGCGCGTTAACCCTGCAACGGGTTTGCGCGCAGAAGACAAGGAAATCCCGGACATACATGGTTAATCGCCCGGTGGCCTTGTGCGCGACCGGGAAACCTCCGTCATCGAGGCGTGTCAATACGGCACGTTTCGGGTAGGTAGAACCTGAGGCGGACGGAGCGCATGTGGAGTAACGGCGCATGGAGCGTCACGATGCGATCGTCATAGGCGCCGGCCTCAACGGTCTGACAGCCGCGGCCAGTCTGGCGCGCGCCGGTCTCGGCGTTCTGGTGCTCGACCGCAATGCGGCGCCGGGTGGCTTGTCTGCGTCGCATGAGATCGCGCCGGGCTTTCGCGTGCCGCGTTACGTGCTGGGCGCGGGCGGTCTGCCTGCGCGCCTTGTCGCCGACCTCGATCTCGCCCGCCACGGCCTGCGCTTTGTTCGCGCCGAAGGCGGCGTCACGATCTTTCCCGACGGCCGCTACCACGCGAGCTACCGCGACGGCGATGTTCACCGGCGCGAACTTGCGCGTTTTTCGCGCCGCGATGCCGACGCATGGACGCTCTATCGCCGCGACATGCTGCGCGCAGCCCGTGCGTTGACGCCGCTGCTTGAGGGGGCGGTGGAATTTCCGGTGGGGCGCGGGCTCTCGGCCTTGCGGGCGCGGCTCGGTCTTGCCGGCAAGGTCGCCGCCATCGATGCCGACGAGCGCCGCGACGCATTGCATCTGTGGGCGCTTTCCGCCGCCGAATTTCTGGACAGTTATTTCGAATCCGACGATGTGAAGGCGCATCTCGCCGCCGCCGCGATGATGGGAAGCACGCTGGGGCCGTTGTCGCCCGCCAGCTCCGGCCGGCTTTCGACGCCCTGGCTCGCGGCGCGCGGCGATGCCTATGGCGGCGCGCCCGACATTCTCTTGCCGCATGGCGGCCCGGCCGCGCTGACATCGGCGCTTGTTGCCGTCATCGAGGCACATGGCGGCCGTTTGCGCATGGATGCCGAAGTCACAGACGTCGCGATGCGCGATCTCAAGGTGCGCGGCGTCGTGCTGGCCAATGGCGAGGAAATCGGCGCCGGCGTCGTCCTCTCCGGTCTCGACCTGAAGCGCAGTTTCCTCAGCCTCTTTCAATGGAAGGATCTACCCGACGGCCTTGTCGGCCGCGTCGGCCGTTTCCGCATGAAAGGCGCGACGGCCAAGGTCAATCTGGCGCTCGATGCCGCGCCGGATTTTCCGGGCCTTCCCGAGGGCTGCCCGTCCGTTGCCGGCGGCTTGCGGCTCGCCGGTTCCATCGGCGAGATGCAGCACGCATTCGACGACTGGCGCGCCCGCATCCCGCCGCGCAATCCACCGATCGAAGTGCTGATCCCCTCGCTCTCCGATGCGACATTGGCGCCAGCCGGATGCCATGTGCTTTCGGCGCTGGTTCAGTATGTGCCGGAGACCTTGCATGACGGTCCGTGGAACGCGGAGCGGCGCGAAGCGCTCGGCGATCTCGTCGTTGCACGGCTTGAAGCCGCAAGCCCGGGCATCGCCGGCCGTATCGTCGCGCGCGAGGTGCTGCTCGCCGCCGACCTCGAGGATCAGATCGGCCTGACCGCGGGCGACATCGCGCATGGCGAAACGACGCTCGACCAGATGTTCCTCAATCGCCCGCTGCCCGGCACCGGCGGCTACGATACCGAACTCGAAAATTTCCATGTCTGCTCGCCGAGCGCCCATCCCGGCCCGTTGCTGCCGGGTCAGGCCGGCGCCAACGCCGCCGCGCGCGTTCTCGCGCTTCACCGGAAGCGGGGGTGACGCGCATGGCATGGGGCGGGCGCAAATACGATGCAATCGTGATCGGCGGAGACCTGAACGGCCTTGCCGCCGCGGCCTATCTCGGCCGCGCCCATCAGCGCGTCCTTGTGCTGGAGGAAAGCGCGACGCTCGGCGGCGTCGCCGTCACCGGCGAGATCATGCCCGATTACAGCGTCTCGACGGTTACCCATCTCGTCGAGGCGCTGCCGCGCAGTGTCGAACGCGATCTGAAACTCGCAAAGCATGGCCTGCGCATGGCGGCGCGCGACATTCCGACCGTGGTGCTCGACCGCGACGGCAAGCATCTCGTCGTGCCGCGCAACCGCAAGGACATCGCCGCACTGGCCGTCGCTCAGCCGAAGGACGCCGCCGCCTGGCGCGCTTTCGACCGGCGCATGAAGGCGCATGCCGCGCTGCTCGCGCCGTTGTTGCTCGACGACGCGGTGCCGGCTGCATCCAGCCTGCGGCGTCTCGTCTGGCGCGCCGGGTGGAACCGTGCCGACAGGCTGGCCGACCTGCTGCATCTGCTGCCGCAATCGGTCGGCGATCTTCTGGATGCCGAATTCGAATACCCGTTGCTGAAAGGCGCACTCGCCCTCGACGCGGTATTGGGTGGTGCCGATGGGCCTCACGCCCCCGGCACCGTGCTGCGCCTACTTCACCGCATGGCGATGCGCAGCCTCGGTCGCGGGCTTTCCATCCCCGTCGGCGGCCTTGGCGCGGCGACGGATGCACTGGCTGCCGCCGTCGTCGCCGAACATGGCGAGATTCGCACGGGCGTGCGCGTTTCGCGCCTGATGGTCGAAGGCGGCGCCATCGCCGGCGTCGAAACCTCGGACGGTGTCGCGATTGTCGCGCCGCTGGTTGTCTCGAGCCTCGACCCTCGTTTCACCATGCTGGGGCTTCTCGGGGCCGCGCATATCGAAACGGAAGAGGCGCGCCGTCTCGCCCGGACGCCGCTCCCCGGCAGCGTCGCGAAGGTCAATCTGGCGCTCGACGGGCTTCCTGAATTTCGCGGTCTCGCGCCTGCTATGTGCGGCGCCCGGCTTCTGGTCGCGCCGTCGCTCGACGCCGTCGACCACGCCGCGACCGATTTCGGCCAGCGCGCGCTTGCCTCCGAGCCGGTCATGGAAATCACCATTCCGAGCGTTGTCGATCCGGCGCTGGCGCCTGCCGGTCATCATGTGATGTCGGTGCTGGTGCCCTTCATGCCGCATGATGTCGAAGGCGGCTGGCCGGCGCGGCGCGACGAATTCATGCAGCGGGTGACGAAAACCATCGCGCAGTATTCGCCGGATTTCGCGGGCCGCCTGATCGCCGGCGATGTGCTGACGCCGCCCGACATCGAAACGAGGTTCGGGCTTCCGGGCGGCGACTGGTATTGCGGCGGCGTCCGTGTGGCCGATCTTCCCGGTCCCCGCGGTCCGGCGACGCCGGTATCGGGCCTCTGGCTCTGCGGCCCCGGCACCCATGCCGCCAGCGGTGTCACCGGACTTCCCGGTCGCGACATGGCGGCGGCTTTTGCTGCGGAAAGGGGGCGCCGATGACACCGGACACGATGGCCCCGCCTCTGCACGACGACGAAGCCGGCCCGCTGCGTGCTGGCATCGATCCACTGGATGAGCACGCGGTTGTCGACCCCGCCTTGTTCGAACCGCCCGCCGGCGAGCCGCCTTTCGCGCGCACCGTGCTGACGACGCCGCTTCATCTCGCGGTCGCGGCCGAAAGCCGAGTCAATCGCTGGACGCGCTGGAACGGCTTCACGGTCGCTTCGGTACTTACCGATCTCGACGACGAATACCGCGCTCTTCGCGGCACGGCGGCGCTTGCCGACATCTCGCCGCTCGCTAAATACCGCATCGCCGGGCGCGATGCGCATGTCTATCTCGACCGCCTCGTCACGCGCGATCTCGGGTCGCTCGCCGTCGACCGCGCGCTGCACGTGCATTTTTGCGAGGAGCACGGGCTGGTGGTCGGCGACGGTCTGCTGTTCCGGCTTGGCGACGACGAATATCGTCTGGTCACGGAGGAAACGCATCTGGCCTGGCTGATGGACAGCGCCATCGGCCTGCGTGTCCGCGTGGAAGATGTCGGCGACACGCTGGCGGCGATGAGCTTGCAGGGCCCGCTTTCAGCCTTCTGTCTCGCCGAGGCAGGCCTCACCGGTATCGAGCGGCTGGTGCCGATGGCCGGTTGCTGGGCCGCCGCCGCCGGCATGCCGGTCTATGTCAGCCGCACCGGCACGAGTGGCGATCTCGGCTACGAAATCTGGGTCGATCCCGACGACGCGCCGCATGTCTGGCGCTACCTCACCGACGTCGGTGCGCCGTTCGGCCTGCGCGTCTCGGGTTTCCGCCTGCGCGAGCTGGCGCG
>JAHBYM010000051.1 GCA_019635975.1 Parvibaculum sp. | reverse complement strand
TTTGCGGTCTTCGCGCGGGTGGTCGAACTGGGCGGGTTCACGGCGGCTGCCGACGCGCTCGGGCTCTCCAAATCGGTGGTCAGCCGCCAGGTTTCGGCGCTGGAAGACGAGCTCGGGGTGCGCCTGCTCAACCGGACGACGCGGCGCGTCGCCGTCACCGAGGCGGGAGCGGTGGTCTTCGAGCGCGCCCAGCGCATCGTCGCCGAGGCGGAAGAGGCCGCCGTCGAGGCCAACTGCATCGAGGGGCAGGTGCGCGGGCGGCTGCGCATCAATGCGCCGATGAGCTTCGGCATTCTCGAGCTCGGGCCGGCGCTGCCCGCGCTTGTTGCGCGCTATCCCGATCTCGATGTCGATCTTGTGCTCAACGACCGCCGCGTCGACCTGATCGAGGAGGGGTTCGATGTCTCGCTCCGGATTTCGGCGCTTGAGGATTCAAGCCTGATCGCGCGGCAGCTTGCGCCGGTCGAACGCTATGTTGTCGGCGCGCCCGCCTATTTCGAAAAATATGGGCATCCCGATCGTCCGGCCGATCTCGCGACGCATCGCTTCCTGCTCTACACGCTGCTGTCGCGTCCCGAACAAATGAGTTTCGCCGGTCCGGGCGGCGCGCGCGAGGATGTCGCGGTCAAAGGACATCTGTTCTGCAACAATGCGGATGCGATGCTGCCGCTGCTGCGGGCGGGGGCGGGGCTCTGCCTTTCGCCCGATTTCGTCTGCCACGAGGAGTTGCGCACCGGGCGGCTCGTCCGCGCGCTCGAAGGCTGGTCGATGCCGCCCTTGCGGCTCCATGTCATCTATCCGCATACGCGGCACCTGTCGGCCAAGGTGCGCGCCTTTGTCGATTTCGCGGCCGAGCATTTCGGGCCGGGCAAGGCGCGGTGGGTTCAGTCGCCGTCGTCTTCCGGCTGATCCTGCTCGACGGGCGGTTCGTCCTTCTTGCGCGAATATTTGCGCTTCGCCTTGACGACACGCTTGCGGAACAGCGGATCGGCCAGCGCCTTCGCGACCGGGTTGCGCGGCTTCGGCGGCGGTTTGCGTTTCGTCATCGGGCCTCCTCGACATGCAAACGGCCGGAGCATTGGAGCCCCGGCCGTGCATTCTGTCCAGTCGCCGCCGACAGGGTCAGACCGGTTCCCAGGTAAACACCGAGCCCGTATTGCCGAGGTCGGTATAGCCGCCGGCCATGGCGGGCAGGCCGTGGGAGAGGATCGTTTCCGGCGTCCAGCCGTCGATGCGGGCGACGCTTTTCACGGGCCGGGGCTGCGAGAAGAGCACGATCTCGTTGCCGCGCACGGAGAAGATCTGACCATTCGTCGTGCAGGAGGGCGCGGCCAGCGCGACGGCGAAATTGCCGACCTGTTCGGCGCGCATCGCATTCTTCATGCGCTCGACGCGCTTGGCCGATTCCTCGTCCTTCACCGGAATGGTCGCGATCATGCGTGTCCAGGCAAACGGTGCGATGATGTTGGAGCGGACGTTCTTCGAGGCGCCTTCCATCGCGATGATGCGCGAGAGACCGGCGATGCCCATCTTGGCGGCGGCGTAGTTCGCCTGGCCGATATTGCCGATCAATCCGCTCGTCGAGGTGAAGAGAACGAAGTTGCCCTCCTGCTGTTCGCGGAAATGATTGATGGCGGCGCGGGTGATGTTGTAGCTGCCCTTCAGGTGCACTTCGAGAACCGCGTCCCAGTCTTCGTCGGGCATCTTGTGGAACATGCCGTCGCGCAGGATGCCGGCGGGGCTGATGATCGAGTGCAGGCCGCCGAATGTGTCGAGCGCCTGGGCGATCATGTTCTCGGCGCCCGACTTCATCGAGACGCTGTCGGAATTGGCGACCGCTTCGCCGCCCGCCGCCTTGATTTCGTCGACGGTCTTTTGCGCGGCCGAGGCATTGCCCTCGTCGCCGCCCTTGACGCTGCCGCCGAGGTCGTTGACCACGACCTTGGCGCCCTGTTGGGCCGCGATCAGCGCGCATTCGCGGCCGATGCCGCCTGCGGCGCCTGTGACCAGCACGACCTTGCCATCCAGAATTCCCATGACGTTTTCCCTCTCGCTCCGGTTGTCCTTGTTGGCGGGCAAGCTAGCCAAGGGCGAGCGGCCGTTCCAGCCTTTTTCGGCCTTTCGCGCCCATGAAGGCGCTTTACGCAAGGATTTGGCCGTGCTACCGGACTGTCCTTTCAAGGCAGCGGCCGGCGCCCCGAGGGACGTGGCCTCAGACGGATCGACGGGATGACAGGCGGCGCGACACAGCGACGACGAATTAAGGAGGGGAGCCGTGGCGCTCCCGGCCTGCCGCGCGCCCGCGCGATCCGTCCGTTCCCCGCCTGAGCGCGAGGGCGGGCGACGCAACGGGCGGGCACTTCCCGTTTGCGCGTCCATTCCTTGAAAGAAATTCCGATGTTTGAAATCGAAGCCGAGCGGCCCGAGCACGGGCCTGCCATCGAAGCGCTGCTCGACCTTTCCTTCGGCCCCGGCCGTTATGCGAAAGCCGCGCAACGCTTGCGCGAGGGCAATCATCCGGCGCCGGAGCTTTGCTATGTCGCTTTCGCAGGCGAGGGCGCCGAACGCCATATGGTCGGCGCGTTGAGCTTCTGGCCGATCCTGATCGGCGGCAAGCCGGGGCTGATGCTCGGGCCGCTCGCCGTCGAGCCGCAACTGCGCGGCAAGGGCTGCGGCATCAAGCTGATGGAGAAGGGGCTCGCCGATGCGAAACGCCTCGGTCACCGGCTCGTCATTCTGGTCGGCGACGCACCTTATTATGCGCGGGTCGGTTTCGGACCGGTGCCGCCGGGGCGGCTCACCATGCCGGGGCCGGTCGATCCGGCGCGGCTTCTCTATCGCGAGCTCGACATCGGCGCCTTCACCGGCGTCAAGGGCGCGATCACGAAGCCGCAATCCGCGGCGGCGGCGCGCTAGTCCTTCAGCATCGCCGCGACCAGCAGCGGCACGTTGTGGCGGAACATCGCGACATAGGTCGGCGCGTCGCCACCGGCGCGCGAGAGTGCATCCGAATAAAGCGCGCCGCCCATTTCGGCGCCGGTCTCGCGCGAGACGGTTTCCATCATGCGCGCATCCGACATGGTTTCGATGAAGAGGGCCTTGATGTTTTCGGCGCGGATCTGGTCGATCAGCCGCGCCAGCGCCTGCGCGCTCGGCTGCGCGCCGCCTGAAATGCCGAGCGGTGCGTGGAATTCGATGCCATAGGCATCGCCGAAATAGCCGAAGGCGTCATGCGTGGTGATGACCTTGCGTCTTTCCGGCGGCACCTTGCCGATCTCGGCGCGCACCCAGGCATCGAGTTCCTGCAGTTCGGCGATATAGGCGGCGGCGTTCGCTTCATAGGCATCGGCGTTTTCGGGGTCGGCCTTGGCCAGCGCCTCGGCGATGTTGCGCACATAGACCACGCCGTTGGCCAGGTTCTGCCAGGCATGCGGATCGAAGTCGTGCGGCACGGACGGATAGCCCTGTTTGTCGTGGCTGTGATTGTGGCCGTGGTCGTGGTCGTGGTCATGCCCGTGACTGTGTCCGTGGTCATGCGCGTGGTCGTCATCCATCTCGCGCGGGTTGATGCCGAAGCTCGCAACCGCATAAGTCGCCTTGCTCTTCGCGGCGGCGGCGAGGCGCACCATCCAGGGCTCGAAGCCGAGGCCGTTGACGACCAGAAGTTTGGCATCGGCCAGCGCGGCGGCGTGCGCCGGGCCGGGTTCGAAACTGTGGGCGTCGCCGCCCGGTCCGACAAGCACTGTCAGTTCGACGCGGTCGCCGGCGATGCGTTCCACCATGTCGCCGAGAATGCTGAAACTTGCCACGATCTTCAGCGGCTCGGCCGATGCAGGCGCCACGCCGATGGTCAGGGCAAGTGCGAGGCCCGCCAGAAATCTTTTCATCGTCCGCCTCCCTTTTAGTCCTCGTGGAAATGCGCGCGCGGGAAATAGCGCGTGCGCAGGCTGTCGCGTGTGCCGAACAAGATGGAGCCGACATAGAAGGCGCCGGCGGTCAGGACGATTGAGGGCCCCGACGGCAGACTGAAATTGTAGGAGATCAGCAGACCGATCAGGCCCGAAGCGAAGGCCATCGCGACCGAAAGTGCGGCCAGCGACCAGACGGCGCCGGCCCAGAAGCGCGCAGCGGCGGCCGGCAGCATCATCAGCCCCAGCGCCATCAGCGTACCGAGCGCCTGAAATCCGGCGACGAGGTTCAGCACAACCAGCGTCAGGAAAATGAAATGCCAGAGCGTGCCGCCGCCCGTCGTCGCGCGCAGGAAAGCCGGATCGAAACATTCGATCACCAGCGGCCTGTAGATCACGGCCAGCGTCACCAGCGTCACGCTGGCGATCGCGGCGACCAACAGCAGCGCGCCGTCATCGACCGAGAGGATGGTGCCGAACAGCACATGCAGAAGATCGACGCTTGAGCCGCGCATCGAGACGATCAACACGCCGAGCGCGAGGCTGATCAGGTAGAAGCCCGCAAGGCTTGCGTCTTCTCGCAGCGCCGTGACGCGCGACACGATACCGGCAAGCAGCGCCACCGTCAGACCGGCGATGAAACCGCCAAGGCTCATCGCCCAGAGCGAGAGGCCGGCGACAAGAAATGCAACGGCGGCGCCGGGCAGGATCGCATGGCCCATCGCGTCGCCCATCAGGCTCATGCGGCGCAGCACCAGAAAGGTGCCGACGGGCCCCGCGCCCAGCGCCAGCGCGAAGCAGGCGACAAGCGCGCGGCGCATGAAGCCGTATTCGACGAAAGGCTCGATCAATGCCGCATAGAGCATCATGCCGCGTCGCTCCAGCCGTCGGAAATGTAGCGCGCGCGGTGCAGGTTTTCAGGTGTCAGCACGTCGGCCGCCGCGCCCCAGGCGACCGGTTCGCGTGCCAGCAGCAACGCATTCGGGAAGCTCGCGCGCACGCGCTCGATGTCGTGCAGCACGGCGATCACGGTGCGGCCTTCGCCGTGCCAGCGATGCACGAGGTCCATCAGGTCGGCGGCGGTGCGTTCGTCGATGGCGGCGAAAGGTTCGTCGAGCAGGATGACGCCCGCATCCTGAAGCATCAGCCGGGCAAAGAGCACGCGCTGGAACTGGCCGGCCGAGAGACTACCGACCTGCCGGTTTTCGAAGCCCTTGAGGCCGACGGCAGCCAGCGCCGCCTCGGCGCGCGCGGTCAGACCGCCGGTGATCGCGGCGAAGAGGCCGATCTCGGTCCAGAGCCCCAGCGACACCGCGTCGATGACGTCGATCGGAAAGCTGCGGTCGATTTCGGCGAGCTGCGGCAGATAGGCGACGCCGCGCCGCGTCAGCCCGTTCAGACGCACCGCGCCTTCGTCGGGGGCGATGAGGCCGGCGATGGTTTTCAGCAGCGTCGATTTGCCGGCGCCGTTCGGGCCGACGATCGCGGTCAGGCTGCCGGGCGCGAAGCTGCCGGTCAGGTGATGCACCGCCGGTTCGCGGTCATAGGCGACCGTCAGGTCTTCGACGTCGATGGCGGGGGGAAGTGCGAACGGGCTCATCGCGCCAGCGCCCAAAGGACCGCCAGCCACAACGCGGCGAGCGCGCCGGCCGCGGCTGCGAGGCGCGCCGCGAGGCCCGTGCCGAAGGCGCTGGCGCGCCGCCGGCTTTCCGGCGCGTGGGCATGCTCATGGCGATGGTCGGCCACCGGCGTCTCCAGCGGGGATCAGTTGATGTAATAATGTAACATCGGGAAACTAGGCGCTAATGCCGGTGCTCGCAAGCGCCAAAACACGCGGGATCGGGCCGCTTGGAGTCGTTCACCGTTTCACGGGAACGATGAACGACTCCGTGTTGTTGTTTTGTCGCGTTTTCGAACCGCAAAAGGGGTAGCTACTTTTGCTGAAAACGCTCTAGCGCCCTTCGCGCCACCACGCCAGCGCCAGCGTGCCGAGGATAAGGATGAGCGCCAGCGGACCGACCAGCAGCGGCGACTGATGCACCGCATGGACCAGATATTTCTCGTTGCGCCTGAGGCCGAGCCAGGTGTCGCCCGCCGCGTCGTGGCCGGGGCGCACCGTGCGGATGCCGGGCGTGCCGGCGGCGTCCGCGCCGGCCCACCAGATGCCGCCGCCGGTCGCCTGCGTAATCGGCTGCATATGCTTGTCGGTGGCGCGGACATCGGCAAACTCGCGCGGGTTGAGCGGCCCGGCGGCGGCGACCACGTTGAGGTCGCCCTGCGCGATGCGGTAGAGGCCGAGTTCGCGCGCCGGCACCGTCGCGGCAAAGCGTCCGGGCGCGGTTTCCTCCAACGTAACCTCGCTGACCGTGCCCGAAGGCGATGCAACGCGCGCGGGCATTGCCGTGTCGCCCATCGTGCGGCGCTCGATCGTCAGCGTGTCGCCCTGCACGGCGGCCGAAAGTTTTTCTTCCTCGAGATCGGGCTCCTTCATCAACCAGTGGGCGAGGCGGCGCAGAAGCTCCGCCTGCGGTCCGCCGCCTTCATAGCCGCGCGACCAGAGCCAGATGTGATCGGAGAGCAGTTGCGCGATGCGGCCCTTGCCCGCATGGTCGAGCACCATCAGCGGCCGCGCGTCCGGCGTGTCCATCACGACGCGGCCCTGGCCGACCTCGACGTCGATGGTGCGGAACCAGCGCCCCCAGGCCGGCGGGTCGCTTTCGCCGCCGGGCAGGTCCGCCGTCACGGGATGGCGCTTGCCGGTCCCGGTGATCTGCGGGCGGAAGCCGCCAATGGTCGTTTCGCCGGAAGGCTGCGCCGGCAGGATTGCGGCCAGCGGCGTGCGATAGATCGAAAAGGGCGACGCGAACGCGGGACCGGAAGCGGCAAGGAAGGCGCCGCCGTTCTCGACATAGTCGACGATGTTCAGGAAATAGGCGAGCGGCAGCACACCGCGCCGCTTGTAGCGGTCGAAAATAATCAGGTCGAACTGGTCGAGCTTTTCGTCGAAGAGTTCGCGCGTCGGGAAGGCGATCAGCGACAGCTCGCCGATGGGCGTGCCGTCCTGCTTTTCGGGCGGACGCAAAATCGTGAAGTGAACGAGGTCGACCGACGGATCGGCCTTCAACAGGTTGCGCCATGTGCGCTCGCCGGGATGCGGTTCGCCCGACACCAGCAGCACACGCAGGCGGTCGCGAATGCCATTGGCGACGACGACGGCGCGGTTGTTGAGCATTGTCAGTTCGTCCGGCCCTTCGGCGACGTCGATTTCGATGACGTTGGGACCGCCATGTTTCAGCGCCAGCGAAACGTCGGTGCGTTCGCCGATGATGGCCTCGACGGTCGTTTCGGGATTGCCGTCGACCGAAATCGAGACGGTCGCGGTTTCGCCGGTCGCGCCATCGCCGGCCGCCGTCTCGTCGACGCGGAAGGAAAGCGTCATCGGTTCGTCGACGATGCCGAAGCGCGGCGCCTCGACGACATGCAGCCGGCGGTCGCGTTCGCCCTTGCGGCCGACGATCAGCGCATGAACCGGTGCATCGAAGCCGAGCGCGGCCGCATTTTCCGGCACGTCATGCACCTGGCCGTCGGTGATGAAGACGGCGCCGGCGATGCGTTCGCGCGGCACGTCGGCCAGCGCCCGTTCGAGCGCCGTGAACAGCGCCGTGCCTTCCTCGTCGCCCGGATTGCTCGCAACGGGCACGATGCGCGTTTCGATGCCGTCGGTGCGCGCGAGACGTTCCTGAAGCATCGCAAGCGCGGCGTCCGTTTCGCCCGGGCGGTCGCCAATGTCCTGGCTCTGGCTGCGGTCGACCACGATGGCGGCGATGTCGGGCACCGCTTCGCGGTCTTCCTGCCGGATGGTCGGGTTCAGCACCGCCAGCACGAGGATGGCGAGTGCGGCGGTGCGCAACGGTGCGCCGCGCGCGCCGCGCCATGCCGCATAGAGGAGCACCGCAACGCCCGGCAGTGCCAGCAGCATAATTGCCAGCAGCGGTACGACCGGTTCGAAGACGATGTTCCAGGCCATCCGCGCGTCTCCTATTGTCCGAGACGTTCGAGAAGGGCCGGCACATGCACCTGATCGGATTTGTAGTTGCCGGTCAGCGCATACATCACGAGGTTGACGCCGAAGCGGTCGGCCATTTCGCGCTGGCGCTCGCCGCCGGGGCTGACCGGATAGATCGGGCGCCCCGCCTCGTTGCGCGCCCAGGCGGCCGCATAGTCGTTGGAACCGACGACGATGGTCGAGACGCCGTCATTGGCGCTGGCGGCGTCGGTTCCACCTGCTTCGACCCAGACCTGTCCGCCGTCCCAGCGGCCGGGAAATGTGTGCATCAGATAAAAGGATTTCGTCAGCACATGACCCTCGGGCACCGGTTCGATGGCCGGCAGGTCGAGCTGGCCGAGCAGGCGGCGCAGCGTCATTGTGCCGGGCGTCACCATGCCGCCGATGGCGCGGTCCTGATCGCGCGTGTCGAACAGAATCGTGCCGCCGTTCTTCATATAGGCGTCGATTTTCGCCAGCGCTTCGGGCGGCAGGCTTTCCTGTCCGGTCGTCATCGGCCAATAGAGAATCGGGAAGAAGGCGAGTTCGTCGCGCAGGATGTCGACGCCCATCGGATCGGCCGGCTCGAAGGCGGTGCGCGTGCGCAACACGCGGCTGAGCCCCGACAATCCGGCGGCGCTGACCTCGTCGGTTTCGCGGTCGCCGGTGATGACATAGGCGAGCCGCGTTTCGAGCGAGGCGGCGAGTGCGAATTCGTCGATCGCGTTCTGCGCGTCGGCGCCGGTTGCAGGCAGAAGCAACATCATGGCGGCCAGCACCGGCAGGCCGCGCGCGGCGAAGCGGCGGCGGCGGATTTTCTCGGCCTCGAAAAGACCCGTCATCCAGAGTGCCGCCACCGTGTCGAGGATCACCAGCGCCAGCGCCAATGCGAAGGCGAGCGCGGCGAGGCGCGTTTCGGCGCTGCCGGAAAAACCCCGGCGTTCGGCGATGCCCGGCGTGTCGGCAAGCGGCGTCAGCGTCAGTTCGGGCGTTGCGAGGTTCAGCGCGCGCGGCGCATTTGCCGGTCCGTAAAGCCCGGGCGGGTGGCGCGGTCCGCGAACGGTTTCGTCGAAGCCGGCCGCGGGAATGGCCGTTGCGGTCGCCGGCGGCGCGCCAAGCCGGCCGAAGCCGTCCAGCGTTGCGACCGGGCTCAGCATTTCGCTGTCGCGGCGCGCGCCCGCCGGGCCCGCATCGTCATTTGCCGCGACGCCTTGCGAGAGCGCGACGGTGCGGCGAAGCATTTCGACGAAGAGGCCGGACAGCGCGAGGTTCGACCAGTCGCTGTTGGCGGTCACATGAAAGAGAACGATGGTGCCGTTGCCGCGTTTGGCGGCCGTCACCAGCGGCGTGCCGTCCTGGAGCCGCGCCCATGTGCGGCCCGCGAGATCGGGCGCGGGCTCGGCCAGCACCTGCCGTGTCACGGTCACATCGGCCGGCAGGTCGAGACCGTCGAAGGGGCTGCCGGCTTCGAAGGGCGCGAGGCGTTGCGGTTCGCTCCACGACAAGGCGCCGCCCAGCGCCCGTCCGCCGCTCCGGAGCGGCACCGGCACCAGGTCGTCGCTTTGTTCGGCCATGCGGGGACCGGCAAAGCGGATCAGCATGCCGCCCGCCTCGACCCATTGGCGGACGCGTTCATGGTCGGCGCCCGACAACGTGCCGAGATCGGCCAGCACCAGCACCGACAAGGGCGCGTCGAGCAGCGCCGCGATGCGGCCTTCGTCGCCTGTGCTGGCGTCGCGCAATTCGGCGAAGGGCGCAATGGCGCGGCGCAGATAATAGATGTCGGAAAGCAGCGGTTGCGCTTCTTCCAGCGATGCGCCGGAGACGATGCCGACGCTGCGCCGCCGCCAGCGTTCGTCGGTCAGCACCACGGCGCCGGCCGATGCCTCGCCGGAAATTTCAAGCCGCGCGATGCGGTTCCGGAGTTCAAGTGGCAGGTCGAAGGTGGCGACGGTCTGCGTGTCGCCGGCCGCGAAGCTCCACGCCGCTTCGCCCAGCGTGCCGCCATCCTCGCTCAAGGCGCGGACGCTGCCCGTCGCCTCGGCGCCGCCTCCGGCGCGAACGACCGTCGCGGCGAAACTGTCGCCTTCGGACTTCGGCGGCAGCAAGGCCAGCGGCCGCGCATCCGATGCGGGTTCGATCAGAGTCAGCCCGCCATTGCCGGCAATGGCCGCGAGGCGGCGGGAAAAAGCGGCGCCCGCGCCGTGTTCGATGCCATCGGCGATCCACGCGGTCTGGATGTTGTTGCCGGAAAGCGTGGCCGCGTTTTCAAGATGCGCCGCAAGCGCCGGCCTGTCGGGGGCGATCGGTTGCGGCTGCATGGCGCGGGCGCGGGCGGCCGCATCGTCGGCGGACTCGAAATTGAGTTCGGGTGCGCCGGGCGCTGGCGCGGTGCCGACGACGAGAACCGGGCGGTCGCTGCGTCCGGCATCGGCGATCAACCCGTCCATCGCGGCGCGTCGATCGCCCCAGCGCGCGGCGGCGGTCCAGCCATTGTCGACGACGATCAGCAGCGGGCCCGAGCCTGCGATGCGCGGCGCCGGGTTCCACAGCGGTTCGGCCAGCGCCAGCACGATCAGCGCGGCGATGGTCAGGCGCAGGATCAGCAGCCAGAGTGGCGTATGCGCCGGCGTTTCCTCCTCGCGCGCCAGCCCCGCCAGCAGGCGGATCGCCGGGAAGCGGATGCGTTTGGGGAGCGGCGGCGAAATGCGCAGCAGCCACCAGATCGCCGGCAGTGCGGCAAGGCCGAGCAGCATCCACGGGGCGGCGAAGGCGAGGGGACCGAGCTGCAACATGATCAGACGCCCGGCCGTGGCGGCTTGCGCGCCTCGATGGCGCCGGAAAGCGCACTATAGAGTGCGAGCAGCGCTGTCTGCGGCACGCGGTCGGTGCGATGCGTCGCGAAGGTGAAGTTGATGCGCCGCGCCACATCCATGATGCGGTCGCGGTGGATGTCGAGGCGCTGGCGATAGGCTTCGCGCAGGTTCTGGGCGCGTCCCGCCATCAGCCGCATGTCTTCCTCGACGCCCTCGAATTCGGTGCGGCCCGAAAAGGGGAGGTCTTCTTCGGCCGGGTCGAGCACCTGGATGATATGACCGCGAATGCCTTCTGCCGCGTAGCCCTTGATGCGCGCGACGATGTCGTCGGCGGGCGACAGGAAGTCGCCGATCAGCACCACTTGCGCATAGCGCGGCAGGTGTTCGGGCGGCGGCAGGCTCTCGAACCTCATCGCCTCGCCGTCCGCCGGCGCGTCGAGCAGCGCATGGGCCATGCGGCGTTGCGCGGCGCGTCCGTTCATCGGCGCGAAGCCGCCGCCGAGCAGCGCGATGCTCTCGCCGCCTTGCACCAGCAGCGACGAAAGCGCCAGCGCCAGCACGGTCGCGCGGTCTTTCTTGGTGCAGGGCGCGAAATCGGAGGCGTAGTCCATCGAGGCCGAACCGTCGCGCCAGATCCAGATGCTTTCTGCCGCCTCGCGTTCGGTCTCGCGCACGAAGAGATGCGCCGAGCGCGCCGAATGTCGCCAGTCGATGGACGAGGCCGTGTCGCCTTCACGAAAACGGCGGAATTGCCAGAAGGTTTCGCCCATGCCGATGCGGCGGCGGCCGTGAACGCCTTGCGCGACCGTCGAGGCGACGTGTTCGGCTTCCGTCACCAGCGGCGGCATGACTTCGGCCAGCGCCTCGGCCTGCTCGCGCAGACCGGTTGCGCCCGAAGGGGCAGCCGGTGATCCGGGAAGGCGCATCGCTCTCACTCACATTCAGCCGAAGTTGCGGCAGAGCCTGTCGATCACGCCCGACACGGTGACGCCTTCGGCGCGGGCCGAGAAATTGAGCGCCATGCGGTGGCGCAGCACGGGCGCGGCCAGCGCCGTCACGTCCTCGATCGATGGCGAGAAGCGGCCGTCGATCAGCGCGCGGGCGCGTACCGCCAGCATCAGGGCCTGGCTGGCGCGCGGGCCGGGGCCCCAGGCGACATGGCGTTCGACTTCGCTCGAAGCGCCTTCCTCGGGCCGCGCCGAGCGCACCAGTTCGAGGATCGCGTTGACGACCTTTTCGCCGACCGGCACGCGGCGCACCAGGCGCTGCGCGGCCATCAAATCCTCCACCGTCATCGCGGCGCGCGCCGCCGGCATGCTTTCGCCGGTCGTCGCCAGCAACATGCGGCGCTCGGCCTCGAGATTCGGGTAGTCGACATCGATCTGCATCAGGAAGCGGTCGAGCTGGGCTTCGGGCAGCGGATAGGTGCCTTCCTGTTCCAGCGGGTTCTGCGTCGCCAGCACATGGAAGGGCGCCGGTAGTTCGTAGCGGAGGCCGGCCACCGTCACCTGCTTTTCCTGCATCGCCTGCAACAGCGCCGACTGGGTGCGGGGGGAGGCGCGGTTGATTTCGTCGGCCATCAGCAACTGGCAGAAGACCGGCCCCTTGATGAAGCGGAAACTCCGGTGGCCCTGGTCGCTCTCTTCCAGCACTTCCGAGCCCAGAATGTCGGCCGGCATCAGGTCGGGTGTGAATTGCACACGCTTGTCGTCGAGGCCCAGCACCTGGCCCATCGTGTGGACGAGCAGCGTCTTCGCAAGGCCCGGCACGCCAACCAGCAGCGCATGGCCGCCCGCCAGCACCGTCACCAGCGTCTGGTCGATCACCTGTTCCTGGCCGTAGATGACCTCGCCGATGGCCTCGCGCGCCGCCGCGATCCGGGCGCCTGTGGCCTCGATTTCCTCGACGGCGTTGCCGCCCGCTTCACTGAGTGTCTGCATTGACCTACATATACCGTATGTGCCGCATTTTGCCTCGATGGCCGTGGCGCCATTGGCGCGGGCCTTCGTGACGATAATATGGCCGGAATCGCCGGTTTGCGGCAGCAAATCGCCTTCACGTTACCGGGAGGACCGAAGAAATATGGCCGGCGCGACCGGAAAAACCGCGGGCAAACCCGAAAAATCCGAAGCCGGCGGCGCGCCGGGCGGGTTGAAGGGGCTGGCCGTTGCCGAGGCCGAAGGCAAAAAAGCCCGCGGGCTGCCGCCGGTCCACTTGTGGAATCCGCCTTTTTGCGGCGATCTCGACATGCGCATCGCGCGCGACGGCACCTGGTACTATATGGGCACGCCGATCGGCCGCGCGCGGCTGGTGCGGCTGTTCTCCACCGTGCTCCGGCATGACGAGGACGGCAAATACTATCTCGTCACGCCGGTCGAGAAGGTCGGCATCACGGTCGACGATGCGCCTTTTCTGGCGGTTGCCATGAAAGTGGAGGGAGAGGGCCGCGACCAGCAGCTCACTTTCACCACCAATGTCGGCGACGAAACATGCGCCGGGCCCGACCACCCGATGCGTTTCGTGATCGACGCCGAAACCGGCGAGCCGGCGCCCTATGTTCACGTGCGGGCGCGGCTCGAGGCGCTGATCAACCGCGCCGTCTTCTACGATCTGGTCGAGCTTGGCGTCGAGGAGGAGCATGAGGGCCGGCGCTGGTTCGGCGTCTGGTCCGGCGGCACCTTCTGGCCCTTCATGCCGGCCGAGGAGATGGCGTTCTAGGCCAGAAGGTCAGCGGATGACCTGAACCTCCGCGCCGGCATCGACCTTGGCCCATGCCTTGTCGGCGGTCACGGCCGCGAGCCTCAGTTCTCCGGCAAGTGACAGGCAGGCGCGGTCGCCGAGCGAAAGCCCAGCCTTTGAGGTCTTGCTTGTCAGCAAACCCGTTGCGATGGCGCGCGCCTTGTCGAGCGGTTCAACCTGCATCTCCATGTCGTCGACCAGATTGAGGACCGCATCGATCGGGAATCCGTATGCGGTGAGTTTGGTCACGACTTCGGCAAGATTGACGCTCGACATTCTGGCGCGGTCGAGAAGCGGCGCGATTTTCTCGTGTCCCGGTTCCCGCAGTATCGAGACAAGGAGCACGGATGCATCCAGAACCACTTCAGCCATTCTTGCGCGCCTTTCGCGTGTCGGTCATTTCCTCCGCTGCCTCGCGGCGGCGGTCGGCGATCAGTTCGTCGGCCAGACTCACGCCGGGCGGAACGAGTTTGCGGACGACTTCCTGCGCGCGCTGCAAGGCGAGTTGCTTGCTCATCAGTTTGAGTTCGCCGTCCGCAAAGCGAACGACGAGCCTGTCGCCTTCCTTGATGCCCATGGCTTCCCTGACGGATGCGGGGATCACAACACGACCGCCGGCGCCGAGTTCCACGTGAGTCGTTTGCGGTGGAGCTTCGTCATTCTTCAAAGCTTGAATTTCGACGTTTCGAACATGCTGATACCTGATGTTCAAAAACCGGGCGATATCGGCGCGCTTGAATCCGGCGGAACCGAGCGCGCGAATCTTCGCGGATTTGGTTGGAAGCCCCTTCGTGATGGCTTCCATTTTATCCATGCTAGCTTCTGGCATGACCGGTCTCCATGTTGGAGGTACTTGTTCAGATCGTTTATGAATAAGTTATATGTCATATAGGTTGTTCATTGTCAAGTAACTACCGCACCCGCATCCTTTCCCGCACCGACCGGGAGCCGCCGCCCCTGACCGCGCTGCTGGCGCCGGAGGGCGTTCCCGGCCGCCGGCTGCGGGGCGACCACGATCTCAACCCGCCGGACGCCCATGTCTGGGTTGAGCCCGAGGAGCGACCGAGCCTGCGGGCCGCCGCCGTGCTGGTGCCGGTTATCGAACATGCCCACGGGCCGCATGTGCTGCTGACGCGCCGGGCCGAGCATCTCGGCACCCATTCGGGCCAGGTGGCGTTTCCGGGCGGCAAGATCGATCCCGGCGAGACGCCGGCCGAAGCCGCCTTGCGCGAGGCCGAGGAGGAGGTCGGGCTCGCCCGCGCCCATGTGACGGTCGCCGGCTATCTCGACGCCTATGAGACCGGCACGGGCTTCCGCATCCTGCCGGTGGTGGCTTTCGTCGCGCCGGGCTTCAGCCTGACCATTTCGCCGCATGAAGTGGCCGAAGCCTTCGAGGTGCCCCTCGAATTCCTGATGGATCCGGCCAATCACCAGCGCCACAGCGCGGTCTGGCGCGGGCGGCGGCGCGAATATTACGCGATGCCCTATAATGGCCATTACATCTGGGGCGCGACCGCCGGAATGCTGAAAAACATGTATGACCGGCTCTATGGCGATTAGCCACGGGGGTTCGAGGGCAGACAGGCGCCGCCGCCCGTCCTATATGTGACGGCCAGAAGAAAATTCGCCGGAGTGAAACAGGATGAGTGCCGAAAAAGTGCCGACCGGGAAACTTGCGCGCGCCGAATGGCTGAATGCCGCCGACACGAAGGCCGTGCTCGACGCGCTTGCCGCCGATGGCGGCACGGCGCGCATCGTCGGCGGCGCGGTGCGCAATGCGCTGATGGGCGAGCCGGTTTCCGATATCGACATCGCAACCTCCGAAACGCCGGAGCGCGTCATGGCGCTGCTGGCGGCCAAAGGCATCAAGACCGTGCCGACCGGCCTCGATCACGGCACCGTCACCGCCGTCACGCCGAGCCGTCACTTCGAAATCACCACCTTGCGCGCCGACGTTGCGACGGATGGCCGCCGCGCCGATGTCGCCTTCACCGGCGACTGGCTGACGGATGCAGGGCGCCGCGACTTCACCATCAACGCGCTTTATTGCGACGCCGACGGCACGGTTCACGATCCGCTGGGCGGCGCCGACGACATCGCGGCCCGGCGCGTGCGGTTCATCGGCGATGCGCATCAGCGCATCCGCGAGGACTATCTGCGCATTCTGCGCTTCTTCCGCTTCCATGCGCATTACGGCAAGGGCGAGCCGGATGCGGCGGCCTTGCGCGCCTGCGCGGATGAACGCGACGGCCTGAAGCAACTATCCGGCGAGCGGGTGCGCGACGAATTGCTGAAGATCGCCTCGGCCGAAGATGGCCCCGCCGCCTTCCGACAGATGGCGGCGGCCGGCATTCTCACGATCGTGCTGCCGGAAGCAACGCGGCTTGACCGCTTCGAGAAGCTTGTCGAGATCGAGACGACGCAATTGTTCCGGTCCGAGCCCGATCCGATCCTGCGTCTCGGCTCGATGCTCGATCTCGATGCGGCGGGTGTCCAGGCGCTGGCGTCGCGGCTCCGGCTGTCGAATCGCGACCGCGACCGTCTCACGGCCATGCTCACCGACCCGACCAAGATCGTCTGCTACATGTCGATGCGCGAAATGCGCCGCGCGCTCTACCGCATGGGCGTCGAGCTTTTCAAGGACCGCGTCTCGCTCGGCTGGGCCGATGACAGACGCGGCCACAACGCCTTCCAGTGGCGGGCGCTGCTGGCCATGGCCGACAGCTGGGAGCGGCCGGTGCTGGCCTTGACCGGCGACATGATCAAGGCCGCCGGCGTTCCCGAAGGCCCGGAGATCGGCCGGGTGCGCGCGGAAGTCGAGGAATGGTGGATCGACTCTGATTTCATCGAGGACGAATTCTCGATCATCGAACGGCTGAAAGCTGTGGTGCAGGCGACGGTTTATTAGGGGCAGGGGCGCGATGGCGGAGAGGCCGCTTCGATTCACAGCGCATGCGCGAACCGTCATGGAAGAGCGCGGCATTGCCGAAACATGGGTGGAGTCGGCCATGGCAGACCCCCTCCTTATTGAGCCCGACCCGACCCAACCCGGCGCATTAAGGGCGTTTGCGGCCGTTCCGGCATATGGCAACCGTGTATTGCGTGTGGTCTACTACGATGAGCCGGATGCGCGCCGGATCATCACCGTTTTTTTCGACCGTGGCGCAAGGAACAAGGGCCTGACGACATGAAAGTTCGTCTCGATGAGCAAGCGGATGCCCTTTACATTCGCTTTGAGGAAACGCGGATCGAAGAGACCGAAGAGGTCAGTCCGGGCGTGATGCTGGATTTCGACGCGCAAGGCCGTGTGGTTGGCATAGAGATGCTGAACGTCAAGCAACGATTGCCGGGCGCCGATCTGAAACGGGTTCAGGTCGAGCTTGCTTGAGATCGTCGGATTGGGGGTTCCCATGCGCGTTCTTCTTGCGTCCGTTCTTTTTCTCCTTCC
>JAHBYM010000050.1 GCA_019635975.1 Parvibaculum sp. | reverse complement strand
GGCGATCAAGGGCCTGCATCCGCACGCCATGGAAAAGACGATGATTCCGGGCTGCACCTATTGCAATCCGCAGGTGGCCTCGGTCGGCCTCACGGAAGCGAAGGCCAAGGCTGCGGGCTACGAGGTCAAGGTCGGCCGCTTCAACTTCACCGGCAACGGCAAGGCGATCGCGCTCGGCGAGCCAGACGGCATGATCAAGACCGTGTTCGACGCCAAGACCGGCAAACTCTTGGGCGCGCACATGGTCGGCGCGGAAGTCACCGAGCTCATCCAGGGTTTTGTCGTCGCGATGAATTGCGAGACGACCGAGGAAGAGCTGATCAACACGGTCTTCCCGCATCCCACCCTCTCGGAAATGATGCACGAGAGCGTGATGGACGCCTATGGGCGCGTGATCCACATGTAATGGCTCAGCCGCGGCGCGCGCGTTTCTCGCGCGCGTTGCGCAGCAGTCCCGCGCCGGCTGCGCCAAAAATCAGCGTGAAATAGCCGACAACCGTCACGCGTCGCCAGGTCTCGATCTCCGCTTTCTCCATGCGGTCCGGCTTGGCCGGCGCCGGCGCGGCGATGGTTGCGCGCGTCATGGCGGCGAAGCCGACGGCCGACAGAACGGGCAGGCCGATCATCACGACGATCAGCGCCGGTTTCAGCGCCTGCATGAGCGAATAGCGCCGTAGCGTGATCCACAGACCGAGGCAGCCGTGGATCCAGCCCGGCGCCAATAGCGCGATCTGCCAGCCCTGCAGCCCGCCGCGCGCCAGCGTTCCCACTACATTCTGATAGGTCGCGGCGGCCGAAAACCACTGGTCAGCGACGCGTGTCGAATAGACGTGCCCGATCAGCAGCCAGGGCAGGCTGAAGCCGGCCCACAACCGCACCCATTCGATTGCCGGCAGTTTCCAGTGCCGTCGTTCGTACAGCGTCGTCAGCGCCAGCGCGAAATGGATGCCGGCTGCGCCATAGAGCAGGATCGTGCCGGGCAGGCTGCGCCACAGCGCGGTAGCGAGCGCGAGCGCGGCCTCGGCATGGCCGAGCGACCATAGCCCGAGCGCGTGGTTGAGCATGTGGGTCGCGATGTAGACGAACATCACGAGCCCCGAGGCGAGGCGCCAACGCCGCATGGACATGATCTCTCTCGCCGGCCGCGCGCTGGCGCGATGGGCCCAAATCCCCTAACAATGGCGCGGCGCGACATGCGCCGCCTGCGTTGAATAGGGGAAAGTGATGCACGATCAAGTCGGCCTTCTCGGCACGCCGGGCGTGGGCCTCATCGGACTCATCATCATCGGCGGTCTGGCCGGCTGGATCGGCGGCAAGATCGTCGGCTTCCGTAATGGCCTGCTCACCAACATTCTCGTCGGCATCTGCGGCTCGGCGCTCGGCTTCAAGCTGGCCGACGTTCTCGACGTCGCGGTCGCCGGACGTTTTGGTCACTTCATTGCCGCGCTGGCCGGCTCGATCGTCATCCTGTTCATCTGGCAGGCGCTCACCCGCAACAGATAGGCGGGATTTGAGCAGGGCGCGGGCAGGCTCTATATAGAGACCGTCGCCGCCGCACAGGGCGGCGCGGCCGGGATTTCCGATGGCGACCCTCATCGACACGCTCAACAACGATACGCGCGCCAAGGCGAATGACGGCGCGCGCCATCCCGAGAAGGCGCATCGGCCGGACAAGCCGATCGCGCGAAAACCCGCGTGGATCCGAGTGAAGGCGCCGGGCTCGCCGGTCTATACCGAGACCAGACGGATCGTCCGGGAGAACAATCTCGTCACCGTCTGCGAGGAGGCCGGCTGCCCGAATATCGGCGAATGCTGGACCAAGAAGCACGCGACCATGATGATCATGGGCGACACCTGCACGCGCGCCTGCGCCTTCTGCAACGTCAAGACCGGCCTGCCGGCGCCGCTCGATGCGGACGAGCCGGAAAACGTCGCCAATGCGGTGGCGAAACTTGGCCTGCGCCATGTCGTCATCACCTCGGTTGACCGCGACGATCTGGCGGATGGAGGTGCGCGCCATTTTGTCGAGGTGATCGAGGCAATCCGCCGCCGTTCGCCCGGCACCACGATCGAAATTTTGACGCCGGACTTCTTGCGCAAGGACGGCGCGCTGGAGATGGTGGTCGCGGCGCGGCCCGACGTTTTCAACCACAACCTCGAAACCGTGCCGCGGCTCTATCTCAACATCCGTCCCGGCGCGCGCTACTTCCATTCGTTGCGGCTGCTCCAGCGCGTCAAGGAAATCGACCCGACGATCTTCACCAAATCCGGCATCATGGCCGGCCTCGGCGAAACGCGCGAAGAGGTGTTGCAGGTGATGGATGACATGCGGTCGGCCAATATCGACTTCCTGACCGTCGGCCAGTATTTGCAGCCCACGCGCAAGCACGCGGCGGTCGACCGTTTTGTGACGCCGGACGAGTTCAAGTCCTATGAAACGATTGCCCGCACCAAGGGTTTCCTGCTGGTGTCGTCAAGTCCGCTGACGCGCTCTTCCTATCACGCAGACGAGGACTTCGCCCGATTGAGCGCCGCGCGCAACGCCGCGCAGCCGCGGACCTGAACCTCCATGCCCGCCCATGAACAAACCCGCGACGTTCCCTACGCGGCGGACGACATGTTCGCCCTCGTCGCCGGCATCGAGCGCTATCCTGAATTTCTGCCCTGGTGCGGCGGCGCGCGCATTCGCCGCCGCGACACGCTCGACGGCAAGGAGGTGCTCATCGCCGACCTGCTGATTTCCTACAAACTCTTCCGCGAACGCTTCACCAGCAAGGTCACGCTCGACCCCGCGACGCGCCTGATCGACGTCGCCTATGTCGAGGGGCCGTTCCGCCATCTCCACAACAAATGGCAGTTCGAACCGCTGGGGGGTGGTGGCACGCGCATTCACTTCTTCATCGATTTCGAGTTCCGCAGCCAGATGCTGCAGAAAATGATGAACGCGGTTTTCGCCAAGGCCTTCGGCCGCATGATGCAGGCCTTTGTCGATCGGGCAGACGAGCTGCACGGCCGGCGCACCGCATCCGCCTTCGGTCCGCCTGTTACATCGGCGGAGTGACGGCGCTCACATCATCCGGCGTATGAGATTGAGGGCCGTTTCGATGCTCTTGATCCGGATTTCCTCGCGTCCGATATCGCCGAAGCGCTGCATCTCGTGAAGTATGCTGCGCCCGGTCCTCGCCGCGCCGAAATGCACAAGCCCGACCGGCTTCATCGGCGTGCCGCCGCCGGGGCCGGCAACACCCGTCACCGAGACGGAAATATGCGCGCGTGAATTCTTCAGCGCACCTTCCGCCATCGCCCGCGCCACGGGTTCCGATACCGCGCCGAAATCGGCGATAAGGTCGCCCGGCACGTTCAGCATCTCGCGCTTGGCTTCATTCGAATAGACGACGAAACCGCGCTCCACCACATCCGACGATCCGGCAATCTCGGTCAGCAACCCGGCGATTAATCCGCCGGTACAGGACTCGGCGGTCACGAGTTTCAGCTTCGCCTCGCGCGCGTCGGCCAGCGTCAGCTCGGCCAGATGAACGAGACGGCGCGGAAAGATGCTCATACGACGGCCCCGATCAGAATGTCGCAAAGGATGAAGGCGATCACCGCGTAGATCGCGGCGGCGATGTCGTCGGCCATGACGCCGAAGCCGCCCTTGAAGCGCCGCTCCACCGCGCCGATCGGCCAGGGCTTCCAGATGTCGAAAAGCCGAAACAGCGCAAATCCCGCAAGCCAGTTGACGGGCGACACCGGCAGCGCCGCAAGCACCAGCCACATAGCGGCCACTTCGTCGATCACGACTTCGGAAGCGTCTTCCCTTCCGTCGGCGGCGCAATATCGCTCCGCGGCCCATATGCCGGCGGCGAAAGCGGCGACAGCGGCAAGCGCCAGCGCCAATGCGCCGAAGAAGTAGACAATGGCGAACGCGAAGGGCATGGCGGCCAGCGATCCCCATGTGCCGGGCGCGGGACGAAGCAGTCCAGAGCCGAACCATGTCGCAACAAGCACGACCGGATGCCCGAAGCCGAGGCCGGCGGGGAGGGGGGTAAAGCGGCTCATCCGAATATCAGCGTTGCGATGGCCTGCGCGGCAATGCCTTCGTTACGTCCGGTGAAGCCGAGGCCTTCGGTCGTCGTCGCCTTGACGCTGACGCGCTCGCGTTCAAGTCCGAGAATTTCCGCGACCCGGTCGCGCATCGCTTCGGTATGCGGACCGATTTTCGGACGCTCGCAGATCAGCGTTACATCGAGATTTGAAATTCGCGCCCCGGCCCTCGCCGCAAGGTCTCCGGCATGGGCGAGAAAGATGTCGGAGGCAGCACCCTCCCACTTCATTTCCTCGGGCGGGAAATGCTTGCCGATGTCGCCCGCACCGATAGCGCCCAGTATCGCATCGGTCAGCGCATGAAGGCCGACATCCGCATCCGAATGGCCGATGAGCCCTGCCGTGTGCGAAACCCGGACGCCGCAAAGCCAGACATGGTCGCCGGGACCGAACTTGTGCACGTCGAAGCCCGTGCCGGTCCGCGCCTCGCCGCCACGCGCCAGCAGGCGCGCCGCGCGCATTAGGTCGGCGGCGTCCGTAATCTTGATGTTGTCTTCGTCGCCCTCGATCATCGCCACATCGATCCCCGCCGCCGTCGCCACTTCGACATCGTCCGTGAACGCCTGGTCTGCCATGCGCCGGTGCGCGTCCAGAATAGCGTCAAACCGAAATCCTTGCGGCGTCTGCGCGCGCCAAAGCGCGTCGCGGGGCACCGTTGGCCCTGCGAGCCCCTTCACGGAACGCCGAAGCGTGTCGGTGACCGGCAGCGCGACGAGAACCCCGCGATGCGTATCCAGCGCTTCGATGCAGCCGGAGATCAGATCCGCGGAAACGAGAGGACGCGCGCCATCGTGAATCAGCACCATTTTCGGCATGCGCTCGGCCAGCGCTTCAAGCCCGGCCAGCACGGATGCTTGCCGTGTCGCGCCACCGAGGCAGGGCGGCAGCAGTTTCGGCAAGTCCGCCGCTGCCGCCTCGTATTCGGCGCGGTCGTCCCCGTGGATGACGGTCAGAATGCCGTCGATGCCGGGATGGGCAGCGAATGCGGTGAGCGTCCGGCGCAGCACCGGCACGCCGCCCAGTTCGCGGTATTGTTTCGGCGCGCCGGGTCCGGCGCGGCTGCCGCGGCCGGCCGCCACAATAAGAGCGACGACGTTCATATCCGCTCGTTTCGCACCCCCACGGGCCTTTCGCAAGCGGATTTGCCGGTTGCCGATTTGCCTTGCCGAAACATTGTGCAGACGCTAATTTGGACAAAATTTGTGCAATCCCTATCGGTGCCTAAAGTTTGACCATATCTGTCGGCAAGCACGTTCTGGCAAATCCGGTCCTGTTGGCCCCCATGGCCGGCGTGACCGACCTGCCGTTTCGCCGCGTGGCGCACCGGCTTGGGGCCGGCCTCGTCGTCTCCGAAATGGTGGCGAGCGATGCGCTGGTCCGTGCGCGACGGGATGTCGTGCGCCGGGCGGCGGGTGCCGGCGAGGTCGAACCGCTGGCAATCCAGCTCGCCGGTCGCGAAGCGCACTGGATGGCCGAGGGTGCCAAGCTCGCCGCGGCGGCCGGCGCGGACATCATCGACATCAACATGGGCTGCCCTGCGAAGCAGGTGACAACCGGCCTGTCGGGTTCGGCGCTGATGCGCGACCTCGACCACGCCGAAAGCCTGATCGACGCGACCGTTGGCGCCGTGTCTGTTCCGGTCACGCTGAAAATGCGCACCGGCTGGGACGATACGACGCGCAATGCCCCGGAGCTGGCGTCGCGCGCCGAGGCCGCGGGCATCCGCATGGTGACGGTGCATGGGCGCACCCGCTGTCAGTTTTACAAGGGCCGCGCGGACTGGGGTTTCATTGCCGAGGTCAAAAGTGCCGTATCGATCCCGGTCATCGCCAATGGCGACATAACCAGCGAAGAAGACGCGCGCGAAATCCTCGCCGTGTCGGGTGCCGATGGCGTGATGATTGGCCGTGGCGCGCAAGGACGTCCCTGGTTCCCGGCGCAGGTCGCGCACTACCTGAAAACCGGCAACAAGCTCGCCGCGCCGTCATGGGAAGCCCAGCGCGAGATCGTGACGGGACATTACCGCGACATGCTCGATCACTATGGCGCGGCGCTGGGCTTGCGCGTCGCCCGCAAGCATATCGTCTGGTACCTCGAGGACGCGTCGCGGTGTTTCCCGGAAGAGGCGCTTGCGGCCAAACGCGCCGTCGTGCGCATGAACGATCCGGACGACGTGCTCGCGGCGCTTGACGCATTTTACGGCGAGGCCGCGCGGCGCGAACCCCTCCGCGCATCGAGAGAGGCCGCCTGATGTCGCAAGCCGCAAAATCCTTCCCGGCCGGAGCGCCGCCCGAAGCTACCGTTATTCTGAAATCGATCCCGCATCCGGTGATCCTCGTCGATCGCGACAGCCGCATCGAATATGTAAACGACAGCACAGAGGAGTTTTTCGCGGCGAGTTCCGCCATGCTTGTCGGACATCTGCTGAGCGAAGTTGTCGCCTTCGGCAGTCCGGTGTTGTCGCTGATCGAACAGGTGTTCGAGCGCGGCGTATCGGTCAACGAATATGGCGTCGAGATCGGCACACCCCGCATGGGCGACCGGCAGGTCGACATTCAGGTGACGCCGCTCGCCGAATTTCCGGGCCATGTGCTGTTGCTGCTGCAGGTCCGGACCATGGCGCACAAGATGGATCGGCAACTGACCCATCGAAGCGCCGCGCGTTCGGTCACCGGCATGGCGGCGATCCTCGCACATGAAATCAAGAACCCGCTTTCGGGCATTCGCGGTGCGGCGCAGCTGCTCGAACTGGCAGCCTCGACCGAAGACAAGACGTTGACGCGGCTGATCTGCGAAGAGACCGACCGCATCTGCAAGCTGGTCGATCGTATGGAGGTTTTCTCCGACGAACGTCCGGTGCCGCGCGAGCCGGTCAACATCCATCTGGTTCTCGGCCATGTGAAACAGCTTGCGGCAACGGGCTTTGCGAGTGGCATTCGCATCGTCGAGGAATACGACCCCTCGCTGCCTCCCGTGTTGGGTGACAAGGACCAGTTGATTCAGGTCTTTCTCAATCTGGTCAAGAACGCGGCGGAGGCGATCGGCAAGCCCGAAGGCGAAATTGTCCTCACGACGGCTTACAGGCCCGGCGTGCGCCTCTCGATGCCCGGCAGCCGCGACCGCGTCAGCCTGCCACTTGAAATCTGCGTGATCGACGACGGCCCCGGTGTGCCGCCCGACATCATGGAACACCTCTTCGATCCCTTCGTAACCACCAAGTCGTCCGGCACAGGTCTCGGCCTCGCGCTGGTCGCCAAGATCATCGGCGATCACGGCGGGATCATCGAATGCGAAAGCCTGCCGCGTGGCACGGTCTTCCGCGTCTTGTTGCCCATGCATACCGGCGCGACCGTTGCCGACGGCGATCTGCCGCACTGACAGGAGAACAGAGATGCCAAGCGGAACCATTCTCCTCGCCGACGACGATGCGGCGATCCGCACCGTTCTCAATCAGGCGCTCGGGCGCGTCGGCTATGACGTCCGCTCCACCGGCAACGCGGCGACACTTTGGCGCTGGGTCAGCCAGGGCGAGGGCGACCTCATCATCACCGATGTGGTGATGCCCGACGAAAACGCCTTCGACCTGATCCCCCGCATCAAGCGTGTCCGGCCCGACATACCCATCGTGGTGATGAGCGCGCAAAACACGCTGAAGACTGCGATCACCGCGGCCGAACGCGGCGCCTACGAATATCTCCCCAAGCCCTTCGATCTGAACGAACTGATCCGTGTCGTCGACCGCGCGATGACCGCACCGCGCGAGCCGGCCGTTGCCCGCCAGCAGCCCGAGGAAGACGAAAAGATTCCGTTGATCGGCCGCTCGCCCGCCATGCAGGACATCTATCGTGTGCTGGCCCGCCTGATGCAGACCGACCTCACGGTGATGATCTCCGGCGAAAGCGGCACGGGCAAGGAACTCGTCGCCCGCGCGCTGCACGACTACGGCCGCCGCCGCAATGGTCCCTTCGTTGCCGTCAACATGGCCGCCATTCCGCGCGAACTGATCGAAAGCGAACTCTTCGGTCACGAAAAGGGCGCCTTCACCGGCGCCAGCCAACGCGCCACCGGCCGCTTCGAGCAGGCCGAGGGCGGCACGCTCTTTCTGGATGAAATCGGCGACATGCCGATGGAGGCGCAGACGCGCCTGCTGCGCGTGTTGCAGCAGGGCGAATACACCACCGTCGGCGGACGCACGCCGATCAAGACCGATGTCCGCATCGTTGCTGCCACCAACCGCGACCTGCGTCAGCTCATCAATCAGGGACTCTTCCGCGAAGATCTGTTCTTCCGGCTCAACGTCGTGCCGATCCGGCTGCCGCCGCTGCGCGAGCGCTCGGAGGATATTCCCGATCTCATTCGTCATTTCCTCGGTCAGGCGGAAGACGAAGGCCTGCCGCCCAAGACCATCGACGCTGCCGGCATGGAGCTGCTGAAGCGCTACCGCTGGCCGGGCAATGTGCGCGAACTGGAAAATCTGGTGCGCCGCCTGGCAGCCCTCTACACCGAGGAAATCATCGGTGCGTCGATCCTCGAAAACGAACTGGCCGAACCGGACTTCGGCAAATCCGCCGAGCAACCGGCCGCCGACGAGCCGCTCGGCGCGGCTGTCGAGCGCACGCTTGGCCGCATTTTTGCCGCGCATGGCGATGCCCTGCCGCCGCCCGGCCTCTATGACCGATTGCTGCAGGAAGTCGAACGGCCCCTGCTGGGCATGAGCCTGGCGGTAACGCGCGGCAACCAGATAAAGGCCGCGCATCTTCTTGGCATTAACCGTAACACGCTTCGCAAGAAGATTCGCGAGCTCGACATCCAGGTCATTCGAGGGCTGAAATAGCCAAAGCGGCCGATATCGAAGTGTCACAATCCAGCAACATTGTTGTTGAACGGTATCGCTCGCCGATACAGAATGTCGCCCTGCCGCAAGGGAGCGTGGCGGAATAGGCACATATCCGGGTGCAACGCGGCGCAAGTCCGCTGCCGGAGCGATGCCGCGCGAGGCCCGTCGGTCTCGCGCTGAACCCGCGCGGGAAGCAACATGGCGACGACGGACCGGATCGACAGGTCGGCAGGGTGGGAAGGCCGATTTTGGCAGCTGACAGGCCGTCGGGGCTTTTCGGCCGGCATATCCGTGGGTCTGGTCGTTGCGGCCGTTCTGCTCGGCTCATTCACCTACATGCTGCTGACGGGCCTGACGCCCTTTGCGCCGACGCGTATTGTTCTGATCTCGCTCTTGTTGGCCAACCTCACCATCGTCCTGGTGCTGTTCGGACTGATTTCATGGCGCGTCATTCGCCTGATCATGGCACGTGTCAGCGGCACGACGGGCGCCAAGCTTCATGCGCGTCTTGTTACCATGTTTGCCATCGTCGCGGTGATGCCGGCGATCATCGTGGCTGCATTCGCGGCAATGACGTTGAACCGCGGACTCGATACCTGGTTCAGCGAGCGCGTTCAGCTCATCATATCCAACGCGGAAACGGTCGCCGAAGCCTATCTCAACGAACACCATCATGTGCTGCGCGGCGACGCGCTCGCGATGGCCAACGACATCAATCGAAATTCGCCCTTGATGAATTCGAATCCCGGTCTCTTTTTCCAGCTTGTCTCCGACCAGATGCATCTACGCGCGCTCAACGGTGCCTATCTGGTCAATTCCGATGGCCGCATCGTGACCAAGGCCCGTGCGAGTGTCGAACTTGGAATGCCGCCGGACGAACAGTTTGAAGCAGCCGGAAAAGGCGAGGCGGCGCTCTTCACGGTCGAGGATCGCAGCCAGGTCCGGGCGCTGGTGTCGATCCCCGCGCTTGACGATACATATCTCTATGTTGCGCGACTGGTCGATGCGCGCGTGCTGGAGCATCTCGCCGAAACGCGCGCCGCCGTCGACGAATATGAAAGTCTCGAAAGCCGGCGCATCCAGTTTCAGGTTACATTCGCGCTGATCTACGTGATATTCGCGCTGATCATGCTGCTGGCGGCGATATGGCTTGGCCTTTGGGCGGCAAACCGGATCGTCGATCCGATTTCCGAACTCGTACGAGCGGCCGAACGCGTCAGCGGGGGCGACCTGCGCGCGCGCGTGAATGTCGGTCAAACGGGCGACGAACTGGATATGTTGACTGGCGCGTTCAACCGGATGACGAGCCAGCTTGAAAGTCAGCGAAACGAATTGGTCGCCGCAAACCACCAGCTCGACGAACGGCGGCAATTCACCGAAGCGGTGCTTTCCGGCGTGAGCGCCGGTGTGCTGGGTCTCGACAATGAAGGCCGTGTCGGCCATGCAAACCGCGCGGCGCTGAAATTCTTTGGCCGGCCGGAATCCGGCATGATCGGCCGCGACATCATGGCGGCGGTTCCCGAAATGGCAGCCGTCATTTCCGATGCGCGCGCGCATCCCGAGCGTCGCGCGCAAGCACAAGTCACGATCCACCGTGACGGACAGGATCGGACGTTGAATTTGCGTATCACCCGTGAAGTGACGGATTCGGGGCAGGGTGGCTTCGTTCTGACCTTCGACGACATCACCGAACTGGTGCGAGCGCAACGTACATCCGCCTGGGCCGACGTGGCCCGCCGCATCGCCCACGAAATCAAGAACCCGCTGACACCGATCCAGCTTTCGGCCGAGCGGCTGCGCCGCAAATACGGCAAGGAAGTAAAATCGGATCCCGAGGTTTTCGAGCAATGCACGGCGACCATCATCCGCCAGGTCAACGACATCGGGCGCATGGTCGATGAGTTCTCGTCATTTGCGCGGATGCCGGTGGCGGCGATGAAGCCTGTCGATCTCGGCGAGATTTTGCGTCAGTCGGTCTTTCTTCAGCGCGTCGGCCATCCGGACATCGAATACAGTCTTGACATGCCGGCCGGTGAGGTCATCGCCGAATGCGACGGGAGGCTCGTCAGCCAGGCGCTGACCAATGTCCTGAAGAACGCGGCCGAGGCAATTCGCGGCAATGACGACGAACATGGCGGCGGCCCGGCGGCGGCAGGCGGCGCAAAGATTGGCCGCATTCACATTCGGTTGACCGCGGACGACGACAAGGTGGAGATAGCGGCCACCGACTCAGGCTGCGGCTTGCCCGAGACCGACCGGACACGGCTCACCGAGCCATATATGACGACCCGCAGCAAGGGCACGGGGCTCGGCCTGGCGATCGTCAACAAGGTCATGGAAGAACATGGCGGGCAGTTGATCCTCGAGGACGCGCCGCGTAGCGAGGATTGGGATACCGGAGCGCACATACGTCTGGTGTTTCCGCGCCGCGTCGCTGCCCAGAGTGAAGCGAAAGAGGCTGTAAATGGCGTCTGATATTCTGATTGTCGACGACGAAGGCGATATCCGCGATCTGGTCGCGGGAATTTTGAGCGACGAGGGCTACGACACACGCAGCGCCGCCGACAGCGACCGTGCGCTGGCCGCTATTGAAGCGCGCCGCCCCGGGCTGGTCATTCTCGACATCTGGCTGCAAGGCAGCAAACTCGATGGGCTCGAACTCCTCGACATCATCCGCGAGCGTCATCCCGATCTGCCGGTGATCATCATCAGCGGTCACGGCAACATCGAAACGGCGGTGTCCGCGATCAAGAAGGGCGCTTACGACTTTATCGAAAAGCCGTTCAAGGCCGACCGCCTGATCCTGATCGTACGCCGCGCGCTCGAGGCCTTCCGGTTGCGCCGCGAAAACAGCGAGCTGCGCGCCCGCGCCGGCGACGACACGACGCTGATCGGATTCTCGCCGGCCATGGCGCAGGTGCGTCAGACCATCGACAAGGTGGCGCCGACCGGAAGCCGCGTGCTGATCACGGGCCCGTCGGGTTCCGGCAAGGAGGTTGTGGCCCGCCTCCTTCACGCGCGCTCGCGCCGCTCGGCCAACGCCTTTGTCGCGATCAACACGGCCACCATGGCGCCGGAGCGCATGGAGGCCGAACTCTTTGGCACCGAGGAAAGCGCTGCCGGACCGCGCAAGGTCGGTGTGTTCGAACAGGCGCATGGCGGCACGCTGTTTCTCGACGAAGTGGCCGAAATGCCGATCGAGACGCAAAGCAAGATATTGCGCGTACTGGTCGACCAGACCTTCGAGCGCGTCGGCGGCGGCCCGAAGGTCAAAGTCGATGTGCGCGTTGTCTCTTCGTCGAGCCGCGACCTGCTGGATGAGATCGCGAAGGGCCGGATGCGCGAGGATCTCTTCCACCGTCTCAATGTCGTGCCCATTGCCGTGCCGCCGCTATCGTCGAGGCGCGAGGATATTCCGTTGCTGGTCGAATACTTCATGGGCCAGATTTCAAATGCCACGGGCTTGCCACCGCGCCGCATTTCCGAAGACGCGCTGGCCGCCCTTCAGGCCCATGACTGGCCGGGAAACGTCCGCCAGCTCCGCAACAATGTCGAACGCCTGCTGATCCTGACTTCGGGCGATCCGAATGCCGTCGTCACCGCCGACATGTTGCCGGCCGAAGTCGGTGCTTCGGCGCAAATGACGGTCAACGGCACGGGCGGCGAACACATCATGGCCTTGCCTTTGCGCGAGGCGCGCGAAACCTTCGAGCGCGAATATCTGATCGCGCAGATCAGCCGTTTCGGCGGCAATATTTCGCGCACGGCCTCGTTCATCGGCATGGAGCGTTCGGCGCTGCACCGCAAGCTGAAATCGCTCGGCGTCGCCGCCGCCAACCGGCTCGATATTCCTGCATGATCTTCCCGTAGTCCGAGGCACGCCCATGAAAGTCATCGTTTGCGGCGCCGGTCAGGTCGGTTTCGGCATTGCGCGGCAGCTTGCCGCCGAACAGAACGACGTGACGGTCATCGACCAGTCGCCGCAGCTCGTCCGACAGATTTCGGATGCGCTCGACGTTCGCGCCATTGTCGGCCACGGCGCCCATCCCGACGTGCTGGAGCGCGCCGGCGCGGCCTCCGCCGACATGTTGATTGCCGTCACCTTCCACGACGAAGTCAACATGATCGCCTGCCAGGTTGCGCACTCCCTGTTCCAGTTGCCGACCAAGATTGCGCGCATCCGCGCCCAGTCCTATTTGCAGCCCGGCTTCCAGGACCTGTTTTCGCAGGATCATCTGCCGATCGACGTCGTCATTTCGCCCGAGCTCGAAGTCGGCAAGGCGGTGCTGCGCCGTCTCGCCGTTCCGGGCGCCCTCGACATCCTGAATTTCGCCGACGGAAGGGTCAGCGTTGTCGGCGTGTCGCTGGAGGAAGACTGCCCCATCGTCAACACGCCGCTGCGCCAGCTCACCGATCTCTTTCCCGATCTGCGCTCGCGCGTCGTCGGCATCGTGCGCGGCGGCGAACTGTTCGTGCCGCAAAGCGACGACCAGATGCTGGTCGGCGACGAAGCTTATTTCGCCGCCGACGTGCGCGACGTGCGCCGCACACTGGGCATATTCGGTCACGAGGAAAAGACCGCGCGGCGCGTCATCATCGTCGGCGCCGGCAATATCGGCCTCTATGTCGCCCGCGAACTTGAGGACAATCATCCCGGCGTCCGCGTCAAGGTGATCGAAAGCGACCGCGAACGCGCGATCCATGTCGCCGACAGGCTGAAGCGTACCATCGTTCTGCATGGCGACGGTCTCGATCCGGAGCTGCTGCAGGAGGCCGGCATCGGCGAAACCGAAATTCTGGTGACATTGACCAACAACGATCAGGCCAACATCCTGTCCTGCGTGGTTGCCAAGCGCGAAGGCTGCACGCGCACCATGTCGCTGATCAACAACAACACCTACCAGCCGCTGATGCGCTCGCTCGGCATCGACGCCTTCATCGATCCGCGCGGCACCACCGTCTCCTCGGTGTTGCAGCATGTGCGCCGCGGCCGCATTCGCGGGTTGCAATCGGTCCATGACGGCGCGGCCGAAATCATCGAGGCCGAGGCGCTCGAAACCTCGCCGCTTGTCGGCAAGCCGCTGCGCGAAGTCAATCTGCCCGATGGCATTCTGGTCGGCGCCGTCATTCGCGACGACGAGGTCATCATCCCGCGCGGCGGCACCGAAATCGAAGCGGGCGACCGCGTCGTGCTTTTCGCCCGTTCCGATCAGGTGAAAAAGGTCGAGCAGATGTTCCGCGTCAGCATCGAATTTTTCTGAAAGTTGCCCGTTTGTCCCGCATCGCATATGTCAACGGCCGCTACCTGCGCCATGCCGAAGCCGCAGTCCACATTGAGGACCGCGGTTATCAGTTTTCCGACGGTGTCTATGAAGTCTGCGGCATCCGCAATGGCCGCTTCATGGATGAGGCGCTGCATCTCGAACGTCTTGAGCGCTCGCTCGGCGAGCTGCGCATCGCAATGCCGCTGTCCCTCGCCGCACTCCGCCACATTCTGCGCGAGGTCGTCCGGCGAAACCGCATTTCAAACGGTCTTGTCTATCTGCAGGTGACGCGCGGCGTCGCCCCGCGTGACCATCCCTTTCCTGCATCGCATGTGCCCCCGGCACTGGTCGTCACCGCAAGGCGTCTCAACGAAGCGCGGATAGCCGCCGCGGTCGCCAAAGGTGTCGCCGTCGCCACCATGCCGGATCTCCGCTGGGCGCGGCGCGACATCAAGTCGGTGTCGCTGCTGCCCAACATTCTGGCCAAGCAGGCCGCGCGCGAGGCTGGCGCCTATGAGGCTTGGCTGGTGGATGCAGACGGCTTCGTCACCGAGGGCTCCTCGACCAACGCCTGGATCGTCGACAGCGAGGGGCGTCTTGTCACACGGCCTGCGAGCCACGCCATCCTGAACGGCATTACCCGTCGCGTCCTGCTGGAAACGGCAAAAACCGAGGGCATCGAGGTGATCGAGCGGCCTTTCACGCCGCAAGAGGCGAAATCGGCCCGCGAAGCCTTCATAAGCGCCTCCTCGGCGATTATCATTCCGGTGGTCCGGATCGATGGCGAACCCGTAGGAAATGCGGAGCCCGGATCGCTGACGCTTCGCTTGCGCGAAGCCTATGGGCGCGTCGGACGCCTGACCTGAGCCCTGAAACCGCCCAAACGGGCGGAAATCGGGCCAAAATCGTACCGATTGCAGGTGCGAAGTTTAATTTCGCACTTGCAGCATAATTGAAAACGCCCGACTGTATGCGTGAGCGCCGCAGCCCCGAGCCGTCTTCAGGCCGGGTGCAAACAAAAAGCCGGTCCGCGCGGCGAAGGCCCGGCCCCATCAGACCGACAAATGGGGTTTACCCATGAACGAGAAGACCCATAACCTCCAGGACACCTTCCTGAACCATGTTCGCAAGAACAAGACGACCCTCACCATCTTTCTGGTCAACGGCGTCAAGCTTCAGGGCGTTGTCACCTGGTTCGACAACTTTTGTGTGTTGCTCCGCCGGGACGGCCACTCGCAGCTCGTGTATAAGCACGCCATATCCACCATCATGCCGGCCCAGCCCGTTCAGTTATTCGAGCCCGAAACGAACGGCGAGGAGGCCTGAAGAGACAACGATTGAACGACGAAATAGAGATCGGCCGTAGCGAGCGTAAACGCGGCATCGGCGGTTCCGGCAACAAGCCGAAAGAACCGACGCGGGCCTTTGTGTTGGTGCCGTGGCTGAAGTCCCGCCCGAAGGGCGAGGGAGCAGGCGCGCGCGCTCCCGAGTCCCGATTGGAAGAAGCGGTTGGCCTCGCCGCCGCCATCGCCCTCAATGTGGTCGGCAGCGCCGTCGTTCCGCTCGCCAATCCGCGGCCCGCCACGCTCTTTGGCGAAGGCAAGGTCGAGGAGTTGAAAGGCCAGTTTGCCGAACTGCGCATCGAACTCGTCATCGTCGACGGACCCCTCGGCCCCGGCCAGCAGCGCAATCTCGAAAAGGCCTGGAATCTGAAGGTGCTCGACCGCACCGGTCTCATTCTTGAAATCTTCGGCGAGCGCGCCGGCACCCGCGAAGGCACGCTGCAGGTCGAGCTCGCGCATCTCAACTACCAGAAAACCCGTCTCGTTCGCAGCTGGACTCACCTGGAGCGTCAGCGCGGCGGCTTCGGCTTTCTCGGTGGCCCCGGCGAAACCCAGATCGAAGCCGACCGGCGGATGATCCAGGAACGCATCGCCAAGCTCGAACGTCAGCTCGAAACGGTGAAGCGCACCCGCGAACTCCACCGCAAAACGCGCCGCGAGGCGCCTTATCCCGTCGTCGCTTTGGTCGGATACACCAATGCCGGAAAATCGACACTCTTCAACCGGCTCACCGAGGCCGGCGTCTTCGCCGAGAACCTGCTCTTCGCGACCCTCGATCCGACGATGCGGGCGCTGCTGCTGCCGAGCGGCCGCAAGATCATCCTGTCGGACACAGTGGGCTTCATCTCCGACCTTCCGACGCATCTCGTCGCTGCCTTCCGTGCCACGCTCGAAGAAGTGCTTGAGGCCGAGGTGATCCTGCATGTCCGCGATGCCGCGCATGAGGAAACCGCCGTCCAGAAAAAGGATGTCGAGCAGGTGCTGGCCTCGCTCGGCGTGACGAAAGAGTCGGCCACCGCCAACGGTCAGCATGTGGTCGACGTGTTGAACAAGATCGACCTGCTGGACGAGGAAGGCGCCGCCGCGCTCAATGCCGCCGCCCGAGCGCCGCTTTCGGTTGCCGTCTCGGCGCTGACGGGGCAGGGCGTCGGTGACCTGCTGAAGCTGATCGACAGCCTGATCGTCGATGACGAGCGCAGCGTGACATTCGACATGCCGGCGGGCGAAGGGGAGGCGATGGCCTGGCTTCACGCGAACGCCCATGTTCGCAAGCGCGAAGACCGTGACGACGGCATCGTCCATCTCGAAATCGGCATGACGCCGATGATGACCGGCCGTTTCGAAAAACGCTTTCCGGAGCTGGCGCGTCGTCTCGGCGCGGCCGCCATCGCCGAAATCGAGGCGGCGGAATAACGGAAAGCAAATGCCAAACCTCACAGAAGAAGTCGCCGCACTGATGCGGGAAGTCGCCGCGCGCGA
>JAHBYM010000005.1 GCA_019635975.1 Parvibaculum sp. | reverse complement strand
CATCGCGAGCAGGATCTGTCCAAGGCAATTATTGATCTTGTGGCTGCCGGTGTGGTTCAGCTCGTCGCGCTTCATGTAGATTTTCGCGCCGCCGTCACGCCCGGCCGCCGCCGATTGTTCGCGAAAATGTTCGGTCAGGCGCTCGGCGAAATAAAGCGGGCTCGGACGGCCCACATAGTCGCGCTGCAACGCATCGATCTCGGCCTGAAACGCGTTGGTCTTTCTCACTTCCGCATAGGCCTTGTCGAGATCGAGCACCAGCGGCATCAGCGTCTCGGCGACAAAGCGACCGCCGAAAATGCCGAAGCGCCCGCGCTCGTCGGGGCCGTTGCGGAAGGAATTGGCTTGCGATGCGCTCACGCTCGAACTTCCTCTTTCAACAACCGGCGCTGCCGTCAGGCGGCTTTCGCTGCACGAATAAAGGCTTCGATCGCGGCCGGATCTTTCTGTCCCGGGGCGCTTTCGACGCCGGATGAAACATCGACCGCTTCGGCGCCGGTAATGCGGATCGCCTCGGCGACATTTTCGGCGTTCAGACCGCCCGAAAGCATCCAGGGCATTTCCGGCCGATGGCCTGCAATCAGCGACCAATCGAAAGCCAGGCCGTTTCCGCCCGGCAGCGCGCCTGCCATAGATTTAGGTGGTTTGGCGTCGAACAGCAACAAATCGGCGGAATCTCGGTAAATAGCGGCGCGAAGCGGGTCTTCCGGTCCGGCAACGCCGATCACCTTCATCAGGGTCAGACCAAAGCGCGCCTTGAGGTAGACGAGCCGCTCCGGCGTTTCCTCGCCGTGAAGCTGCAGCATGTCGGGTTTGAGCGCCTCGACGACGGCATCGAGCGTCCGGTCGTCGGCATCGACGGTGAAGGCGACCTTGAGTGCCGACGAGGGAACATGTGTCGCAAGCGCTGCGGCTTGTTCATACGTCAGATGACGCGGGCTCTTCGGGTAGAAGGCGAAACCCAGATAGTCGGCACCGGCATCGACCGATGCCCGGATGGTTTCCGGCGTCGAGAGACCGCAGATTTTTACGCGGACGGTCATCGCCGGTCACGCCGCCAGCGAACGGACGATTTCATCGGCCGCCGCGCGCGGATCGCCCGCGCCGGTGATCGGCCGGCCGATAACGAGCACGTCGGCGCCGAGCGCCAGCGCTTCGGTCGGCGTCATCACGCGCTTCTGGTCGCCGATGGCGCTCCCGGCGGGGCGGATGCCCGGCACGATCAGCTTGAAGTCGCGCCCGAGATCGCGCCGCAGGATTTCGATCTCATGTGCCGAGCAGACGACGCCGTCGAGCCCGGCATCGGCGGCGAGGTGCGCGAGCCGGCGCACCTGGTCGGACGCCGTGCCGCCGACGCCGGTTGCCGCAAGGTCGGTTTCGTCGAGGCTTGTCAGCAGCGTGACGCCGATGATGAGCGGACGGCGGTCGCCCGCTTCGCGCGCGGCTTCGGCCGCGGCGCGCATCATCGCGCTGCCGCCTGCCGTATGGATGTTGACGATGGCGGGCTCGAGCGGCAACACCGCGCGAATGCCGCCCGCGACGGTGTTTGGAATGTCGTGAAGCTTCAGATCGAGAAAGATCGGCAGACCCGCCTCGGCGACCGCCCGGTAGCCGGCAGGCCCATGCGCGTTGAAAAACTCCATGCCGATCTTGGCGCCGCCGACGCTGCCCTTGAGGCCGCGCGCCAGGGCCACCGCGCGGGCAACGTCGGTCGTGTCGAGGGCGCAGAAAATCGGATTTCCGGGTATCATTGGGCCATGTCCATGTCTTTGGCCGCCTTATAGCAGATCGGGGCCGCAAGGGGATCGGATTTAGTCGCCGTCGGTGTTCCGCAGCGCCGGCAGGCCGCCGCCCGCCGGGGCCGCCGCCTTGATCCGCGCCGCCTTTCGCCGCGCCTGCGTCCAGGCGCCGAAACCGCCCGCCAGAATGCCGAAAAGCACCGAAACCAGCACAATCAGGAACAGCGGAACGTCGATGCCGAGCGCCGGGGTTTCGGGGTCGAACGGATCGAGGCTGAAGGTCACGGTCGACCGGTTGGCGACCGCCAGCGCCATCGCAAGGAGAATGACGGGCGGCAGCAATATCCAGCGCAGGATTTTCACGCGTTCTGTCCCGAAATCAGGGCGTCGGCCGGCGCGGACGATGCCGGGATCAATCGTCGTCGCCGTCGTCCGCCGCCATCAGCTTGTCGTCCGAAATATCGGCATTGTTGAGGCGCTCGCGCAGTTCCTTGCCCGTCTTGAAGAAGGGCACCGACTTTTCCTCGACGTGAACGGGCTCGCCGGTGCGCGGGTTGCGGCCGGTGCGTGCCGGGCGGCTCTTGACCGAAAAGGCGCCGAAACCGCGTAGTTCGACCCGGTCTCCGCGTGCCAGCGCCGCGCTGATTTCGTCGAAAATCGTGCTGACGATGCGCTCGACGTCGCGCTGGTAGAGATGCGGATTGGCCTGGGCCAGACGGGCGACGAGTTCCGATTTGATCATATGCTTGCGTCCCCCGGCATGCCTCGCGCTGCGTCGTCGACCGCCACCGGAAACGGTCAGGACTCTCCCCTTATTGGCGGTCAGGTTGCCAAACGCTTGTCAGACCGTCAAGTGTAAGTCTTTTTGTTTGCTGTGTTTTTCCGGCCACGACCTCCCCGGCGACGATGATGGCCTCGCCCAGCGTCCGCCCCGCAAAACCGGCGATGCCAAGATTGGGATAGGCCGGTTGCCATGTCTGCACCGGCAGGTCCGCGTCGAGCCCATGCGCCTCGGCAAGCCAGGCGATCGCCTGTTCCTCGCTGCCGATCTCGTCGACAAGTCCGTTTTCGACCGCCTGCCACCCGGAATAGACGCGGCCGTCGCCGATACGCCGAGCCGTCGCCTCGTCCATGCCGCGCCGCTCGATCACAAGGTGCAGGAACCAGTCATAGGAACTGTCGATGAGGTCCTTGGTCACGCGCAGCGATTCCGGGCTCGGCTTGTGAAACGGGCTCGGCTCGGCCTTGAGGGGGGCCGATTTGACCTCGCGCATCTCGATACCGACATATTTCAGCAGTTCCTCGAACTGTGCCCACTGGAAGATCACGCCGATGGAACCGGTGATCGTGTTGCCGCGTGCGACGATGCGGTCGGCCGACATGGCGACGATATAGCCGCCGGAGGCCGCGACCGTACCGAGGACGGCGACAACGGGCTTTTCATCGGCAACGCGGCGCACGGCTTCGTAAAGCGCCTCGGCGCCCGTCGTTGTGCCGCCCGGACTGTCGATGGCGAGGATCACTGCCTTGACGCGCGGGTCCCTGGCGATCTTGTCGAGCATTTCGCGTTGTATGCGATCGTCGACGACAATGCCGCCGATCTCGACGCGGGCGATATGCGACCGGGCGGGCCAGCCGCGCTCGGCCAACAGCGCGACAAGCGCCACCGCCACGGCGAGAACCGCGCCAGCGCGCCAAAAAAACAGGCGGCGCTTCAAACGCCGCCTGTCCGTCAATGTATCTGCATCGAGCGACACGAGGCTTGCCCTCCGGACAGGACGAAATCAGGGCCGGAGCTTAGCGCGGTGGACGGGGCTTGTCGCCCCGCCCGTCGCCTCATTTGTCGTCCGTGTTGGCCTTGTTGAGCGCGGCACCCAGAATGTCGCCCAGCGACGCGCCGGAATCCGACGAGCCATACTGTGCCACGGCTTCCTTTTCTTCGGCGATTTCGAGCGCCTTGATCGAAAGCTGGATCTTGCGGGCCGCACGGTCGAACTGCGTGACGCGCGCGTCGATCTTGTCGCCGACCGAAAAACGCTCCGGCCGCTGATCGGCACGGTCGCGCGCAAGCTCGGCACGGCGGATGAAGGCCGACATGTCGTCGGCGCCGACGGTGACCTCGAGACCGTTCTCGGTGACGCCGGTCACGGTGCAGGTCACGACCGCACCCTTCCGGATGTCGCCGAGCGCTTCCATCGGGTCGCCCGAAAGCTGCTTGATGCCGAGCGAGATACGTTCCTTCTCGGTGTCGACATCGAGCACGACCGCCTTCACGACCTGACCCTTCTGGAAGTCGGCCATCGCTTCTTCGCCCGGACGGTTCCAGTCGAGATCGGACATATGCACCATGCCGTCCACATCGGCGTCGAGACCGATGAAGAGGCCGAACTCGGTGATGTTCTTGATCTCGCCTTCGACCAGCGTACCCGCAGGATACTTCTCGGCGAAGGTCGTCCAGGGATTGTCCATGCAGTGCTTGAGGCCGAGCGAAATACGGCGCTTCACCGGATCGACTTCCAGCACCATCACTTCGACTTCCTGCGAGGTCGAAACGATCTTGCCCGGATGCACGTTCTTCTTGGTCCAGCTCATTTCGGAGACATGGACGAGGCCCTCGACGCCGGGCTCAAGCTCGACGAACGCACCGTAGTCGGTGATGTTGGTGACGCGGCCCTTGAAGCGCGCCTCGAGCGGATACTTCGCCTCGACGCCTTCCCACGGATCGGCCTCGAGCTGCTTCATGCCGAGCGAGATGCGCTGCGTGTCGTGATTGACCTTGATGACCTGCACTTTCAGCGTCTGGCCGATCGAAAGAACTTCGGTCGGATGGTTGACGCGGCGCCACGCGATGTCGGTGACATGCAGCAGGCCGTCGACGCCGCCGAGATCGACGAACGCGCCGTAATCGGTGATGTTCTTGACGACACCCTCGAGCACCTGGCCTTCCTTGAGGTTCTCGACCAGTTCCTGACGCTGCTCGGCGCGGGTCTCTTCGAGCACGGCGCGGCGCGAGACGACGATGTTGCCGCGGCGCTTGTCCATTTTCAGAATCTGGAAGGGCTGCGGAATGTTCATCAGCGGCGTCACATCGCGCACGGGGCGGATGTCGACCTGGCTGCCCGGAAGGAAGGCGACGGCGCCGTCGAGGTCGACGGTGAAGCCGCCCTTCACACGGCCGAAAATCTGGCCGTCGACGCGTTCCTGCTTCTCGAAGGCGACTTCGAGGCGGATCCAGCTTTCCTCGCGCTTGGCTTTTTCGCGGCTCAGCACCGCTTCGCCCATCGCGTTCTCGATGCGCTCGAGATAGACCTCGACGGTGTCGCCGACATTGATGTTGGCAGGCTTGCCGGGGGTCGCAAATTCCTTGAGGGCGACGCGGCCCTCGGTCTTCAGGCCGACATCGATAATGGCGAGATCGTTCTCGATGGCGACAACCGTCCCTTTGATGACGGAGCCTTCCTGCATGTTGCTTTCGGAAAAGGACTGCTCCAGCAGGGCGGCGAAATCTTCGCGGCTCGGATTGAGCGCGCTTGCGGTGTTAGCCAATGTAAAAGTCTCCTGACGATGCTTTTATTCCGGCCGGCGGTTGGGTCCGCGGGTCTTCCCCCGAGATCGTGAAACGTCCGGGAGCATGTGGATTTGGGCGGTGTCGGTTAGAGGTTGAAACAACGCGGCACAGCCTGCGCGACTTCGTTCAAACCAATGCGGAAAAGCTGCGCCGCCCGGAGGGCAAAAACGCGACTAACCCATTGCTTTGTCAATGATCGCGACGGCTGCGTCGAACGCCGCTTCTATACTCAAATCGGAGGTATCGAGCAAGTGCGCGTCGGCTGCCGGCTTCATGGGGCTGGCCGCCCGCTCGGCGTCGCGGCGGTCTCTTTCCCGAACATCTTCAAGGACTTGTGCCTCGGACGGCCCCGACCCCGAATTGTTGAGTTCGAGCCAGCGCCGCCGCGCCCGGATTTCGGGGCTGGCGGAGACGAAAAGTTTCACATCGGCCTCCGGGCAGACCACCGTGCCGATATCCCGCCCGTCGAGCACTGCACCGGGTTTTTGGGCGGCAAACCGCCGTTGCAGGTCCAGAATGGCGGCTCGGACCTCCGGCATGGCGGCGACCACGGATGCCGCGTGGCCGGCCTCGGCTGTGCGGATCGCCGTTTCGTCGATTTGGGCCGCGTCGAGCGCCTCGGCGGCGGCGCGCGCCGCCTTTTCGTCGGCCGGGTCGCCGCCGGCCGCCAGCACCGCCTGGCCGACGGCCCGATAGAGCGAGCCGGTGTCGAGATAGTGGAGGCCGTAATGGCGGGCGAGCGCGCGGGCGAGGGTGCCCTTGCCCGAGGCGGCGGGACCGTCGACCGCGATGATCATTGGCCCATGCCGCTGAAACTTGCGCCGAGCCCGCGCATCATCGGCACGAAATCGGGAAAACTGGTCGCGATCATCGTGGTGTCGTCGACGGTCACGGGTTTTTGCGCCGCAAGCCCCATGACGAGGAAGGACATCGCGATGCGGTGGTCCATATGGGTCGTGACATGGCCGGCGCCCGCGACCGTGCCGCCCCGGCCCTCGACCGACATGCCGTCTTCGCTCTCATGCACCTTGATGCCGTTGGCCCTGAGGCCCGATACCGTGGCGGCGATGCGGTCGCTCTCCTTGACGCGCAATTCGTGGATGCCGAGCATTTTCGTCGTCCCCTCGGCAAAGGCGGCGGCGACGGCGAGCACCGGATATTCGTCGATCATCGACGCCGCGCGCTCCGGCGGCACCTCGATGCCGCGCAGCCGGCTCGCGCGAACGCAAAGATCGGCCACCGGTTCGCCGCCTTCCTCGCGCTGGTTCATCACTTCGATGTCGCCGCCCATTTCCTTCAGCGTCGTATAGAGCCCGGCCCGGTGCGGATTGAGCGTAATGCCCTGCACCACGATCTCCGATCCCGGCGTCAGCAGCGCCGCAACGACCGGGAAGGCAGCCGATGACGGGTCGCCCGGCACCGTGATGGCGCAGGGCTTGAGTTCGGGCTCGCCGGTGAGCCGGATCGCCAGCAGGCCGCGCGGCCCGGTTTCGATCTGGACGTCGGCGCCGAAGGCCTTGAGCATTCGTTCGGTATGGTCGCGGGTCGGCGTCGCTTCGATGACGGTGGTCTGTCCGGGCGCATTGAGGCCGGCCAGCAGCACCGCGGATTTGACCTGTGCCGAGGCAACCGGCAGCGGATAGGCGATCGGCATGGCGCGCCGGGCACCGATCAGCGTCAGCGGCAGGCGACCGCCGATACGGGCATGAAATGTCGCCCCCATGTCGGTCAGTGGCGCCATCACACGGCCCATCGGGCGGCGCGACAGCGAGGCATCGCCGATAAAGGTCGCCGTAATCGGGTGTCCCGCGACGAGGCCCATGACAAGCCGCGCGCCGGTTCCCGAATTGCCGAAATCGAGTGGTTGCTCCGGTTCCCGGAGCCCGCCGACCCCGACCCCGCGCACCGACCACGAACCATCGGCCAGGCGCTCGACATCGGCGCCAAGGCGGCGCATGGCCTCGGCGGTCGCCAGCACGTCGGCGCCCTCCAGAAGTCCCGTAACGCGTGTCTCGCCGACCGCCATCGCGCCGAAAATCAGCGCCCGATGCGAAATCGACTTGTCGCCCGGCACCCTGACGGTGCCCGACAGGCGGGCCGAAGGTTCGGCGGTGAGGGGCGTCGCGGGGGAATGGGCCAAGGCGCTTTCACTGCTGATGTTGCCGGGAAGCGCCGGCGGGGCGTCCCGGCCCGCTCCGGGCGGAGCGGCGGCGGGCGGGCGCGGCGCGAATAGGTTTTGACAGGAGCAACTTAACGTGGCAATGGGAAAATCCTTCAAGGCCATATGCCGCGCGCCGGGTCGAGCCTGGGCGCGCAAGACGCGGATAGACGCGGGGGAGTGTAAGCTTGTCGAAACCGGAGTTGGGAACCAAACGCGATTGCCCGAGCTGCGGCGCGAAGTTTTACGACCTGAACAAGAACCCGGTCGTTTGTCCCAAGTGCAAGCACGAATATGTGCCGGACACGGGCGCCAAGGCAAAGCGCGCCAAGCCGGCCGAAAAGCCGAAGGAAAAGCCGCTGAAACGCGTCGTGGCCGATGATGGCGACACGGTTTCGCTGGATTCAATGCGCGACGACGAACTGGCGGCCGATGTCGATGACGACGATATCGATGTCGACGTGGATGTCGAAGTCGATGACGACGACGCGGATGACGCCTTCCTGCCGGACGACGAGGACGAGGATGACGACGTCACCGGCATCGTTCGCGGCGGCAAGGGCGACGACGACTGAATTGACGGCACGGCGGAACGCCGCGGCGGCGCGGCCTGTCCAGCATCAAGTTTTTCTTGATCGCCGGGGGGAGCAGCCCTAAGTTCCGCCACCGCTGGCGCGAGGACCCATCCCCGCGCCGGATACAAGGCGGGGCCATAGCTCAGTTGGGAGAGCGCTTGCATGGCATGCAAGAGGTCGTCGGTTCGATTCCGTCTGGCTCCACCAATCCACTCCGGAAAATCTGGAATTCGGCCTTCCGCCCCGCGCTAGCGCGGCGATGCGATGTGGCTGCAGGCCTTTCGGGCCCGCGCCGGCGACATGCCGAGAAGGCGAAGGATGCTTTCGCAGACCTGCGGCGTCAGCGACGGATCCGGTTTGCCGCGGAGGCGCGCGCGCACCGCGACCGCGACCAGCGCGACGACCTGGTCGAGCAGGAACGTGTTGACCTCGACATCGAATTTTCCCTGCGCGACGCCGCGCTCGATGTCGCCGCGCAGATATTTGTAGAGGTCCTTGCGCATCTCGGGCAGGTGATCGGCGCCGTCGAGCAGTACGGCCGCCCAGTCGGGCGCCGCGGCAAGGATGGCGATGAAGCGCGATGTCGCGGTGACGACGCGCGCCGCCGCATCCTCGATCTCCTCCATTTCCGCGTCGATCTGCCGGCTTACTTCGAAGGCGATGCCATAGGCGGCGGTGCGCAGAATCTCGTCCTTGTCGTTGAAGTGATTGTAGAAAGTGCCGTTGGCCATGCCTGCGGCCGTGGTGATGTCGGTGATCTTCGCGCCGTCCATGCCTTTTTCGGCGACGACCGAAACGGCGGCGTCGAGCAGCGCCGAGCGCGTGCGTTCCCGCTTGCCCCGGCCGGCGCTCAATTCCTGAAAATGTCTGTCGTGCAAAAGGCGGGTTCCCGTTTCAACCGCGCGAGAATAACCGGGATAGAGGATTGACAAAAGCTATTTTTGAGGGGTATCTCAAATATGAGAATACTCTCATTTATGGATTTGCATGTCCGAAACCCCTGTTCTGATCGTCGGCGCCGGTCCCGTGGGCCAGCTCGCGGCGTTGCTGCTGTCGCGCCACGGCATTGCATCGCGTCTCGTGGACAGGCGCAGCGCACCCTCGACCGCACCGAAAGCCCATGCGGTAAACCCGCGCACACTCGAAATTTGCGACAGCGTCGGTGTGCCGGCGGCCCGTTTGCGCGCCGCGGGCGCCAGCGCCAACGATGCCGGCTGGGTGCGGTTCGTCGGCACATTGGCGGGGCCGGAATTCGGCGCGCTTCCCTATGAGCGGCAGGACGACAATGCGCTTGCCCACACGCCTTTTCCGCTGACCAACATACCGCAGCCGAAATTCGAAGCGGCGCTTGCCGAAGCGATCGCGGCCGACCACAACATTGTTTTCACGCGCGGCGTCGGCTGCTCAGGGCTTGTCGAAGGGGCATCGGACGTGACGGCGACGCTCGAGACCGAATGCGGCGCCACGACCACACTCGATTGCAGCTATGTGATCGCCGCCGACGGCGCCGGTTCGACGCTGCGCGACAGGCTCGGCATTGCGATGGACGGCCCGGCATCCCTGCAACACTACGTGATGATTCATTTCGAGGCCGACCTGCGCGCGCTGACCGACGCACGGCCCGGCGTTCTCTATTTCCTGTTCGATCCGAAGACCGCCGGTGTCTTCATTGCCTATGATCGCGCCGGTACCTGGGTGCTGATGCATCCCTACGATCCCGATGCCGAGACGCGCGAGAGTTTCGACGACGCGCGCTGCCGCAAACTCATCGAGGCGGCCATCGGCGCGCCATCGCCGCCATTGAAAATTTTAAACATCAGTCCCTGGACGATGTCGGCGCAGGTCGCGGAGCGCTACCGCGAAGGCCGCGTCTTTCTGGCGGGCGATGCCGCGCACCGCTTCCCGCCGACAGGCGGTCTCGGGCTCAACACCGGCGCCGTCGACGCGCAGAACCTCGCCTGGAAACTTGCTGCCGTTCTGAAGGGAGAGGCGGGCGAAGCGCTTCTCGACACTTACGACATAGAGCGGCGGCCGGTGGCGCAGGTCAACAGCGAACAGAGCCTTGCGAATGCAGGAAAACTTTTCGATCTGCTTTTCGCACTTCACGGCACGGACCCGGCGCGAACGGAAAAACACTACGCGGCGATGGAAACGGCATCGCGTCCGCCAGCCGAGCTCGCCGCGGCGGTCGAAGCGCAAAGGCCGCATTTCGACAGCTTTAACTTGCAGCTCGGATATCGCTACGCATCGGCCGCCACCATCGGCGCACCCGATCTTGCGGTCGCGCGCGACGTCGACATCAGCAATTACGAGCCGTCATGGGACGCGGGCGCGCATGTGCCGCATCGCTGGGTCGTCCACAAGAGCACGCATGTGTCGCTGCTGTCGCTGTTCCCCCCCGACCGCTTCACGCTGCTGACGGGACCTGCCGGCTCGGGCTGGCGCGCGGCGGCCGACGCGGCGGACATCGGCGCGCTCACCGCCGAAAGCGACTTCAGCGACATCGAAACCGATTGGAGCCGGTTGACCGGACTGCCGGCCGACGGCGCATTGCTTGTGCGGCCCGACGGACATATCGCCTGTCGCTTCGACAAGGTGGTGAACGATCCCGCGGATTTTCTGAAGCGGCAGATGGCACAAATTCTCGCCAGGTAAGGAGCGGATGCGATGGATCTCGGACTGAGCGGACGCAAGGCCATCGTCTGCGCCTCGTCGCGCGGGCTCGGCAAGGCCTGCGCGGCGGCGTTGGCACGCGAGGGCGTCGATGTCGTGATCAATGGCCGCAATGCCGAAGCGCTCGACCTCGCGGCGCACGAAATTGCGCGCACCGCCAAAGGCTCGGTGACACCTGTCGCCGCCGACATCGACACCGCCGAAGGCCGCGCCGCGCTGATCGCCGCATGTCCCGAAGCCGACATTCTCGTCAACAACAATGACGGCCCGCCGCCCGGCGCTTTTCAACAATGGGATGAAAGTCACTGGCAGGCGGCGCTCGAAGCGAACCTTCTGGCGCCGGTATTCATGATCAAGGAATTGATCGAGGGCATGAAGGAGCGCCGCTTCGGCCGTATCGTCAACATCACCTCGGCGATGGTGAAGGCGCCGCGTTCGGCGATGGGGCTCTCGACGACGGCGCGTTCCGGTCTCACTGCGATGGCGAAGGCGCTCTCCGTCGATGTCGCGCCTTTCAACGTGACGATCAACAACATGCTGCCTGAACGCTTCGATACCGACCGGCAGAAGCAGATGGCAAAGCTCGCCATGGCGTTCAAGAAAATTTCCTACGAGGAGGCGCGCGCCGAAATCGCCGCGTCGATCGCCGCCAAACGAATGGGCGACCCCGCCGAATTCGGCGACGCCTGCGCCTTTCTGTGCAGCGCCCAGGCGGGCTTCATTTCCGGACAGAACCTGCAGCTCGACGGGGGCTCCTACCCCGGGCTCATTTGAGGAAGCGAGAAAATGGAAACGGTATTCGATCAAACACTGGTATCGAGGCTGCTCTTCACGCTGGTTGCCGTGATGATCAGCATCGGGCCGATCTTCGCCGACTTCAACAAGACGCATGCGACCAATCCGCTATGGACGCCGCATGCGCGATTTCATGTGGTGTGGCAGGTGTTGAGCCAGACCGGCATTTCACTGGTCATCCTTTATCTGCTGTGGTGGGACGCCGCCGACTACCGGACCCATATCTGGGTGGCAGCGGCGCTCAACTATGTGTGGCTTGCTAGTTTTTTTGCGACGCTCGCCTCCATGCCGGTCTATGGCGGCGCACTGAAGGACGTCAACGGCATCAAGCCGTTCCGATTCAGTATTTTCGGCACGGTCTATCTTGTCGACACCAATCTCTTCGGCGCGATCGTGTTGACGATTGTCAACACGATCGGCGTGGTGCTGCTGATCCAATGAGGAAAAACGAATGGGCATCGTACGGTTTGCAGGACTTCTTGCCATGACGCTGCTTGCGGCGACGGCGGCACGCGCCGAGTTCGGTTCGGTCGAGATCGCGCCTGTCGCGGAAGCACTGACTTTCGCGCGTGTCGAGGGCGGTGACGGGGCGCGGCTGATTCTCGTTTCGTCCTACGCGAGCGGCGTGGTGAGCGGCATCGACGTGACGGATACGCTCGGCAGCGACGACCCGATCGACGCCTATCGAAGCCATGGCTACGATGCCCTGGCGGCGTTGAACGGCGCGACGGTCAACCTGCCGGTGGAGGACCTCTCGCTTCCCGTGCGGCTGACGGCATCGCACATCGCGGCCGGTACAAATTTTCCCGAACATGCCGAGGAAGCGACGGTGACGGACGGGCCCTTTCTTTTTCCGAAGGAAGTGGTGCCGACGCCTTTCAATGCGGATATTCCGGCCGGAGATGCGCTGCTTGATTATGAAGTCGAACTTTGTTTCGTGGCGCTGGACACGATCGACCTCGATGCGCCGCCGGCGCGCGCGGGCCTGATGCTGTGCAACGACGTGACCGACCGCGCGGCGCTGATGCGGCATATCGATCCGAACGACGTGACCTCGGGCAAGGGCTTCACGACGGGCAAGAGCGCGCCGGGTTTCATGCCGGTCGGCAATCTTTTCGTCATACCGCGCGACCTGCGCGCCTTCGCTACAGCGGTCGAGTTGCGGCTCTACCGGAACGGCGAACTGAAGCAGTCGGCGCGGCAATCGGAAGCGATCTGGGATTTCGACGAATTTCTGCGCCAGACAAAGGCGCGCGAGAGCACAACATGGGCCTATGACGGCCGCATGGTCGGGCTGCCGGTCGCCGATGGCCGCATCCCCGCGCGCACGGCGATTCTCGCGGGAACGCCCGACGGAACGATTTTCAAGGGCATCGACAAGTCGGCGATGGCGCTGGGCGTCTGGGACTGGATTGCCGGTGGTTGGGACCGGCCGGTCACCGCGCATGTCGTCGAACGGCAGATCGCAAAGGAGCGCGCCGCCAAACGCTACCTCCAGCCCGGCGAGCGCGTGCGAATTGCCGTAGGGTTTCTCGGCGAGATCGACAGCACGGTCGCACCCTAGAAACACCCGGCGCAAACGCCTCTCTTGTGTGCGTCCCCGCCCGGGCTACACTCCTCCCAACAAAAATTCGGGAGGATGGGTCATGGCACAGGAAACGGGTGCGTCCGCGCAAGCGGAAACCAAAGAGTTCGATGCGGTTATCGTCGGTGCGGGCTTTGCGGGCATGTACATGCTGCACCGCCTGCGCGGGCTCGGCCTCACCGCGCGCGTCTTCGAGGCCGGTGACGGCGTCGGCGGCACCTGGTACTGGAACCGCTATCCGGGCGCGCGTTGCGATGTCGAAAGCCTCGAATATCAGTACGGTTTTTCCGACGAGATCCAGCGCGACTGGACCTGGACCGAACGCTATGCGGCGCAACCCGAAATCCTGCGTTACCAGAATTACGTCGCCGACCGGCTCGACCTTCGCCGCGACATCCGGTTTTCGACGCGCGTGACCGCGGCGGCCTATGACGAACGCGCCGGCTTGTGGTCGGTTGCGACCGATCGCGGCGACCGCGTTGCCGCGCGGTTCTGCATCATGGCGACCGGTTGTCTGTCGGCCGCGCGCGTGCCGGACTTCGAAGGCATCGATGAATTCGAAGGTCCCTGGTATCACACCGGCGACTGGCCGAAGGAAGGCGTCGACTTCTCGGGCAAGCGTGTCGGCGTCATCGGCACCGGATCCTCCGCCGTGCAGAGCATTCCGCTGATCGCCGAACAGGCCAAACATCTGACGGTGTTTCAGCGCACGGCGAATTTCACGCTGCCGGCCGGCAACCGGCCGCTGCCGAAAGAGGAAATCGAGAAGTCGAAAGCGACGCTGATGCAGGACCGCGCACATGCGCGCACGACGGCCGGTGGCATCATCTGCTTTGAATATAATGAAACGCCGGCCGCGGAAATGACGCCGGAGGATCGCGAGCGCGAGCTTAATGACCGCTGGAACATGGGCGGCTTCGCTTTTCTCGGTGCCTTTGGCGATGTAATGGCGACGCATGAAGCCAACGACTACGCGGCCGATTTCGCGCGCGCGAAAATGCGCGAGGTCATCGAGAAGCCCGAAGTCGCCGATTTGCTGCTGCCGAACGATCATCCGATCGGCGTCAAGCGGCTCTGTCTCGACACGCATTATCTCGAAACCTTCAACGCGCCGCATGTCGACCTCGTCGATGTGCGCAAGGCGCCGATCGAACGCATCACGAAGAAGGGCATCGTCAGCGGCGGCAAGGAATACGAAGTCGACTGCATCGTTTTCGCGACGGGCTTCGATGCGATGACCGGCGCACTGACAAGCATCGACATTGCCGGACGCAACGGCGTGAAGCTCAGCGAAAAATGGGCGGCCGGCCCGCGCACTTATCTCGGTCTCGGCTCGGCCGGATTTCCCAATCTGTTTTTCATCACCGGCCCCGGCAGTCCGTCGGTGCTGTCGAACATGATCGTGTCGATCGAGCAGCATGTCGACTGGATCGCCGAATGCATCGGACGATTGACGGCAGGAAACATTCGCTCGATCGAACCGACGAAGGATGCCGAAGACGTGTGGGTCGAACATGTCAACGAAGTGGCATCGACGACGCTCTATCCGCAGGCGAACTCCTGGTACATGGGCGCCAACATTCCCGGCAAGCCGCGCATCTTCATGCCTTACGCGGGCGGTGTCGGCGTCTATGGCGAGAAGCTGGCCGAGGTCGCGGCGGCCGATTATGAGGGCTTCGCACTCGGTGCATGACAGACAAATGGCAGGCAAAAAAGGGCCTTCTGTCATAAAACTGTCACTGATCTGTCGCAAGCCGCATTTGCGGGATGAAGCGCGGAACTTGTCCCCGCTTTATCCCGCAACTTATCCCGCAAAAACATCGTCCCGCGCCCGCCGCGCACGAAGCGCGCCGAGACCGAGCCGCAGCCGCTTTTCGACTTCGAGGATCGCAAAGAGCGCCGCGCCGACCGCGACAATGATGACCCCGTCGGCGAAGGCGACCGGCGCGGTGTCGAACGGGATCGCCATGAAGGGTGCGTAGGTGAAAGCGAATTGCAGTACGATGACGGCGGCGATACCGCCGAGCACGGCGGGCGTACCGAAGAAGCCGCGCAGCGTCAGCGACGTGCCGTAAACATACCGTACACTGAAGAGATAGAAAATTTCCATCACGACGATGGTGTTGACGACCATGGTACGCGCGACTTCGGGCGGCAGGCCGCGGCCGACGGCCCAGGCGAACATGCCGAAAGCGCCGATGAGAAAGAGGATCGAGATGAAAACGATCCGCCAGACGACGTCGCCGCGCAGGATCGGCTCCTTTGCCGCGCGCGGCTTCTGCCGCATCGTGCCGGGCTCGGTCGGCTCGAAGGCAAGCACCATCGCCAGTGCGACCGAACTCACCATGTTGACCCAGAGAATCTGCACCGGCGTGATCGGCATTTCGAGACCGGCCAGAATGGCGAAGATGATGGTCATGGACTCGCCGCCATTGATTGGCAGCAGGAAGAGAATGGTCTTCTTGAGATTGTCGTAAACGGTGCGGCCCTCGCGCACCGCCGCGACGATGGAGGCGAAATTGTCGTCGGCGAGAACCATCTCGCTGGCTTCCTTTGCGGCCTCGGTGCCCTTGCGGCCCATTGCGACGCCGACATCGGCGCGCTTCAGCGCCGGCGCGTCGTTGACGCCGTCGCCGGTCATCGCGACCGTCAGCCCGTCCGCCTGCAGCGCCTCGACGAGACGCAGCTTGTGTTCGGGCGTCGTGCGCGCAAAGACCTGCGTTTCGCGCGCCGCTTTCCGGAACGCCCGATCGTCCAGATCCTCGAGATCGCGACCGGTCAACACATGCGGATCGTCGGCAAGACCGAGCGACTTTGCGACCGCCTTTGCGGTCAACGCGTGGTCGCCGGTGATCATGACGGCGCGAATGCCTGCTTCCTTGCACGCCATGACGGCTTCGATCGCCTCCTCGCGCGGCGGATCGATGAAGCCCATCAGGCCGAGAAAGACGAGCCCCTCCTCGATATGCCCGGTTTCGACGACGCTCTCGCTTTCGGCGACGCGCTTCATCGCGAAGCCGAGAACGCGCTCGCCGCGCCCGGCCAGCGCCTCGACCTGGCCGTGCCAATAGGTGCGATCAATGGGCGTGGCCTCACCGCCCGCCAGCGCCCGGTCGGCCATGTCGATCAGCCGCTCCGGCGCGCCTTTGACGAAAATCGTGCGGCCGGTGCCCGTCTCGTTCAGCGTCGCCATGTATTTATGCGCGGAATCGAACGGGATCTCGTCGTGACGCTTGTGATCGCGGCGCGCCTGCACAGGCTCAAGACCGGCTTTCATCGCCAGCACGAGCAGCGCCGCCTCCATCGGATCGCCGGCGACGGTCGTTTGTTCGTCCTTGTGCTTGACTTCGGCATCGTTGCAAAGCGTGGCCGCATCGAGAATGGCGGCAAGCACCGGCGTGGCATCCGCCGTCACGTCGCGGCTGTCCTGCGTCAGGGTTCCCTCCGGCGTGTAGCCGGTCCCCGATACCTCGATATTGCCGTCGGCGGTCGCGACCGAACGCACGACCATTTCGTTGCGGGTCAGCGTCCCCGTCTTGTCGGAGCAGATGACCGAAACGGCGCCCAGCGTCTCGACGGCGGGCAGGCGGCGGATGATCGCATTGCGCCCGGCCATGCGCTGTACGCCGATGGCGAGCGTGATGGTCATGATCGCCGGAAGCCCCTCGGGAATGGCGGCGACGAAGAGGCCAACCACCGCCATAAAAGCATCGGGAAGCGCATAGGCGCGCAACCAGACCGCGACCGCAAAGACAAGGACGGCGGCCGTCAGTACCGCGAAGGTGATGTGGCGGGCGAATTCGTCCATCTGGCGCACAAGCGGCGTCTTCAGTTCGACGACTTCGGCGAGCATGCCGCTGATGCGGCCGAGCTCGGTGCGCGTGCCGGTCGCGACCGCGACGCCGACGCCGAGGCCCGCGACGGCTATGATGCCCGAAAAGGCCATGCTGCTGCGGTCGCCGAGATCGGCGCCGGCCGCCACAGCCTCGACCGATTTGTCGACCGGCACGGATTCGCCGGTCAGCGCCGCCTCGTCGAGCTTGAGGTTGCGGGCGCGGGTCAGGCGCAGATCGGCCGGCACGCGGTCGCCGGCTTCGATCAGCACGATGTCGCCTGGCACCACCTCCTCGGCCTTGACGGCGACGCGATGTCCGTCGCGCATCACGCTTGCCTCGGGGTCGATCATGCCGCGGATCGCCGCGAGCGCGTCCTCGGCCTTGCCCTCCTGGAAGAAGCCGATGGCGGTGTTGACGATTACGACCGCCAGGATGACCGCCGCGTCGATCGCGTGGCCGATCGCGAGCGACAGCGCGGCGGCGGCAATGAGCACATAGATCAGCAGGTTGTTGATCTGTGCGAGAAGGCGCTTTAGTGGCCCGCGCCGCGCGGCGCTGGCGAGGCGATTGGGACCGAAATGGGCGAGACGCCGGGCGGCTTCGGCGGCGTCGAGACCGCCAGCCGTGCTCTCGAGCGCCGCAAGCGTCTCGTCGACCGGGAGAGCGGCCCAGTCCTTGTCGGCGGAATGCGGCAGACGTTTGGTCGGAGACATCGGTCACCCGTTTGTCGCATGGAAGTTATGGCGCATGGACATGCGCTGCCGGGATGGGAGCGATGATAGCAAAGCGGGCCGCCGCCGTCGCCGGGCCGCCGCGTGGCGCGACATTTCGCGCGCGGGCGGCACAGTTGCGAACGCCTAGTCCTCAACATCCTTGTAGAAGAACGACGCCGTCACGACGCCGATGACAAGCGCGATGCCGAGAAAGTCGACCCATGCCCATGCGGGATCGAAGGGGAGCGGAACGCCGGCGAGACGCAGCAGCGCCTCGGCGCCGACAACGACACCGGCGCCCGCCGCGCATGAGAGAACATGCGCGGCGATGCGGCCATGGGTGACGCGCCAGGCCATGAAGGCCTCAGGCGACGAGCTTGTCGAGCCGCTGGCGGATGATCTGCTCCGCTTCCGCCATCATCCGGTCGATCAGCTCCTTGCAGGTGGGCACGTCGTGGATGAGCCCGGCCACCATGCCGCAGCTCCAGGCGCCCGCATCCATTTCGCCGCCCTGCATGACGCGCGGATAGACGCCACCGACCAGTTCGCGAATATCCTCGATGCCGAGGCTCGCGCCTTTTTCGCGTTCGATCTCGACAATCTTCTCGACCGCCGCATTTGCCAGCACGCGCTCGGTGTTGCGCAAGGGACGCATGATGAGGCGCGTGTCGAGTTCGCTCGCAGCGATCAGCGCCTGTTTGACGTTCTCATGCACCGGCGCTTCCTTGGTGGCGATGAAGCGGGTGCCCATGTTGATGCCATCGGCGCCGAGCGCCAGCGAGGCGACGAGTTGCGAGGCCGTGCCCATGCCGCCCGAGGCGACGAAGGGAATTTTCAGTTCCTCGGCCGCACGCGGCAGCAGGATCATGTTCGGAATGTCGTCCTCGCCCGGATGGCCGCCGCACTCGAAGCCGTCGACGCTGACCGCGTCGCAACCGATGCGCTCGGCCTTCAGCGAATGGCGGACCGAAGTGCATTTGTGGATGACCTTGATGCCCGCGTCTTTCATGGCCGGCATATAGGCTTCCGGGCTGCGGCCCGCCGTCTCGACGATGCGCACACCGCCATCGATGATCGCCTTGATGTATTCGGGGTAGGGCGGATTGGCGAAGCCCGGCAGGAAGGTCAGGTTCACGCCGAAGGGCTTGTCGGTCATCTTGTTGCATTTGGCGATCTCGTTGGCGAGATCCTTCGGCGTCGGCTGGGTGAGGCCGGTGATGATGCCGAGACCGCCGGCGTTCGACACGGCGGCGGCCATTTCGGCGAGGCCGACGAAATGCATGCCGCCCTGGATGATCGGATGCTGGATGCCGAAAAGTTCGGTAATGCGCGTCTTCATGTTTGTTGCCTTCGTTTTCGATGGAAATAGGAGATGCCGGATCAGCCGGCGAAATTCGGGCGGCGCTTTTCGAGATTGGCCATGATGGCTTCCTTCTGGTGCGCGCCGCCGATCAGCTTGTCCTGTTCGACGGATTCGGCCAGCAGGATCGCGCCGGCGTCGTTGTCCGGCGCATCGTTGAGGATGCGCTTGGCGGCGCGAATGGCCGACGGGCTCTTGTCGGCGATCTCGCGCGCCACCGTCAGCGCCTCGGCATAAGGATCGTCGCAGAGCCGCGTCGCAAAGCCGTAAGCGAGCGCCGCATCGGCCTCGAAGATGCGGCCGGTATAGGTGAGGTCGCGGATCACGTCCTCGCGGGCGAGACCCCGCATCAGATACATGCCGGCCATGTCCGGCACGAGGCCCCATTTGATTTCCATGACCGAGAAGCGCGTGCCGGGCGCCACGAAGCGCATATCGGCGCCGAGCGCGACCTGGAAGCCGCCGCCAAAGGCGACGCCGTGAACCGCCGCGATGACCGGCACCGGAATGTCGCGCCAGACAAGCGCCGCATATTGCGCGCGGTTGGCGATGCCATGGGTGCGCTGTTCGAGGCGGCCTGTGACCTCCGATTTGTTCGCCTCGCGCTCGCCGCTCGCCATGCGGCCGAAATTGCTCATGTCGAGGCCGGCGCAGAAGGCGCGGCCCTCGCCGGAAATAACGACGGCGCGCACCGATTTGTCGGCTTTCAGGTTTTCCCCGGTTTCGAGCAGGGCCATGAACATCGCATCGTCGAGCGCGTTCATCTTGTCGGCGCGGGTGAGACGCACATCGGCGACCCCGTCGGTTATCGTCGTTTTGATGCGTTCTTCCATGAGCCCGCCTCCCGGTTGTTTTCAGCCTGTTTCGGTTGCAAGAGTCATAGCGGCCCGGTGGATGAATACAAGGCCGCGGGGATGTCGGCCGGGTCTGCAGAAATGAACCGGGCCCGACTGACGCAGCGGCACTACCCGATAGAGGAATGGGGCTGACATTCAGTCAGGTGTAGCTGGTTCTTTTTTCAGGGAACGGGCCGATTAGAATTGATCCACGCGCCCAAGTTTCTCTAAGCTTGCCGTTCCCTTGGGAGGGGGAGGCTGCGAGCGAGCGGCAGGCGTCAAAGGCAGGGATGCGGGCGGAGGGGAATGGATAGAGTTCTGGGACGGATATGGTGGCTGCTTGCGGCCAGCGCCGTCATTGCGTTCCTTTCGCCGCCGTTTCTCTGGCTTTTCGGCATCATGGATGGCGCCGGGCTGACGCTCTATCTGCAGCAGGTCGTGAGCGGTACGGCGAACGGCTGCGTCTATGCCCTCGTCGCGCTCGGCATCGTGCTGATCTACAAGGCGACCGAAACCATCAATTTCGCGCAAGGCGAACTGATGATGGTGGGCGCCTTTCTCGCCTTCACCTTCATCACCATGTACGGCTTCGGGTTCTGGATCGGTGCGGCCATGGCGGTGGCGGGCGGCGTGCTGTTCGGCATGGCGACCGACCGCGCGATCATCCGCCCCGTGGTCGGCCAGCCGGTTTTCGCCATCGTCATGGTGACGCTGGGCTTCGGCTTCGTGGTGCGCGCCGTCGTCAGCATGATCCCCGGCTGGGGCACCGACACCTATGCGCTGGCGACGCCTTTCTCGGGCGCGGATCTGCGCCTCGGCGCGCTGGTGGTCAGCCAGGATTATGCGGCCATCATCGTCAGCACGGTGGTGCTGGTCGCCTTCCTCTTCGTCTTCTTCCGCTACACGCGGCTCGGCGTCGCGATGGAAGCCTCGTCGGAAAACCAGCTTGCGGCCTATTACATGGGCATCCCGGTCAAGCGCGTCTACACGCTGATCTGGGGCCTTTCGGCCGGTGTCGCGGCTTTCGCGGGCCTCCTGCTGGCGCCGGTCACCTTCATCCACACGCAGATGGGCTTCGGCGTCGTCTTCAAGGCCTTTCCGGCCGCGATCCTAGGCGGCTTCGGCTCGATCCCCGGCGCCATTGTCGGCGGGCTGATTATCGGCATCGTCGAGGCGCTGGCGGGCTTCTATCTGCCCGAAGGTTTCAAGGACGTGGCGGCCTATGTGGTGTTGCTGGTCGTGCTGCTGCTGAAGCCGGAAGGTATTTTCGGCCGTGTCGTCGTGAAGAAAGTGTGAGGGCGGCATGCGTTTTCTCTTCAAAACCGACTACGCGCAGGACACCCGCCTCTTTCCCTTCGGCGGCACAAGGCGCTTCTGGGCGGGCCTTGCGCTTTATGCCGCGATCCTCGTTGCGCTGGCGCATTACGCGCCGGTGGCACTGAACGCGACGCACTGGCTCGGCGTCGCGATCGTCTATGCTGTTCTCTTCGGCGCGGTGCTCCTGCGCCAGAACGCCGACGGCGAGGGCGGCAATGCGGCCTTCTGGTATGGGCTGCTCGGCGTCGGCGCGCTGTCGGCGCCCTTCGTGCTCGATCTCTATTTCCTGAGCCAGATCACCTTCGTCTATGTCTATGCGATTGCCGGCGTCGGGCTGATCCTGTTGCTCGGCATGTGCGGCCAGATTTCGCTCGGCCATGCCGCCTTCATGGCCTGCGGCGCCTACACGGCGGGTCTGTTGCAGGCGCAGGGCTTCGACCTGCTGGTGACGCTGCCGGCTGCGATCCTCCTGTCGGCGGCGCTCGGCGTCGTGATCGGCCTGCCGGCGCTGCGCATGACCGGCATCTATCTCGCCTTCGCGACCTATGCCTTCGCCTTCATCGTCGAGGAAGTTCTGGCGCGCTGGGACGGGCTGACCGGCGGCAATATGGGCTTCGTGCTCTCCGACCCCTCGATCCTCGGCTACAGCTTCGACAGCGAACAGAAGATGTATTACCTGGCGATGGCGCTTTTCGTGCTGACGCTGCTGGCCGGGCTCAACATCCGCCGCTCCTCGACGGGGCGCGCCTTCATGGCGATCCGCGATTCCGAAACGGCGGCGGAAGCGATGGGCGTCAACCTCGCGGTCTACAAGACGACGGCCTTCGCGATTTCGGCCGGCATGGCGGGGCTTGCGGGCGCTGTCTATGCGCATCTCCTTTTCTTCATCAGCCCCGAAGGCTTCACGATCTTCCTGTCGATCAACCTCCTTGTGCTGGCGGTGATCGGCGGGCTTGCCTCGATGCATGGCGCAGTCTTCGGCGCCGCCTTCATCGTCGTGCTGCCGCAATTGATCTCGCTGACCAAGGACAGCCTGCCGCCGGTCGTCGGACAGTTGCCGGGGCTCGAGTCCGGCATTTTCGGCCTTGTCATCGTCCTCTTCGTGATTTTCGAACCGATGGGCATTCACGGCCGCTGGATGAAGATCAAGACCTATTTCCAGCTTTTCCCGCTCTACAAGCGCGGCACCTTCAAGCGCCAGAAGAGCTACATGGTCAGCGAGAAAAACCGATGACGTTGCTCGAAGTCGAAAACCTGGCCGTGCATTTCGGCGGCATCAAGGCCGTCGACGGCGTCAGCTTCGGCGTCGACAAGGGCGAGATCTTCACGATTATCGGTCCGAACGGCGCCGGCAAGTCGACGATCTTCAATCTCGTCAGCCGCATCTACGAACCGACATCGGGCCGCATCCGCTTCGAGGGCAAGGACATCACGCAGGTGCCGCCGCACCGCGTCGCCGGCCTCGGCATCGCACGCACCTTCCAGAACATCGAACTCTTCGACATGGCGACCGTGCTCGACAACATGATGCTCGGCCGCCATGCGCATCGCCGCACAGGGATGCTGTCGCATCTTTTCTTCGGCCCGCGCACAAGGGCGGAAGAGCTGGCGCACCGGCGCAAGGTGGAGGAGGTGATCGACTTCCTCGACCTGCAGCACTATCGCGACCAGATGATTGCCAATCTGCCCTATGGCGTGCGCAAGGTGGTGGAGCTCGGCCGCGCGCTCTGCACCGAACCGAAAATCCTGCTCCTCGACGAACCGTCCTCGGGCCTCAATGTCGAGGAAACCGAGGACATGTCGTTCTGGATTTCCGACATCAAGAACATTCTCGGCATCACCGTCGTGATGGTCGAGCACGACATGAACCTCGTCAACGAGGTGTCGGACCGCGTGCTGGCGCTGAACTACGGCCGTGTCATCGCGACGGGTACGCCGGCCGAGGTGCAGGCGCATCCGGAAGTCATCCGCGCCTATCTCGGCGGCGACGAGACGGAGGCCGCATGAACAGGCCCGACGCCCCCGTCATCCTTTCGTTGCGCAATGTCGAAACCTTCTACGGTCCGATCATGGCGATCCGCGGCGTTTCGCTCGATGTGCGCGAAGGCCAGATCGTGACCGTGCTGGGCGCCAACGGCGCCGGCAAGACGACGATCCTGAAAACCGTGTCCGGCATCATGGACCCGCAAAAGGGCACGATTACCTATCGCGACAAGCGCATCGGCGGGCTCGACCCGGCAAAGATCGTGGGGCTCGGCGTCAGCCATGTGCCGGAAGGACGCGAGGTTTTCCCGACGCTTTCGGTCGCCGACAATTTGCGCATGGGTGCTTACTTGCGCAACGACCGCAAGGGCGTCGCCGAGGATCTGGAGCTGGTCTACACTTACTTCCCGGTGCTGCGCACCCGCATGCATCAGCAGGCGGGCCAGCTTTCGGGCGGCGAGCAGCAGATGCTGGCGATCTCGCGTGCGCTGATGGCGCGACCGCGCGTGCTGCTGCTGGACGAGCCCTCGCTCGGGCTCTCGCCGCGGCTGGTGAAGGAGATTTTCGCGATCATTCGCCGCATCAACGAGGAGCGCGGCGTGACGATCCTTCTGGTCGAGCAGAACGCCAACATGGCGCTGCAGCTTTCCGACTACGGCTATGTGCTCGAGGTCGGCCGCATCGTGATGGAAGGCGACAGCGAAAGGCTGCTGGCCAACGAGGACATCAAGGAATTCTATCTGGGCCAGAAGGAACAAGGCGCGCGCGGCAAGCGGCGCTGGAAGAAGCGAAAAGTCTGGCGATAGGGATGAGCCTCACATGAAACTCTCACCGCTCGTCATAACCCCCGATTGCGACACCGTCCCGAAACTTTTCGTCAAGCGGGCGAAGGAGCTCGGGAGCCGCGTCGCGATGCGCGACAAGAATTTCGGCGTCTGGGAACCGATCACCTGGAGCGACTATTACGAAAAGGCGCGCGCCGCCGGCCTCGCGCTGAAGGCGCTGGGCATGTCCGATGGCGGGCGCATTGCGATTGTTTCGGAAGTCTGCCCCGAATGGCTTTTCGTCGATCTCGGCTGCATGGGCGTCGGCGGCGTCTCGATGGGCATTTACCCGACCGACACGGCGCCGCAGGTCGAATACATCATGAACGATTGCGGTGCGGAGTTCTATTTCGCCGAAAATGAAGAGCAGCTCGACAAGATCCTCGAAGTGCGCGAGCGCGTGCCGGCGCTGAAACGCGTCGTCGTTTTCGACATGGAAGGCCTGCACGATTTCCACGATCCGATGGTGATGGGCTTCGACGCCTTCATCGACATTGGCCGCAAGGAGGCCCGCGACGCGCCGAAGCGCTTCGACGAACTCGTGCGCAAGACAGAGCCGGGCGACATCGCGATCCTGGTCTATACGAGCGGCACGACCGGCCCGCCGAAAGGCGCGATGATCAGCCATGCCAACATCATGTTCCAGATCGAGAACAATCAGAACCTGCTGCCGCATACGCCGGAGGACCGCTCGCTGGCCTTCCTGCCGCTCTGCCACATCGCCGAGCGCACCTTCACGACCTTCAACCAGTTGATGACCGGCCAGACGGTTAACTTTGCCGAGAATCTCGAAACGGTGCCGGAGAATCTGCGCGAGGTGCAGCCGACGGCCTTTTTTGCGGTGCCGCGCATCTGGGAAAAATTCTATTCGACCGTTTCGATCGCGCTGAAGGATGCAACGCTGATCGAAAGGCTCGCCTATCGCTGGGCGATTTCGGTCGGCGAGAAGGTCGCCGACCGGCGGATTGCCGGCGATGCGGTGCCGACGCTCCTGCGCTGGCATTTCGCGCTGGCCGATTTCCTGGTGCTGAAAAATATCCGCAAGATGATCGGCATCGATTCATGCCGCTACATCCTGTCGGGCGCCGCGCCGATTTCGCCGGAGCTGATCCGCTGGTATTTCGCGCTCGGTCTCTACATGGCCGAAGGCTACGGTCAGACCGAAAACGCCGGCATCGCGACGATCCCGCAGCCCTTCGGCGCCTACAAGTTCGGCCTTGTCGGCAAGCCGGTGCCGAACACGGAATTGCGGCTCGCAGAAGACGGCGAAATCCTGATGCGCGGCCCGCATATCTTTCTCGGATACTGGAACAAGCCCGACAAGACCGCCGAAACGGTGGTTGATGGCTGGCTGCATACCGGCGACATCGGCGAGATCGACAATGAGGGCTGGGTGCGCATTACCGACCGCAAGAAGGACATCATCATCACGGCCGGCGGCAAGAACATCACGCCGTCGGAAATCGAGAACGAGTTGAAGTTCTCGCCTTATATCCAGGACGCGGTGGTGATCGGCGACAGGCGGAAGTTCCTCTCGGCGCTGATCATGATCGACCGCGACAATGTCGAGAAGTTCGCGCAGGATGCCAATGTGCCTTTCTCCGATTTCCGCAGCCTATGCCGCGCGCCGGAAGTGCTGGAGCTGTTGCAGGCCGAGGTCGACCGCGCCAACAAGAAGTTCGCCCGTGTCGAAACGGTCAAGAAATTCCGCGTCATCGAACACCAGATCATGGCCGAGGACGACGAGATCACCGCGACCGGAAAACTGAAACGGTCGCTGGTCAACGAAAAATATGCGACGCTGATCGAGGGCATGTACAAGGGAGAAGCCGCATGACATTCAAGCGACACCGGACCGCGCTGGCGGCGGGCCTTCTTCTGGCCGCGGGCTATGCGCTGCCGGCACAGGCAGAAACGCAAGGCGTCGGCCAAACCGAAATCGTTCTTGGCACGCATCAGGACCTGTCCGGCCCGCTGACCTCGTGGGGCGTGCCGGTGCGCAACGGGCTTTTGATGGCCTTCGACGAGATCAATGCGGCGGGCGGCGTGCATGGCCGCCAGATCCGCCTCGTTGTCGAAGACACGGGCTACGACCCGCGCCGTGCCGTGCTGGCGACGCAGAAGCTGCTGAACCGCGACAAGGTTTTCGCGATCATCGGCGCGCTCGGCTCGCCCACCGTCATCGCCTCGATGCCGCTGGCCCTCAGGCGCGGCGTGCCGGTGCTGTTTCCGTTCACCGCCGCCGACCAGACCTACGATCCCTACCATCCGCTGAAATTCGCCTCGAACATCCCCTATGTCCATGCCATGCGCATCGGTACGCGCCACTTCATCGAGACCGAAGGCGTGACGCGGATCGGCCTTCTCTATCAGGACGACGAGTTCGGCCTCAACGTCAAGCGCGGCGCCGAAATCGAGGCGGCGGCCCACGGCCTCGAAATCGTCGAAAGCACGACCTACAAGCGCGGCGCCACCGACTTCTCAAGCCAGATCGCGCGGTTGCGCGCGGCGGACGCCGAGCTGATCGTTCTGGGAACGGTGGTACGCGAGACGATCGGCGCGATGCAGGCGGCGCGCTCGCTGGGTTGGGACCCGATCGTTCTCTGCTCGCAGGCCTGCTACACGCCCGAGGTTCATGATCTGGGCGGCGACACGGTGAACGGCGTCTACGCGGTCAGTCAGACGCCGATCCCCTACCCGGACGATCCGAACCCGAAGCTGCGCGAATGGGTGACGAAATATAACGAGCGCTTCAATCTCGTCGCCAATGTGCAGGCGGTGGCCGCCTACACGCTGGCGCGGCTCTTCGCCGAAGCACTGGAACAGGCGGGTCCCGAACCGACCGCCGAAAGCCTCGCCCAGGCGCTGGTCGACATGGAGCCCTGGGTCGATTCGGATATCGGCGGCGTGCCGATCGACTTCAACGAGGGCGACCATCTCGGCACCAAGTCGGGCTTCCTCGCCCAGATCAAGGACGGGCGCTGGATCACGCTGACCGGACCGATGTCGGTTGAGGCGGACGGCTGAGCGCGCTCACTCCTCGACGCTGGCGATAAGTTCGCGCCCGTCGATGCTGGCGCGTGTCAGATGCGCAACGGCATTGAAGTAGGCCGACTCGACCTGCACCCTGACTGGCAGCATGAGGCTCGGGCCGTCATCCGCGCCATTGCCGCCGTCGAAGCGCGCGAGCCACACGGTTGCCGGCCGCAGCGGATCCTTGGCGCGGCGGATATGCCATTCGCGCGTGAAACCCGATTTCGGCTTGTAAACGACCTCACAGCGCCATGCCTCGCCCGCAAACTCGCCGGCGGCGCGCGGTTCGAGGCGGTCGGTTGCACGCATCGAGAAATCGAGTTCGTAGACGCGCCGCCCGTCGAAGACCGGCACACGCGAGGCGCAGGGCGCCTTCGCGCCCGCCAGCGCCGCATAGATCGACGCCGTCAGCGGATCGACCGCGCCGGCCATCGCCTTCGGATCGACCGGCGCTTGTTCGGGCAGCTTCTCAGGCTCGGCCGCGACGTCATAGGTGCCGTCGGCGGCCAGCGTCATGTCGATGGAGCGGTCGCCGAAGCGGCCTTTGTAGGCTTGCATGTAGCGCTGCATTTGCGGCCCGGCGCCGGTCAAAGTCCCGTGCGCCTGCGAGGTCAGGCGGCCGGGAAACAGCCGGTCGACAAGGCCTTCGGTCGCGACGTTGGAAGCAATTTCGTAGCGCCCGCCACCGAGCTCGGCCTTCGTGTCGAGCGAGAGGATCAGCAGGCCGCCGCCATAGACCTTGTAGGTGAGGTCGACGGCGGTGTTGGGCGCGGCCGCGGGCGTTGCGGCGGCCGGCGCGGCCGCGATCAACAGGGCGCCGGCCAGCAACGGCGCGAGATGTCTTGTCCGGCCTTTCGGCAACCGCGATGGCAGCGATAAATTCGCCATAATTTTACCCGTCGACGCCAGACCCCCAATACCGGAGCCCGGTAGAAGGGTAGCGCGCCCGCGCCGCGGATCAAGCGGCCGAAGCGCCGCTTTCATGGGCCCGGATGGTGGCGAGGAAGATGCCCGCGAAATCGCGCAGCTTGGCCGCGCCGACGCCGTTGACGACCGCGAACTCCTCCTCGGTGCGCGGCTGCTTTGCGGCCATGTCTGCGAGCGTCCGGTCGGAAAAGATCACATAGGCCGGCACCTGCCGCTCGCGTGCAAGGCGCAGGCGCAATTCCTTGAGGGCGGCGAGCAAGCCCGCCGCCTCGTCGCTCATCGGCGCCGCCGCCTCGCCCCGCCGCGTCTCGTGCCGCCGCGTCACATGATCGGCGCGGTAAAGGAAGGTGCCTTCGCCGCGGATCAGCGCCTGACCCTTTTCGGCGATCGTCAGCCCGCCATAGCCGCCGATATCGACGGCGAGAAAACCGGCCGCCGTCAATTGCCGGATCAGCGCCTGCCATTCGGGCTTGCGCCGCGTGGCGCCCGCGCCGAAGACCGCGAGATTGTTGTGTCCGCTCGCGGCAATTTTTTCGGTCTCCGAACCGCGCAGAATATCGATCACATGCGCGGCCCCATAGCGCTCGCCGCTCTGGCGGATTGCGGCGAGCACCAGCTTTGCCTCCGCCGTGCCGTCGGTGAGTTCGGACGGGTCGAGGCAGGTGTCGCAATTGCCGCAAGGCACCGACGTCTCGCCGAAATAGGACAGCAGGATCTGGCGGCGGCAGCCGGGTGCTTCGCAGAAGGCGAGCAGGTGATCGAGACGGCGATGCTCGCGGCGGCGGCGCTCTTCGCCCGCCGCTTCCTCCTCGATGAAGGAACGGCGCATCCGGATGTCGGCAAGGCCGAACAGCATATGCGCCTCCGCCGGTTCGCCGTCGCGCCCCGCACGTCCGATCTCCTGGTAATAGGCTTCGAGACTGCCGGGCAGGTCCGCATGCACGACATAGCGCACGTCGGATTTGTCGATGCCCATGCCGAAGGCGATGGTCGCGACCATCACGATGCCGCGTTCGGTCATGAAGCGGTTCTGGTTGGCCTCGCGCGCTTCCTTGCTCATGCCGGCGTGATAGGGCAGCGCCTTGAAACCTTCGCCGGCAAGAAATTCGGCCGTCTCCTCGGTCTTGCGCCGCGACAGGCAATAGACAATGCCGCTGGCGCCCGCGTGACGCCCGACCGTGTCGAGAAGCTGGCGCTTCCACTCCTTCTTCGGCGAAACGGTGAGGCGAATGTTAGGCCGGTCGAAACCGAGCACCAGCGTTTCGACATCGCCGCCGAAAAGCCGCGCGGCAATGTCGGCCCGCGTCGCCTCGTCGGCGGTTGCCGTCAGCGCCGCGATCGGTACATCGGGAAAAATGTCGCGCAGCCGCGCAAGGCCTTCATATTCGGGCCGGAAAGCCGGGCCCCATTGCGAGATGCAATGCGCCTCGTCGACGGCGATGAGCCGGACATCGAGCCGTTGCAGCGCCGCCAGCATGCGCTCCGTCATCAGCCTTTCGGGTGCGAGATAAAGAAGCCGCGTCTCGCCGGCGGCGGCCCGCCGCCACGCAGCCACATTGTCGTCGCGCGAGAGCGAGGAATTGATGCTATCGGCGGCGACGCCCGCGAGCTTGAGCGCCGAAACCTGATCCTGCATCAGTGCGACGAGCGGCGAGACGACGATAGTGAGCCCGCCCCTGACAAGCGCCGGCACCTGGAAGCACAGCGACTTGCCCGAACCCGTCGGCATGACGGTGAGGAGATTGCGGCCGGAAAGCAGCGTCGCAACGGCCTGCGCCTGCCCGGGACGGAAGGCGTCGAAGCCGAAAACATCTTTCAGGACCTGCCGCTCGGGCGTGCGCGTCGCGGCGGAGGCATTCATCGGGGACAATATCCGGGAAAGAGAAGACGAATCGGAGCCTTACCGTCGCATGGGCGGCGCCTCGGGGAAAGTTGCGATCTGGCGCCGCCATCCGGCTCGTGAGATAAACGCAGGCAGAAAGCGGAGGGTTTGATGCGGTTTGTGACATTCGAGGCGGCGGGCGCGGCGCGGCTCGGGCTGGTCGAGGGCGGCGAGGTGGCCGATCTGGGCGCCCGCGCACTGATCAACGCGATCCACGCCGGCGCGGCGGGCTTCGAGCAAGCGGCTAAAGCGGCAACGGGTTCGCGCTTGCCGCTCGACGGACTGACGCTGCTGCCGGTCATTCCACGGCCTGGCAAGATCATATGTCTCGGCCTCAACTACGCCGAACACGCCGCCGAAGGCGGGCGCGAGAAGCCGGACTATCCCAACTTCTTCATGCGCAGCGCGACGTCTCTGGTGGGTCACGGGGCACCCGTCGTCAGGCCGCGCGTTTCCGAGCAGCTCGATTTCGAGGCCGAGCTTGCAGCCGTCATCGGTCGCACGGTGCCGCGCCATGTTAAACGCGCCAGCGCACTCGACTATGTGGCGGGATATAGCTGCTTCAACGATGTGTCGGTGCGCGACTATCAGCGGCGGACGCCGCAATGGACCATCGGCAAGAATTTCGACGGCACCGGACCCTTCGGCCCGGTCTTCGTGACGGCGGATGAATTGCCACCGGGTGCCTCTGGCCTCGCCATCGCCTCGCGCCTCAATGGCGAGACGATGCAAAGCGCCAACACGCGCGACATGATTTTCCCGGTCGACGAAACGATCGCACTTTTGAGCGACTGTATGACGCTTGAAGCCGGCGACGTGCTGGTGATGGGAACGCCGGCCGGTGTCGGCTTCGCACGCAAGCCACCCGTCTGGATGAAGCCCGGCGACCGGATCGAGGTCGAGATCGAAGGCATCGGCCTTCTGGTCAATCCGATCTCCGCCGAATAGAGATTTCTATTCGGCCGGATGCGCCGCCGCGCCGGATCGCACCGAACGCCCGCGACGCGCCCGCAGCGTCGACGGCGCGGCCAGCAGCACCGGCACCAGCACCAGCGTCAGCAGCGTCGAGAAGCCGAGGCCGAAAATAATCGCCGTCGACAACTGCACCCACCACACCGCGACCGGGCCGCCAAACACGATCTCGCGCGCCGCGAAATCGAGATTGATCTGCAGCGCCATCGGCAGCAGGCCGAACATCGTGGTGATGGTGGTCAGCATGATCGGCCGGAGACGCTGCCCCGCCGTGCGTAAAACCGCCTCGATCACATCCATGCCTTCGCGAAGCAGACGCTGATAGGTGTCGATCAGCACGATCGAGTTGTTCACGACGATGCCCGCCAGCGCGACGATGCCGGTGCCCGTCATGATGACGGAAAATGGCTGGCCGGTGACCATCATGCCGATCAGCACGCCGACGGTCGACAGGACCACTGTCGAAAGCGTCAGCACCGAATGGTAGAAGCTGTTGAACTGCGTCAGCAGGATCACGAACATCAGGAACAGTGCGCCGATCAGTGCACCGCCGAGGAAGTTCGCCGATTCCTCCTGTTCTTCGCTTGCGCCGCGGAAACGGATGCGCACACCCGGTCCGAAATCCTGCGCTTCGACCCACTCCTGTATCTCGCGTGTTTTTTCGTCGACATTGATCTTGGCCTCGGTCTCGCGGTCAAAGGCGGTATTGGCCTTGATCGTGATCTGCCGAAATCCGTCGACGCGCTCGATGGAACTGACTTGCGGTTGCGCCGTGCGCTTGACGAAATTCGAGATTGGCACGAGGCCGCTCTGCGTCTGGACGCGCAACTGGTCGAGCTGGTCGAGCACGCGGTAGGAGTCCGGGAAGCGGGCGCGGATATCGACTTCGTCCTGCGCGTCGTCGGGCCGGTACTTGCCGATCAGGATGCCGTTGGTGACGAGCTGGATCGTCGCCCCGACCGATGTCACATCGGCGCCGAAACGCCCGGCAAGTTCGCGGTCGACCGTCATCACCCATTCGATGCCGGGCAGCGGCCTTCCATCCTCGACATCGAGTAACCCGTCGACATTGCGGTCGAGATGCTCGCGGATCCTGGTGGTCGTTTCCAACAACCGCGTATAGTCGCTGGACGTCAACTGGATCTGGATGTCCTTGCCGGTGGGCGGGCCCTCTTCGAGCTTCCGGAGTTCCACCTTGATGCCGGGAAGCTTGTCCGTCTGCTGGCGAATGCCGTCGAGAATGACAGCGCCCTTGGCGCGCTCTTCGTAAGGTTTAAGCTCGATCATCAACTGGGCGATGAGGTCTTTCGGCACGTCGCCGCGGCCGACAGGACCCGAACCGAGGCCAGGGCCGGTGCGCGTGAAGACCGTGCGCACGCCATCCGTCGAGAGCACAATGTCCTCGACGTCGCGCGCCAGCGTCAATGTGTCCTGCGCCGCGAGATTGCCGCGCGCGCTGACCAGGGCAATGGCCTGTTCCGGCTCGGTGTCGACGAAGAATTCGACGCCGTTGTTGAAATTCGAGAAGAGAACAATGGTAGAAACCAGAATGACGGCGGTGCCGGCCAGCACACGGCCGGGGAACTGGATCAGCCGGTCGAGCAGACGCACATAGGCGCCGGTGAGCCCCGGCAGCGATCGGATGTCGCCGGTTTCCGTGCCCGCCAGAAGTTTCAGCACATCGCTGTCGGCATTTTCGGCTTTGCCGACGAGACCGCCGAGGACGGGGAGGAAGACGAGCGCCGTAATGAACGAGGCGGAGAGCACGACGATCAGTGTAATCGGCAGGTAGCTCATGAACTTGCCGCTGACGCCCGGCCAGAGAAGCATCGGCAGGAAGGCGGCCAGCGTCGTCGCCGTGGAGGCGGCGATGGGCCAGAACATGCGCTTGGCGGCGAGCCCGTAGGCCGCGCGGCGTTCGAGCCCTTCCGACATTTTCCGGTCGGCGAACTCGACGACCACGATGGCGCCGTCGACCAGCATGCCGACCGAAAGCAGCATGCCGAACATCACCATCATGTTGACGGTGTAGCCGGTGACCGACAGGAACAGGAAGCCGATCATGAACGAGGTCGGAATGGCGATGCCGACCAGCAGCGCTGAACGCAGGCCGAGCGCGGCAACGACGACGATCATCACTAGAACGATGGCGGTGGTGATCGAGGACTGAAGCGAGCCGAGCGAACGGTGAATCCAGCTCGACGCGTCGAGCGTGAAATCGACATGGATGGCGTCGGGCCATTCCGCCGTGAATTCGTCGACGATGGCGCGAACCTGCGTGTTGTTGTCGACGATGTTGGTGCCGATGCGCTTGGTGATTTCGATGGCGATGGCCGGATGGCCGTTGAAGCGCGCAAAGCCGTCGGGGTCCTTGAAGGTCCGGCGTATGTCGGCGACATCCGAAAGCGTCACGATGCCGTCGCCGGAAACCTTGACCGGCAGGGTCAGCACATCTTCGCGCGTTTCGAACAGACCGGGCACCTTGACCGAGAAGCGGCCCTGGCCCGTGTCGATGTTGCCCGCCGCGATCAGGCGGTTGTTCATCTGCACGATGTTGATGAGCTCGGATTGCGAGATGCCGTAGGATTCGAGCTTCGCCGGATCGATCACGACTTCCAGCAATTCCTCGCGGTGACCGATCAGCTCGGCTTGCAGCACGGTGGGAACCGCCTCGATCTCGTCCTTCAGCCGCCGCGCTGCCTCATAAAGCGTCCGCTCCGGCACTTCGCCCGACAGCGTGACGATCAGCACCGGGAAAAGCGCGGCGTTGAACTCGCGCACCGTCGGCTCGTCGGTGTCGTTCGGCAGCTTGGCGCGCGCCAGATCGACCTTCTCGCGCACGTCCTGAAGGGCCTTGTCCTTGTCGAAGTTGACGTCGAACTCCAGCACGATGCCGGCATGGCCCTGCGAGGCCGTGGCCCTGATTTCCTTGAGACCTTCGAGCGAGCGCAACTCCGTTTCCATCGGACGGATCAGCAACCGCTCGGCATCTTCCGGCGAAATGCCCTGATGCGTGATCGAGACGTAGAAGACCGGGATCGGAATGTCCGGATCGGCTTCCTTGGGGATCGTCACATAGGCGATGAGACCGGCAATGACCATCAGCACCATGGTCGTCATGGTGGTGCGGGCGCGCCCTTGAACTGCGTCGACAAATCCGTTCACAGTCCGGCTCCAAGTGTAGCGGCGGGCATTGCCTCGACCTTCTGTCCCTCGATCACATAGTCCTGACCGACGGTGATGAGCTTCACCGTCTGCGGCAGGCCGGCAACCCACAGGCCTTCGGGCGTGTCATCGATCAATTGCACCGCGTCGAATCGGACGCGGCTGTCCGCGTCCACCGTACGAACGCCGATCACGCCCTTGTCGTCGAGCGAGATCACCGAACTCGGAATGCGATGCGCCTGAATTTCCTCGCCCGGCACGGCGATTTCGGCCGTGATGCCGGCGCGTATCGCAAAATCGGGATTGGGCACTTCAAGCTCGACGCGAAACGTCCGGGTCGCCGGGTCGGCCGTCTTGGCGACGAAGCTGATAGTTCCCGAAACCGTTTCGCCGGTGATCAGGCGCGCGCGGCCGGGCAGACCGATCTTGAGCATCCCGACGCGGTCTTCGGCAACCTGGCCGACGACCAGCAGCGGATCGAGCTCGACCACGAGACCGCAAACGTCGCCGACGCGCAGATAGTCGCCGACCTCGACGCGCCGGTCGTCGAACACGCCGTCGAACGGCGCAACGATTTTCGTCTGGTTGACCTCGATCTGCATCTGCTTCAGCCGCGCCTGCGCGGCGTCGTGCGCGGCCTTGGAGGCCGCGGCCGCCGTCGGCGCGCGGTAACCCTTTTCGGCAAGCTGGCGCGAGGCGTCGTATTCGAGCTGACGCTGGCGCGCCAGTGCGCGCGCTTCGGCAAGCTGGGCGTCGCGGGCGTTGAGGTTGATCGCGCACAAGACGTCGCCCGCCTTGACGCGCGCGCCTTTTTCGACCGGAAGTTCCGACACCGTTCCTTGCGTTTCAGCGCGCACTTCGACGGCGCGTTTGGCCATCGTGCGTCCACGGATCGCGACCACGCCCTGCCGGGCGCTCGCGGTCGACGTCACGACGCGCACTTGCGGAACGGTTGCGTTTGCCGCATCCCGCTCGGCTGCCGTCATGTCGTCGGCGACGCCGTTGCCGCCATTGAAAATGCCCGTGAGGAACCAGACCCCGATGACGGCGGCGATGCCTATGGCAATAAATTGCGAGCGATGAAGTTTCGACGCGGCCTGACCGATAATGTTCCGCTGGTGCTCAAACATGCGTGTGTACTTCTCTGGAGGCTTCCTGCGGTTTGTCGTCCACCGCAATGTCTTCGATCAGATGCCGGTTGTTCTCGAGAAAGGAGACGGACGCCGAATAGACGGCGTGACCGTAGAGCCGCGCGAAATCCATGCCCGGCGTGTCGCCCGGATCCTTCGCCGCGAGTTCTTCGGTCTTCGCCTTCATTGCGGCAAGACGCTGATCGACAAGCTCGACCACGCGCGAACGCGGCAGCAAATGGGCAAACAAAACCGCGAAAAGGAATTCGGACCTGAATTTGTCCTCGGCCAGCGGCGTATGCAGCGCCTCGCTGAGGCTCTGTCGTCCCTTGTCGGTCAGGGCATAGATTTTCTTGTCGGGGCGGCGCTCCTGCTGCTCCGCCTTGCAGGTAACAAGGCCCTCATCCGTCAGCCGTGTCAGCGCCGGATAGATCGAGCCATAGCTGGCGTCGAGGAAATGGCTGAAAGGGCCGTCCTCGAACATCTTGTTGATCTCGTAGCCTGTGGCTTCGCCGAAAACCAACGCGCCGAGACAGAGTGTGGTGACTTGCATCGGGGGTATCCTTGCCGCACCGGCCGGGGGGTGTCGCGGCATATATGCTGGGCCGATATATCGTGTCTATATAGGGCCGATATATGAGAATCCAAGGGTTACGCCCCGGTTTCTCGCATTCTTTTCTGTATTTTTTTGCATTGCGGCAAACACGCAACACCAGCGTGACGCGGGGGATGTGACCGCGTTTCAGGCGTCCGGCGCCGGACGGGCGCGCTGGTTGTAGAGCATCTTGCGGACCTTCTCCTGCTCTTCGGGCGTCATTTTGGAGAGGTCCATCGACAGGTCGCTGCCCGCTGCCATGCCGCGCTGAACGGCCGGCCGCTCGCCGATCTCCGCGAGCCAGCGCTTGAAATGCTTGAATTCCTCAATGTCCTGCCCCTGTGCCTTCCAGTTGACGGCCCACGGATAGCAGATCATGTCGGCGATCGTGTATTCCTCGCCCGCCATGTAGCGCCGGTCGTAGAGGCGGTTGTTCATCACCCCGTAGAGCCGGTTGGCCTCGTCTGTGAAGCGGCGCACCGCATAGGACTGGTCGCCCTCGCGCTCGCCCAGACGCCGGAAATGGCCGCACTCGCCGAGCTTCGGGCCCTGATTGGCCATCTGCCACATCACCCATTGGGTGACTTCGTATTTGCCGTGGGGGTCTTGCGGGAAAAACTTCCCGGCCTTCTCGGCAAGATACATCATCATCGCGCCGGACTCGAAAATGCCGAGCGGCGCGCCGCCGCCCATCGGTTCATGGTCGATGAGGGCCGGCATGCGGTGATTGGGATTGAGCTTCAGGAATTCGGGACTGAACTGGTCGCCGCGTCCGATATGCAGCGGGATCAGATTGTAGGGAAGTCCGCATTCCTCCAGCAGGATAGTCACTTTCTTGCCGTTGGGCGTTGGCCAGTAATAGAGATCGATCATGGCGGGCGTCCTCCCAACGCGCGTGACGACAATCTCCTAGTTAGGGGCTGCAAGCGCCGCCAGCAAGAGGCGGCGGTAAAGCCTTTCGCTGAAAGACGAAGGCCTTGCGAGGCCCATCCGTTCGAGAGCGGCATTTGTTGCGGCATTCGAGGGGCCGCCCTTCAGCGCGAGGCGCGCCAGCTCCCGCTTCGAGGCGCGCGACAGGCGCCCGAGCACCGGCATCAACGCCTGCTCGATCGCGGTGAAATCGCTGCCGAAGGGGAAGAGCGGCAACAGACCTTGCGCCTTGGCATCCGCGAGCCCTGCGGCGATCCGCTCGGGACGGTTGTTGCGCTGCGCCGGCGGGATCTCGTAATCCGCCGCGATCTTCCCGGCCTTCTTTGCCCGCGCCAGCAGCGCCGCCTGAAAGCGCGAATCCGTAACGCCGAGCATCGCCGCCACAACCTCGGCATCGGTCTTGCCACGCAGATCGGCGACGCCGTACTCGGTGACGACGATGTCGCGCAGATGGCGCGGGATCGTCTGGTGGCCATAGGAAAAGACCACGTTCGACAAGGTCTCGCCGTCCTTCTCGCGTGTCGCGCGCAGTGCGATTACCGAACGCGCTTCGGGAAGCGCAAAAGCCTGCGACACAAAATTGTACTGGCCGCCGACGCCACTGACGACGCGCCCGTCGTCGAGGCCGTCGGACACGACGGCGCCCGATAGCGTCGCCATCATCGCGGTGTTGATAAAGCGCGCGCCCTTGCGCGCCGCGCGCTTTCCCGCCTCGTCGCCGTAGAGCTCATTGACGAAGGACACCGGCACCATCGCGATGCGCCGCCGCGCCTCGGGCGTCATTTTCTTCAGCCGCGCATAGAGGCTTCGCGAACCGAGAAAGAAGCCCGCATGGATCGCCGCGCCGTCGACCTCGCGCTTGACGATGCCGGCTTCCATCAGGTCGAGAAAACATTCGACCAGCATTTCGCTGGCGCCGTATAATCCTTCCTCGAAGCGCGCCGTCTCGCGCGGCGGGTTGCCGAGACGTTCAAGCGTCGCCCGCCAGATCGCGTTGTCGCGGTGCCGCAGCACAAGCCCCTGTCCGATCGCATCGCCAATCGAACCGATGCCGACCTGCAGCGTTCCGCCGTCGGGCACCAGCCCGGCAATATTGAGGCCGATCGCATAGTCGGCCGGCGTCACGGGTTCGCGCGGCGGCGCGAACAGCGGAAAGCGGAAATCCTCGCCCTCAAGCAGGAAATCGAATTCCGCCGCCGGCACCTCCGCCGCGCCGTCCATGAACGGCAGCTCCTCGTTGACTTCGCCGACAAAGACAATGTCTGACCTGCCGCTACGCCGTGCGGCCAGAAAATCGGGTGTGACGTCGGGATTGCAACTGAGGCTGTAGCCGCCGCCCGCGCGCTCCGGCGGCGCGACAAGCTGCGCCAGCACATTGACGCCGCGTTCGAGGATGTAGCGCCCGACATGGGTGTAGTTGGCCGAGATGTAATTCTGCTGCTGGCGCGGCGAACCGAGCCAGCGCCCCGCCATCAGGAAGAATTCATGGACTTCGATGTTGGGGGGCAGCGTTCCCTGCCGCAGCGCCGTCGCATAGCGAAGCTCGGGATAGCCCGAAAAGAGGCGCTCGGCCACGGGTTCGAGAAAGCGCCGTTCGAGATCGCTCGACGCGCGCGGCTTCTCGAGCGTCAGCGCCGTCAGGATGCTCAAGCTGATCGACGGATCGGCAATGGCGCGCGCCGTCAGCGCATTGACGAGGTGATTGGGTTTGCCGAGCCCGAGCGGCAGCGCCATCACGATCTTGCGGCCGACCCGCGCGACAATGGCGTCTGCCAGCCGTTCGGCATCGTCGAAACGTTCGGGCTGTCCCGGCATCGCGACCTATTCCGCACCTTCCATGGGGCGCGGCCGCATGCCCGCACCCTCGATCCGCTCGATCTCGTCTTCGAGCCGGCGCTGCGTGTCGCCAGGCGACCCCGTCCGGCGCGCCAGCGCCTGATAGGCGACCGGCACCACGAAGAGCGTAAAGATCGTGGTGGCGATGACGCCGGAAAAAATCACGACGCCGATGGCGGTGCGCGTCTCGGCGCCGGCGCCGAAGGAAAGGATCAGCGCCACGGAACCCGCAATCGTCGTGATCGCCGTCATCAGGATCGGGCGCAGCCGGATCGCCGCCGCCTCGACCAGCGCTTCGCCGAATTCCCGACCCTCGTCGCGCAACTGGTTGGCGAACTCGACGATCAGGATACCGTTCTTGGCGGCAAGCCCGACCAGCATGATGAGTCCGATCTGTGTGTAAAGGTTGATCGTCCCGCCCGTTATCCAGATGCCGAAGAGTCCGCCGGTGATCGCCAGCGGCACGGTCAGGATGATGACGACCGGATGAACGAAGCTCTCGAACTGCGCTGCCAGTACCAGGAAGACGACGACAAGGCCGAGCACGAAGATGAAGCCAAGTGCGCCACCGGCACGCACAAAGTCGAGCGATTGGCCGCGATAATCGATGGCGACGTTTGGCGGCAGGTGCTGGCGCGCGAGATTGCGCAGATGGTCGAGGGCAGCGCCCAGCGTGTAGCCGTCGGCGAGACCGGCTTCGATGGTGATGGCCCGCATGCGGTTGTAGCGGTTGAGGCTGGCCGGTCCCGCAGCCTCCTTGACGGTGACGAGATTGGCGAGCGGTATCAGCTCGCCCGTCCGTTCCGAGCGCACGAAAACATTGCTCATGTCGCTCGGCGTGCGCTGAGCGGATCGTTCGCCTTCGAGAATGACGTCGTATTCCTCTCCGCCATCGGCAAACGTCGTCACCCGGCGCGAACCGAACACGGTTTCGAGCGTTCGGCCGATATTTCCGACCGTTACGCCGAGATCTCCGGCATTGTTGCGGTCGATTTCGACGCGAAGCTGCGGTTTGGTTTCCTTGAAGTCGTGGTCGATATTGACGAGACCGGGATTATCCGCCTCGACCGCGGCGATCAGGGTGTCGCGCCACTCCCGGAGCTCCTCATAGGAGCCGCCGCCGATGACGAACTGCACAGGCTTGACCGCGCCGCGCCCGAAGCCCTGCCGCATCATCGGCGAGGCGGTGACGCCTGGCAGGTCGGCAAGGCGCGCCCGCACATCGTCCATGATCGCCCATGCCGAGCGGCGCTCGCTCCAGTCGGCCAGCACGATGACGGCGACACCGGTATTGAAACTCGACAGATTGCCGAACGAGCGCGGCGCGCGCACCAGCAGCCGGTTGATTTCGCCGCTCTCGACCAGCGGCATCAGCCGGTCCTCGATTTCGTTCATATAGTCCTGGATATAATTGAACGACGCACCTTCGGGCCCGTTGACGATCACGAAAAAGATGCCGCGGTCTTCGCGCGGCGCATATTCGGACGGAATGACGATGAAAAGACCGAGCGCCGCAACAACAAGCCCGCCGAAGGTTGCCGCGGTAATCGACGGCCTGAGAAGCGCGCGCGCCAGAACCTCGCGGTAGCGCGCCTTGAGTTTGTCGAAGCCCTCGTCGATGGCGATGTTGAAGCGGGTGCGATTGGATGTCGGCCGAAGAATTTTGGAGCATAGCATTGGCGACAGGCTGAGCGCGACTAGGCTTGAAAACGCGACGGCCGCCGCCATGGTGATTGCAAACTCCGAGAAAAGCCGTCCGATCGCCCCTTCGATAAAGGCAAGCGGGACGAAGACCGCAATCAGCACCACCGTGGTCGCGATGACCGCAAACCCCACCTGCCGCGCACCCCGATAGGCGGCGACAAGCGGTGTCTCGCCCTCCTCCATGCGACGGTAGATGTTTTCGAGCACCACGATCGTATCGTCGACAACGAGCCCGATGGCGAGCACCAGCGCCAGCAGCGTCAGGAGGTTGACTGAAAAGCCGAGTGCAAACAGCACAAGAAAGGGCGCGATCAGCGACACAGGCACGGTGACGGACGGAACGAGCGTCGCCCGCGCGCTGCCGAGAAAGATGAAGATCGTCAGAATGACCAGTGTGACGGCGATCGCAAGCGTCTTGTAGACTTCGTTGACCGCACCTTCGATGAAGACGCTGGTGTCGTAGCTGCGTCTGATCTCCATGCCCTCGGGCAGGCCCGGCGCGAGACGTTCGGCCTCGGCCTTGGCGGCGCGTGCCACCGTCAGCGTATTGGCCTGCGACTGTTTGACGATGCCGATGCCGACCATCGGTATGCGATTTCCGCGGAAAAACGTTCGCTCTTCGGCCGCCGCGCGTTCGACGCGCGCGACATCGCCGAGCCGCACCAGATAGCCGTCCGCACCCTGGCCGAGTACGAGCTGGCGGAAATCTTCCTCGCTGCGAAAGCCGCGTTCGACCCGCGCGGTGAACTGCCGCTGCACGGATTCGATGCTGCCAGCCGGCAGTTCGACATTCTCGGCGATCAGCGCCGCCTCGACATCCCCGACCGTCAGCGCACGCGCCGCAAGCGCGGTACGGTCGAGCCAGATGCGCATCGAATAGCTGCGCGCGCCGCTGAGCCTGACCCGCGCGACGCCGTCTTGCGTTGAAAACCGGTCGACGAGATGGCGCTCCACATAATCGGTCAGTTCCAGCGTCGACAAACGGTCGCTGACGACGTTGAGCCACATGATGACATCGTCGCTGGAATCGGCTTTCTGGATGTCCGGCGGATCGGCCTCCGTCGGCAGGACGTCGAGAATCCCCGACACGCGGTCGCGAATGTCGTTGGCGGCGGCGTCGATGTCGCGGCCGGGATTGAATTCGATGGTGATGCGCGAGCGTCCATCCTCGCTTGAGGATTGCACGAAGGAAATGCCTTCGATGCCGGCAATGCGCTCCTCGATGACTTCGGTGATGCGCGTCTCGACGACCGCCGCGGCTGCGCCGCGATAGTCGGTTGTAATCGAAACGATCGGCGGATCGATGTCGGGATATTCCCGCAAGGGAAGCCGGTCGAAGGCAACGAGACCGAAGGCCACGAGCAACATGCTGACAACGGCAGCGAAGACGGGCCGTGTGACCGAAACGTCGGAAAGCTTCATCCCCGCCTCCTACTGGACGACCGTCGTGCCGAGCCGCCCGAGCGTTTGTTCCGGCGTTTCTTCCTTGACGATATTGACTGTCACGCCGTCGCGCACCTGCATTGTGCCATGCGTGACGACGAGTTCGCCGCGTTCGAGTCCGCTGACCACTTCGATGGCCCCAGGTCGCCGCCCGCCGGTTTCGATCTCGCGCCGCTCGGCCGTGTTGCTGGCGCGGTCGACAACGAATACGAAATTCTGTGTGCCGGCAGGCACCAGTGCTTCTTCCGGGATCACGACCGCATCGCGCGGGTTTTTCAGAAGCCGCACCGTCATCAGCAGGCCCGGCTTCAGCGCATGGTCCTCGTTGGGGATAAAGGCACGCGCCGTGATCGAGCGCGTCACACGGTCGACCTGCGTCGCGACGCTGCGCACGGTGCCGCGAAATTCGCGGTCCGGAAGCGCCGTCGTCGTCGCACGGATTTCGAGCCCCGGCCGGATATTGGCCAGATAGGCTGCGGGCACCGTGAAGTCGAGCTTGATCGGATCGAGATCGTCGAGCGTTGTAATGACGCTACCCGGCGTCACCAGCGTGCCGGGGCTGATGTTGCGCAGGCCCACTACGCCCGCAAAAGGCGCGCGAATTTCGCGGTCGTCGAGCCGCGCCTTCGCGCCGTCGCGATTGGCTTCCGCCTGGCGCAACGCCGCGCGCCGTTCCTCGAGTTGTGCGGTGGCGGTGTATTGCCGGCGTTCGAGTTCGCTGGCGCGGTTATAGGCGGTCTGCCGTTCGGTCAGAACGGCTTCCGCCGCCTCCAGTTCCGCACGCTGTTCGTCGCGCCGGAGCAAGACCAGAATCTGGTCTTGCTCGACCAGTTGCCCATCGTCGAAAAGGATCTCCACCACCTTGTCCGACACATTGGCGGTGATGGTGACGCTCTCATTGGCGAAGGTCGTGCCGAGCGCCTCGACCTGATCGACGAAACGGTCGATGACGGCCGGTGCAACGATGACGTTCTGCACAGGGCGCTCCTGCGCGCCGGCGCCTGAAAGGCCGGCGCCTGCGAACAGCACGGCAGAAAACGCAGCAGTGAGTATCGGCAGACGCATGAAAGCTCCGGTTAGGGGCGAGAGGGCAGCAAGGATGATCCCGCAGTCATCCGGCCGAATTGTGACAGCAAGTCAAGTTTGGCCGAAGGGGCGGCGATTTCAAGCAAGACCGGCCGGTTAATGACCGTTCAGACGGCCGGCGGTGTCACATTTGCGTGTGCAGTGTCGCTCAGCGGCGCCGGCGGGCGGATGCCGGAGCGCGCAATCGACAGGCTGAGCAGGATTGTCGGTAGTAGCCCGAGTGCGACGATGGTCAGCGCCGCCGTCGAAGCCTCGGCGAGCCTTTCATCGGAGGCGAGACGGTAGGTCCGGGTGGCCAGCGTCTCGAAATTGAAGGGCCGCAACAGCAGCGTCGCCGGCAGTTCCTTCATCACATCGATGAATACAAGCAATGCCGCACTCGCCAGCGCGCCGCGCAGCAGGGGCACGTGAACGGCGCGCAGGACGCGGCCCGGCGGTGCGCCGAGGCTGCGCGCGGCGGCGTCGAGCGAGGGGTGAATTTTCTCGAGCCCGCTATGGGTCGCGTTGAAGGCAGCGGTCAGGAAGCGCGCGACATAGGCGAAGACGAGACCGGCGGCCGAGCCGGTGATGAGAAGGCCGGGCGCGAAGCCGAGATATGTTTCGGCAAAGCCCGCCAGCGCGCGGTCGACACCGGTCGTCAGTGTCAGGATGCCAATGGCGATCATGGCGCCCGGCAGCGCATAGCCGAGCGTTGCGAGGCGTATCGAAATGCGGTTGAAGGGTGTCGGATGCAGGCGCTCGCCATAGGCGAGCAGCAGCGCGAGCGCGGTCGCCAGCACCGCCGCGACACCGGCGACGAAAAGACTGTTGGAGGCGAAATCGAGAAAGCTGCGCCCGACCAGCGGATCGCCTTCGATGAGGGCATAGCGGGCGAGCACGATCGCCGGAACGACGAAGCCCAGCAACACCGGCAGCGCACAGGCGATCGTTGCGGCCGCAGCCCGTCCGCCTTTGAGCGTCACCGGACGTGCCGCCATGTCGCGCGCCAGCGGATTGGCGACGCGGCCGCGGCGGCTGACCATCTCGATCATCACCAGCGCCAGCGCGAAAAGAAAAAGCCACGCGGCAATTTGCGCTGCGGCCAGCGCGTCGCCAAGGCTGAACCAGGTGCGGAAAATACCGGTCGTCAGCGTCGGTACCGCGAAATAATCGACGACGCCGAAATCGGAAATCGTTTCCATCAGCGCCAGCGCGAGGCCGCCCGCAATGGCCGGCCGTGCGCAAGGAAGCGCCACGCGAAGGAAAGCCCGCCACGGCCGTGCGCCGAGCATGCGCGCCGCTTCGAAGAGCGCCGCCGATTGCCGCTGGAAGGCGGTGCGCGCCAGAAGGTAGACGTAAGGGTAGAGCACCAGGCTCAGCATGATTGCCGCGCCGGGCAGCGAACGGATATTCGGAAAGACGTAGTCGCCGCCGCTCCACCCGGTCAGTCCGCGCAATCCGCTCTGCACCGGCCCTGCGAAGGCGAGCAGGTCGGTATAGACATAGGCGATGATGTAAGCCGGTGTCGCCAGCGGCAGCACCAGCGCCCAGTTGAATATGCGCTGGCCCGGAAATCGCGCCGCGACGACGAGCCATGCCGTTCCGACGCCGATAACGCCCGCCATCAGCGCTACAAGAACCATCAGCCAGAGCGTGTTCGCGACATAGGCGGGCAGCACCGTGGCGCGCAGATGCGCCCAGTTCTCGCTTGCGGGCAGCACGAGGCTTGCCAGCACCGTCAGCGACGGGGCGAGCAGCACCAGCGCGACGGCGAGCGCCGCCAGCGTCCAGCCCGATGCGGCGCGGCGTCGCGCACGACCGGCCATCCAATCTTTTTCCGTGACTGCCATGCGGCCTTTGTGACAAATACGGGTCCCTGCGGCAAAGTAATTTTGCTACGCATTTGCAAGGTTTTTCGAGGAAACGGGCGGGGTTTGACGCGAATGACGCTGGCGTTCCGCAATGTCGGACACAGATATGGCGATCATCAGGTGTTGTCCGGCGTCTCGCTGGAGGCGCGGGCGGGCGAGATCCTCTGCCTGCTCGGACCGTCGGGCAGCGGCAAGACGACGCTGCTGCGGCTGGCGGCCGGACTGGAAATCCTGCAGGAGGGGTCGATCGATCTCGGCGGCGCGGTGCTGGCGATGCCGGGACGCGCGTTGCCACCCGAAAAGCGGCCGTTCGGCATGGTTTTTCAGGACAATGCGCTCTTTCCGCATTTGACCGTGGCCGAGAACATCGCCTTCGGATTGAGCCGGCGTCCAAAGGAGGAACAGGCCCGCATCGTCGCGCAAAGGCTTGCCGCGGTTGGGCTTTCCGGCTTCGAGCCGCGCTACCCGCACACGCTGTCGGGCGGCCAGCAGCAGCGCGTCGCGCTGGCCCGCGCGCTGGCGCCGGAACCGGCGGCGATGCTGCTGGACGAGCCCTTCGCAAGCGTCGACGTGACGCGCCGCCGCAGCCTGCGCGAGGAGGCGCGGCGAACGCTGAAAAGCGCTGGCGTTATTACACTTGTCGTCACGCATGACCCCGTGGAGGCGCTCGAAATCGCCGACAGGATCGCGGTGATGGAGGGCGGCCGCATCGCCCAATGCGCGACGCCGGACGAACTTTACGCAAAGCCCGCAAGTGCCCTTGTGGCCTCGCTTTTCGGCGAGGCGCAGCGCTTCCCGGCGACGGTGTCGGCGGGCCGCGCGGTGACGGCCTACGGATCGGTGCCGGCGCCGGATTTTCACGACGGGGCGGCCGTCGACGTCATCGTAAGGCCCGAAGCGGTGACGCTCGGCGCCCCGAACGGTTCCGAAAACACCTTCCTGGTCAATGACTTGCGCTTCCTCGGCCATGACTGGCTGGTACTGCTTTCGGCCGCCGCCTCGCCGGCGCTGGAGCCGTTGCGCGCCCGCGTGATCGACCCCGGCACCTTGAAAATCGGTGCCGCCGCCAGCCTCGATTTCGACCCGCAGGGCAGCTTCGTATTCGCCGCGAAGCCCTGACTGTCATCGAACTGTCACCGAACTGTCAAAAATCTGTCACATGACGGGTTGGGTGCGCGACTGATAGTCGTTATCAATAGTCCGTAACCCTTCTCAGATCCGGAACCGCCATGTCACGTCTCCTTGCCGGCATACTTGTCCTCGGTGTTGTCCTCGCTGTCGTCGTCGGTTCCCGCATGGGGACGAACGAGGCGGCGGTGCCGACCGCCACCTCGCTCGAACTCAACATCTATTCGGCCCGCCACTACGACACCGACCTCGCGCTCTACGACAAGTTCACCGAAGAGACCGGCATTGAGATCAACCTGATCGAGGGCGACAGCGACGAGCTGATCGCGCGCATCGAACGCGAAGGCGCGCAGAGCCCGGCCGACCTGCTGATCACGGTCGATGCGGGCCGGCTGTGGCGCGCCGAGGAGAAGGGCCTCTTCCAGGCGGTCGTCTCCGAAACGCTGGAGACGCGCATCCCCGAACATCTGCGCCACCCGGGCGGTTTGTGGTTCGGCCTGTCGAAGCGCGCCCGCATCATCATCTACAACAAGGCGAAGGGCCGCCCGGAAAAACTCGAAACCTATGCCGACCTTGCGGACCCCGTGCACAAGGGCGAAATCTGCATGCGCTCGTCGTCGAACATCTACAATCTCTCGCTGCTGGCCGCGACGATCGAACATCTGGGTACGGAGGAAGCCGAAAACTGGGCGAAGGGCGTCGTCGCCAATTTCGCGCGGCAGCCCGAAGGCAACGACACCGGCAACATCCGCGCGGTGGCGGCCGGCGAATGCCGCATCTCGCTCGTGAACACCTATTATGTCGGCCGGTTGATGGGATCCGGCAACGCCGGCGACCGTGAGGTCGCAGATGCGGTCGAACTTGTTTTTCCCGATCAGGAAGGTAACGGCACGCATGTCAATATCGGCGGCGCAGGCGTTCTCCTGCATGCGCCGAACCGCGCCAACGCGGTGCGCTTCATCGAATTCCTGACAAGCGATTGGGCGCAGCGCGCCTTCAGCGAACAGAACCACGAATATGCGGCTGTCCCCGGCGTCGAGATCGACACGCCGCTCAACGCCTTCACCTTCAAGGAAGACGCGTTGAACGCCAGCGCGCTCGGCCGCAACCAGCCCGAAGCCGTGCGCATCTTCGACCGCGCGGGGTGGAAGTAGGCCTCATCCCACCAGCGGAAAGGCCCAGCCCAGCAGCGCATAGGCCATGGCCGTCACGACGACGATGGCAAAGAGGTTGAGCCAGAAACCGGCTTTGGCCATTTGCGGGATCGTGACATGGCCGGCGCCGAAGACGACGGCGTTGGGCGGCGTCGCGACCGGCAGCATGAAGGCGCAGCTTGCGGCAAGCGCGGCGGGCGCGCAGAGGAGGAGCGGGTGGACGCCCGCGCCGACTGCGACACCGGCGAGCAGCGGCACCATGGCGGCCGTTGTCGCGATGTTGCTGGTGAGCTCGGTCAGGAAGACGATGGTCGCGACGATCAGCAGGATAACGAGGATCGCGGGCAGACCCGCCGCCGCGCCAAGCCCGCCGGCAAGCCAGAGCGCAAGCCCCGTCGAACCGAAAGCGGCGGCGAGGCTGAGGCCCCCGCCGAAAAGCAGCAGCAACCCGTAAGGCACACGGGCCGCATGATCCCAGTTGAGCGCCGGTTTGCCGCCGCCCGCCGGAACGATGAAGAGCGCCAGTGCGGCGAGGATCGCGATGACGGTGTCGGACAGGTTCGGGATGACGGTCGCGATTAGCGGTTGCGCGATCCAGGCAAGGGCGGCGAGCGCGAAAACCACGGCGACGGTTTTTTCGGGCCGCCGGATCGGGCCGAGATCGTCAAGCGCCCGGCCGAGCGTCGCGGCGACGCCGGCGATGGGCCGCCCGTCGAGACGGAAGGCGAGGCGCGTCAGCGTGAGCCAGCAGCAGGCGAGCATGACAAGCGAGAGCGGCAGGGCGAACATCATCCATTGCGCAAAGCCGATATCGAGACCGTGTTCCTGCGCCATGTAGCCGGCGAGGAAGGCGTTGGGCGGCGTGCCGATCAATGTCGCAATGCCGCCGATGCTGGCGCCATACGCGACCGCGAGCAAGAGCGCCACGTCGAGTCCGCCGCGCGGCGCATGAACGCCGTCGTCTGCAACCGTGATCGCGATGACCGACATTGCGATCGGCACCATCATCACGGCGGTCGCGGTGTTCGAGACCCACATCGAGAGAAAGGCGGCGGTCAGCATGAAACCGCCGACAAGCTGGCGCGCGCCGGTGCCGGTGCGCGCCAGAACATGGAGCGCGATGCGCTCGTGAAGGCCGGTCGCCTGCATCGCGGCGGCGATGAGAAAGCCGCCGAGAAAGAGAAAGATAATCGGATTGGCGTAAGGCGCGGCCGCCGCGCCGATGGTGGCGATGTCGAGCAGCGGAAAGCCGACAAGCGGCAGGAGGCCGGTCGCATAGACCGGGATCGCTTCCGTCACCCACCAGATCGCCATCAGCGCGACCAGCGCCGCGAGCCGCCAGCCCTCGGGCGAAAGCCCGTCCGGCGCCGGCAGCGCCAGCATCAGCCCGGAAACGGCAAGGCCGGCGACAATGGCTTTCGGATTGTAGGAGACGCGCTCGGTCTCTGTCGTCTCCGTCGTCACGCCCCGCCCCCACTCAAACCGTCAATCTTTCCGACAGTCTCGCAAAAGCCGGTGCGGCAACCAAGCGCCGATTTGAGAAGGTTTATTCGATGGCCTCACGCTGGGGGATCGCCGCAAGGTTCGTCTCGGCAAAATCCCAGTTGATGAGATTGTCGAGAAAGGCGTCGATATAGGCGGCGCGCTCGTGCTGGTAGTCGAGGTAGTAGCTGTGCTCCCAGACATCGGTCGTGAGCAGCGGCACGTCGCGCGTACCGGCAATCGGCGTTTGGGCATTGGTGGTGCCCTGGATTTTCAGTTTGCCGTCGGCGCCAAGCACCAGCCAGCAATAGCCCGAGCCGAACTGGCCGAGCGCCGTCTCCGTGAAGCGCGCGCGGAATTTTTCATAGCCGCCGAGATCGCGGTCGATCCGTTCGGCGATATGACCCTTCGGCCTGCCGCCGCCCTTTGGCGTCATCGAACGCCAGTAGAAGTCGTGGTTCCAGACCTGCGCGGCGTTGTTGAAGAGGCTTTGTTGCGTGGCGTCGTTGGCGAGCTTGCGGATCAACGGCACCAGCGCGAGATCGTCGAGTTCGGTGCCCGCGATCGCCTTGTTGGCTTTATCGACGTAAGCCTTGTGATGCTTTCTGTAGTGAAAGGAAAGCGTCTTCGCGGAGATGTGCGGCGCGAGTGCATCTTCCTCATAGGGAAGAGGAGGGAGTTCGAGCATGGACCGGGTTCCTTTCGCTTCGTTTGCCCCCTTTTTTCAGGTTGACCGACGATGCGGTGAATTCAAGGCAGGGCAGCGCCGGCCCTTCACGTAACCCCCGGGAAATGAGGGGATTTCGCAGGCAGTTCCGCGACTTGCAACATAAACGGCGAATCCCCACATAATTACCAACGGCGCCGGAAACGGGCCGGAATGCAAAGTCGCTTGGCGAACAGGACTTTGGAGACAAGGCGCATGATCCAGTTCAACAGCCCATTCCTCCTGGGCTTCGAGCAGATGGAACGGTTGCTCGAACGGGCCGCGAAGGCGTCCGACGGCTATCCGCCCTACAATGTCGAACAGCTCACCGCGACGGCGGGCGAGGCGCTTCGGATCACGCTGGCGGTCGCCGGATTTTCGCGCGAAGAGCTTTCCGTGACGGTCGAGAACAACGAACTCGTCATTCGCGGACGGCAGCGCGACGAGGAGGGCCGCACCTATCTGCATCGCGGCATCGCGGCGCGCCAGTTTCAGCGCGCCTTCGTGCTGGCCGACGGCATGGAGGTGACGGGCGCGGTTCTGGAGAACGGCTTGCTGAAAGTCGATCTAGCGCGGCCGGAGCCGCAAAAGACCGTGCGGCGGATCGAGATTGTCGAAGAGGCGCCCGTGACCGTTCGCCACCCGCGGCGCGAGACGCGCCGCGCCGAAGCGACGGAGTGAGCCCTTTGCTTCGTTAATGAAGGAAGGGCGGAAAGGAGTAAGTATCATGCGTAACGAAACCGAAAACGAGACGTTCGAGAACGAGGCCGGGGCCTCGGGCTGGGGCATAAAGGATTTCCGCGGACTGACGCCGGAAATGTTCGCCAATATCGGCGTTCCGAACATCGTCTATGTCCGCGAAGTGCTGGCCGGCGAGATCGAGAGCGAGATCGGCGACGAGCTGAACATCCCCGCCGATACGCGCCTCTATGCGGTGCATGCCGCCAATGGTCAGCGCATGGCCGTGCTCGACAACCGCGACGCGGCCTTTGCCGGCGCGCGGCAATACGACCTGGAGCCTGTCAGCGTGCATTGAGCGGCGACGGTGACGCCGCCTTCCGGACCTTCATATCCACCGGCAAGCCGGCGGCACTGTCTCTCGCACCCTCTCCCCAAATTCGTCTTTGCCGGGCTTGACCCGGCAACCCAGGAGCCGCCGCAAGGCGGCGTCTCTCTTCGAAAAAACTACAGCAGTTCCTCGAACAGATCGCGCCATGTCGGGTTCATTTCCTCGATCAATGCAATCTTCCATGCCCGCGACCAGTGCTTGATATTCTTCTCGTGCTGAATGGCACCTCGCGCGGTCATGCGAACCTCATACCAGACGAGATGCTTGACGCCGTAGCGGCTGGTGAAGCCTTTGGTGAGTTCCTGCCTGTGCTCCGATATGCGGCGCAGCACATCGTTGGTGACGCCGGTATAGAGCGTTCCATTCTTTCCGCTTGCGAGGATGTAGACGAAGTGGTCGCGCATGGGATGAGTGTGCGCATTGCCCGGGACGAGAGCAAAGCGCTTGCTGCAATGAATCCTTGCGAAGATTGACGCCGCTACGCGGCTTCTGGGTTGCCGGGTCAAGCCCGGCAAAGACGAGTTTTTGGGGGGAGGGGTGGGACAAACGCAAGTGCAACAAATCCCGGGATGACACTTCTATTGTTGGCATCTGCTCCACCCCACAAAAAGCCCCGCTCTTGCGAGCGGGGATTTTTATTCGTGAGCGGACGAACTCAAGCCGCGCTGGTCGCAGCCGGTTCGGTGAGGATCGCGAAAAGGGCGGCGGCGTCTTCCGAGGCGCGCAACTTTTCGACGACGGCCGGATTGCGAAGAAGGCGCGAAATGCGCGCCAGCGCCTTCAGGTGATCGGCGCCCGCGCCCTCCGGCGCCAGCAGCAGGAACATCAGATCGACGGGCTGGTCGTCGACGGATTCGAAATCCACGGGCGTGTCGAGACGCGCGAAAAGTCCGTGGAGCCGGTCGAGCTCGCCGAGCTTGCCATGCGGAATGGCGATGCCCTGGCCGACGCCGGTCGAACCGAGACGTTCGCGCTCCAGCAGCGTTTCGAAAATGGCGCGCTCCGAGAGGCCCGTGATTTTTGCGGCGCGTTCGGCGAGTTCCTGCAGCGCCTGCTTTTTGCTGGTGACCTTGAGATGGGCGATCACCCCCTCCGGCTGCACCAGATCTTCAAGCTCCATGGTCCGGGTCCTGTTTTGCGGGGCGGCAGTCTGAACGGCGCGCGGGCCCATGCGGCGTGCATGAGGCGCGGATACCGTCCGGGATGCCCCGGCTATGGTCGGGTTCGCTTTCAGTTCTTCAAGCCTTCTGAACATCGCGCGCGACGTCGCGGCCGGTGTCGATCCAGCCGATATTTCCGTCGGTGCGGCGATAGACGAGATTGAGACCGCCGTCGCCGCGTGTGCGGAAGACGACGACCGGCACGTCGGAAAGGTCCATCTGCATCACGGCGTCGCCGACGGACAGGACCGGCACGGCGGTCGTTCCCTCGGCGATGATGACGGGCTGCGCGTCTTCCGGCATTTCCTCAAGCTCGTCTCCCGCCTCGATGACGAAGGAGGGAAAGCTTTCGGCCGGCAGCGGCGCCTTGTTGTTGTTGTTGTGATTCTTCAGCTTGCGCTTGTAGCGGCGCAGACGTTTTTCGAGGCGCTCCAGCGCGGCCTCGAACGAGGCATAGACTTCGTTGGCGGCGCCTTGCGCGTTGACGCGCATGCCGGAACTCAGATGCGCCGACGCATCGGCGCGAAACTCGTGGCCCTGTTTGCTGAACGTGACCTGGCCGTCGACCGGACGATCGAAATATTTCGATACCGCAGCCTGGAGCCGCTCGGTCGCATGGGTGCGGAGCGCATCTCCAACATCGAGATGATGACCGCTGACCTGAACCTGCATGAATGACCTTCCCGGGTCGCTACGCTACAAACGACGGTTGCTTGATGGGGTTGCCCGGACCCGGCGCGTTCCGGAAACCGTTTGCTCCGTGATCCACCGCCTCGCCCCGGAAATGGCCCGGGGGTCTTTTGAGCGAGGGGAAACTAGTGGGCTGCATCATGGGTGTCAACCGGATGCCGGCGGGATGCCGGAACGGGGCGGAAACCCCTTGTCTTTCAATAATATATAGCTTGTTTGAGGGGTCTTTGAAGGGCCCGGGCCCGACTCACGCATAGGCCTTTTTTTCGCGCCGGCGCTGCACCGAAGACGGAATGTTGAGTGCTTCCCGGTACTTGGCGACCGTGCGCCGCGCAATGTCGACGCCCTGGCCCTTCAGGATGTCGACAATATTGTCGTCGGAAAGCACCGCGTCCGACAATTCGCGGTCGATCAGCTCCTTGATGCGGTGACGCACGGCTTCCGCCGAATGCGCGGCCCCGCCTTCCGACGAGGCGATGGAGGAGGTGAAGAAATATTTCATCTCGAAAATGCCGCGCGGCGTCGCGATGTACTTGTTCGCCGTAACGCGGCTGACCGTCGACTCATGCATCGAGATTGCCTCGGCGATGGTCTTGAGATTGAGCGGCTTCAGATGCTGGACGCCGTGAACCAGAAAGCCGTCCTGCTGGCGCACGATTTCGGATGCGACTTTCAGGATCGTGCGCGCCCGTTGATCGAGGCTCTTGACCAGCCAGTTGGCGTTGTTGAGGCATTCGGAAAGATAGGCCTTGGCGCTCGGATCGTGCGAGAGCTTCGACACTTCCGAATAATATTGCTGGTTAATCAGCACGCGCGGCAGCGTTTCGGTGTTGAGTTCGATGCCCCAGCCGCCGTCGGAGCGCGCGCGCACGAAGACGTCCGGAATGACCGGCACCACGGGCTCGCCGCCAAAGGCAAGGCCCGGCTTCGGGTTGCAGGTGCGGATGTCCTCGATCATCGAGGCGATGTCGTCGCGATCGGCGCCGGTGAGCTTCATCAGCATGTCGAAATCGCGCCGCGCGAAAAGTTCGAGATTGTCGAGAAATGCCTGCATCGCCGGATCGAGCCGGTTGCGTTCGGCAAGCTGCAGCGCGAGACACTCTTTCAGGTTGCGCGCGCAGATGCCGGTCGGCTCGAAAGTCTGCAACACGCCGAGCACCGCCTCGACATCTTCGATATCGACACCGAGGCGTTCGGCGGCTTCGGCGAGATCGGCGGTCATGTAGCCGGCCTCGTTGACCTGGTCGATCAGGAAGGCGCCGATCATGCGGTCGCCCGGCGTCTTCAGCGCCATCATCATCTGGTCGGTCAAATGTTCGGCAAGCGTCGCTTCGCGGGTCAGCGTCGCGGCGAAATCGTAGTCGCCATCGCCACTGCCGCCACCGCCGCCGGTGCGCATGTTCTGCCAGTCGGAGCCTTGCGCGCCCGGCGTTTCGGCGGCCGCCGTGTCGTTCTGCGCGTCGGCGCGCGACTGGTCGGCATAGACATTGTCGTAATCGGTATCGAGGTCACTGCCGCGATCCGGCAACGGACCGTCATCGGCCAGCGTCAGCGAGGTCTCGGCCGTCGTCACCTGTTCGTGGCTTTCCGCCGGCGCTTCGCGCTCGCCCGCCCGGTCGGCCTCGGCGACGCCGTTTTCAAGCAGCGGATTGCGCTCGAGTTCCTGGTCGACATATTCGGCGAGTTCGAGATTGGAGAGCTGCAGCAGCTTGATCGCCTGCTGGAGCTGCGGCGTCATGACCAGGGACTGGCCCTGGCGCATTTCGAGTCGCGGTGCGAGCGCCATGCTGGATGCCCCCTCCCCGCGCCCTAGAGACTGAACCGCTCGCCGAGATAGAGCCGGCGCACATCCTCGTTGCCCACGATGTCGGAGGGCTCGCCCTCCATGAGCACCGCGCCGTCATGGATGATGACGGCATGGTCGATGAGTTCCAGCGTCTCGCGAACATTGTGGTCGGTGATCAGCACGCCGATGCCGCGATCCTTCAGATGCGCGACGAGGTCGCGGATGTCGCCGATGGCGATCGGATCGATGCCGGCAAAGGGCTCGTCGAGCAGCATGAAGGAGGGCTGCGTGGCCAGCGCGCGCGCGATCTCGACGCGCCGCCGCTCGCCGCCCGAAAGCGCGACGGCGGGCGTGCGCCGGAGATGGGTGATTGAGAATTCGGCAAGGAGGTCGTCGAGCTCGGCCTCGCGGCGGTCACGGTCGGCCTCGACCACTTCGAGCACGGCGCGGATATTCTGTTCGACCGTCATGCCGCGGAAGATCGAGGCCTCCTGCGGCAGATAGCCGATGCCGCGGCGCGCGCGGCGATACATCGGCAGGCTGGTGACGTCCTGCCCGTCGAGCATGACCGAGCCGTAATCGGGCTGGATCAGCCCGGTGATCATGTAGAAAACGGTGGTTTTACCTGCGCCGTTGGGACCCAGCAGGCCGACGGCCTCGCCGCGCTGCACATGGAAGCTGACGCTGCGAACGACCGGCCGCCCCTTGAAGCTCTTGCCGATCTTCTCGACCCAGAGCCCCGGATTGTCGGCGACAAGATGCGGACGCGATTCCGCGCCGCCCGCCTCTTTTCCCAGCCCCGTTTCGCCCGTCATAGGGTCCCCACTCCGTCAATCCATGCCATCAAACGTACTTGGCATTAAAATTGTATGAAGTGAAGCATTTAACCAAGGTTTTTTGGGAAAGATCAGCTCCCGTCGGGGTGAAAAAGACCGCGAACCCGGCCCGTTCCGCCGCTTGCCGCGTCGCCGCCGCCCGAGACGCGCGCCCGTCCGTTGTTCAGATCGACATGGAGTTTCGAGCCGCGGATAACGTTTTCGCCCTGCCGGAGCACGACGCTGTCGCCCATCTCGATCCGCCGCGTGTCGACGTGATAATCGGCCCATTGACCGCTGGCCGACTGGTCGTCGGGCGCCGAGATGTGAACATTGCCGTTCGCCCTGATCCGCTCGATGCCCGAACCGCCGGCGCGGCGCGAGGCATAGTGGACGATCAGCCGGTCGGCGCGCATCCGGAGCGCGCCCTGCGTCACAAGCACGTTGCCGCTGAAGGTGGCACTCTGCCTGGCGTCCTCGACTTCGAGCGCGTCGGCTTCGATTTCGATCGGCTGCTTCGGATCGTTGGAAAAGCCGCCGCCGACAATGCCCGACGATTGCGCCGCCGCCGTCCCGATAAAGAGACCGGCGCCGAGAAAAAGCGTCAGCCCCGCAAGCATTGCGCCGCGAACCCTCACGCCTGTCTGCCGCCCCGTTCTCGCCCCCATGTCAGTCCCCCTCGCTCGGCCGATCGGGATGGATCAGCAGTTTCACCTTGCCCTCGAAGCGCATGATGCGCCCGCTATGATCGGCCGTCATGCGGTCGGCACGCAACGTGCCGAGCGGCCCCTCGCCCGTTACCTCGCTGTCGCTCGTTACCGTGCCGGCGCCGAAATCGACCAGGGCGCGGCTGCCGTGAAAGACGTAGCCCTGCGCCGTCTCGATGTCGATGGACTGCATCAGTTCGAGCGTCTGGCTTTCGGAGTCGAGCAGACCGTCCGTCGCCGCAAGCGAAATCCACTCGGCCTCTTCGCCTGGCGCTTCATCGAGCGTCAATTCGGCATTGATGTTTTCGAGCACGACGAAGTTCGGCCGGTTCGCATCCTGTGTCGCATTGTCGGCGCTGACCGAATAGGGCCGCCCGTCGCGCGTCACGCCAGCGATACGCGGGCTGACCATCCGGAGATCGTCGGGCCTGTTTTCGATTTCGCGGAAAGCCACATCGAGCCGGTCGTCGCTGGTGAAAATGCCGGAATAATAGAGGACGATCCCGAGCAGCAGCGCCGCGCCGAGCGGCAGCATCACTTTCATTGACGCGACGAAGTAACTGTAGCGACTGCGCGGCGGCGGTTCGGCGCGGGGCGCCGCATAGGCCCGGACCGGACGCACCCGTCCCGATCGCCCCCCGGTCTCGGTCTCGCCGGACCCCTGGCTCATTAAAGTTCGCTCCACATCGCCCGAGCCCGAAGCCCCTCAAGGCCGCGAGTATGCGCGCCAGGCCCGCAAAGCGTCAACGAAAGGCGGAACGCGGCCGAATATACGCATCTAATGCGCGAAAATGTCTTCTTCGGGCCAGCCGGCAAGGTCGAGCGCGGCGCGGACGGGGAGGAAGGCGAAGCAGGCCTTGGCAAGCTCGGTGCGCCCCTCGCGCGCCAGCATCCCGTCGAGGATCGACTTGATCTCATGCAGGTAGAGAACGTCGGATGCGGCATAGGCAAGCTGAGCCTCGCTGAGCTTTTCCGCGCCCCAGTCCGAGCTTTGCTGCTGCTTCGACATGTCGATGTTGACAAGTTCGCGGGCGAGGTCCTTGAGCCCATGGCGGTCGGTATAGGTGCGCACCAGCTTCGAAGCGAGCTTGGTGCAGTAGACCGGCGAGGTGACGACGCCGAGATGGCGCTGGATCGTCGCGACGTCGAAACGCGCGAAATGGAAAATCTTCAGCACGTTCTGGTCGGCCATCAGCGCCCGGAGGTTGGGCGCGCGGTAGGTCGCGCGATCGAGCTGGACGATATGGGCGTTGCCGTCGCCGGCCGAAAGCTGCACGAGACAGAGCGGGTCGCGCTCGGGGTTCAGGCCCATCGTCTCGGTGTCGACAGCGACGCTGGCGCCGAAGGAAAGCCCGTCCGGCAGATCGCCCTTGTGCAGCGTGACCGCCATATGCTGGCTCCGCTTGGCCCCGAAGGGGCGGGCGGCAGGCGCGAAGGAAGCGGCTGCCGCGAGAAAGGAATGGTGCCCAGGAGAAGACTCGAACTTCCACGCCCTTGCGAGCGCCAGCACCTGAAGCTGGTGCGTCTACCAATTCCGCCA